>JAYTGN010000243.1:0-11938 GCA_043733485.1 Gemmataceae bacterium
ATGCACGTGGGCCTCACTCGGCAAGGCTGAAGCCTTGCCTCGCTCCGGCCCACCCTACGCACCCCGGAATGGGTAACAGAAGAACTGCCGCTCGCCTTAGGGACCTCTCGGGAGTTAGGCATGGCCCACTCCCCTTCTTTTTTTCGTTCGGGCCATGCGTTCGGATTTACCTGAAATTCGGCTGGCCAGTCTTGGATCATGCTAGCCATGCGCGACCGCCGAATCGACGTGACGTGTTGCATGTTCGCAACCTCCACGCCTGTCGCGCATGACGGGCCATGCGCGTTCGAGCCGCCAAACGGGAGGTTGTCCGCTTACTTGGTGCGGTACCCCGGATGGTGCAGCAGGCCGTAGACGTAGTAGAAGATGTCCCACTTCGTAATGGGTGCGCGGATCGCCAAGGAGCCGGAAGCGTGAGCGACGGATTCTTGCGAGCCGGCGGCATCAGCGTCCGGACTCGATTTGGTCGAGACGTGCGATTTCGCGGAAGCGGAAGTTGCTGGCGAGCCGGTCGCGTCAGCGACCGGAGTCTTCCGGGATTTCGACTTCGCAGTCGGCTCCGGTGCAACGGCTTTGATCCTGCCCGCTTCGAAATCGGCAATCACTTGCAGGTCTCGTCTACCGCTTCCTCTGTTCGATTTCATGGAAATTGCACGGTCGAAATCGTGCAACCAGGACCGGGGTTGGCAATTCTTGAGCCCCGAAGGGGCGGTCGTCAATAGCCAGGGGTGAAGCGAGGCTTTGCGAGCGGAACCCCTGGAACCGGAGCCGCACAAACCATCGACCGAGCCCCGAAGGGGCGGCAGTCAGTCCCACACGTAACGTTCGTCCCACTCCAGTTTGTGTTTCGTCAGCAGCAATCGAAGTTCGTCCTGAAACGTCATCCCGCGGTGGTGTTCTTTCTGATTGTCGATGTCGTCCTTCACATCCTTCAACCCGGAAAAACTCACGGAGAAGGCTCCGTAGCCCGCCTGCCATTCGAAGTACGACATGTCCGGATACGTTTCGTGGACCCACCGCGAGGAGTTGGCTTTCACGACTCGGGCCAATTCGGATGCGCTCATCTCGCGGCTCATCGAGATTAGCAAATGGAGGTGGTCGGGCATGCCGCCGGCGTCGAGGAGGACGCACTTGTTGGAACGGAGCGTCCCGCCGATGTACGCGAAGAGTCGCGGTGCGATGTCCGGTTTCACCCACGGCTCGCGGCCCTTGGTGCTGAACACGAGATGGATGTGGATAGAGCCGAAGGATTGTGGCATGACTGTCGCCCCTTCGGGGCTCGGGAATGGGTTTGGGGGACGCAGTTACCAGGGGTTACGCTCGCAAAGCCTCGCTCCACCCCTGGCTATTGACTACGGCCCCTTTGGGGCCGAAACCAAGATTGCGACCGCAGTGGCAGGTTTCAACTTGCACGCGATCGCTTCCCCTTCGCCTCATCGTGCAAGTTGGAAACTTGCACCACGAAAAGTCACTTCACCAACTCAGCCAAATACTTCACTGGAAGGGTGCCGTGGCTCAGGACGGCCTCGTGGAACTTGCCGAGGTCGAATGCATCGCCTTGCTTGCGCTGCACGTCTTGACGCAATTTGTAGAACGCAGTGCGGCCCACGAAGTAGGTCGAGAGTTGCGTGCTGCTCTGCTTCGCCCGGGCGATCTTGCCCACGGCCTCGGCCTCGGTCTGGAAGCCGCGGCCGACCAGCATCTGCATCGCCTCCTCGTCCGTCAGGTTCGAGCAGTGCATCTTGTGGTCGAGAATCGCGTTGAGCACCGCGCGAATGTAGAACTTCAACTGGTGTAGCCGCAGCGAGAGGTCGCCGTCGCCGTAGCCTTGATCGAGCATCATCTGCTCGGTGTAGACGGCCCAGCCTTCGGCGAACGAACCGTTCCAAAGTACCTTGCGAACGAGCGACGGGCAGCGGTTCGCATACGCGAGTTGGACGTAGTGGCCGGGGTAGGCTTCGTGGATGGTGAGAATCTGGAGCATTGCCGAGTTGTACTCGCGGAAGAAGGTTTCGCGTCGTTCCGCGCTCCACTCTTTCGGCGGCGGCGAGACGGCGTAGAGGCTGTCCGCCTTCGGATCGAGCGGCGGGGCCGGGTTCAAATACGCGGCCGAGAAGCCGCGCTGAAACTCGGGCATCGCGATGATCTTGCACGTGTCCGGATCGGGGAGCGTGAGAATCTTCTTGTCGCGGATGAAGCGTTTGATCTTGTCCACGGTCTTCTTGGCGTCTTCGACGATGGTCTCCGGTTGGCCGTGATCCTTGCCGAGTTCGGCGAGCACGTTTCTGATCGCGGTGCGGCGGCCCGCGGCGTCGTCCGGCGGCAGCGGCTTCCCCGCGAAGAGCTTCGACCACAGTTGCTTCGCCGCGTAGTACATCTCGCGCTCGACGCGATCCGCTTCCTTCTCCGCGATCGACACCACTTCATCGGCGGTGAGCCCCGCATCGAGTTCCAGTTCGAGCTTCTTGGCGAACTTCTCCTTGCCGAGCCGCCATTCGCCGGTCGAGCGCGGCAGAAGATCCTTTTCGAGCCAGGTCTGGTAGTCCTTGAGTGCCTTCACGGCGTCGCGGCACGGCGTGCCGAGCGGCTCGCTGCCGGGAGTTTCCTTCGCAAACTCGTAGATGTCCTTCTCGTAAAACGCGATCGCGCCGAGGTTCCGCTTGATGGCGACCTCAGTGAGAATTTTCGGCGGGTTCTTCAGGCTCGCTTTCGCGGCTTCGACGACCTTGGGAATGGCCGCGATCCGCTTCGACGCGTTCTGCACGTTCCGTTCGCGCGGCAACGTCGATTGCGTGAACAGGCCGAACACGCTGTCCGAAATGTACTCGCCGTACACGCGCGGATCGAACTCGAAACGATTGTCGTTGTCGATTTGCCAGAGCGAGTAAGCGAGCGAGTGCTTCCAGATTGCGAGGTCGATCTTCCCGTTCTGGGAGTACTGGCGAGGCTTGTGCAAACCCAAGAGGATGTACTGTTTTTGACTTCGTTCGACATCCTGCTTGCGGGCCTCCGGCGAGAGGTCGTCCATCCGGTCGTCGTAGTCGTGGTTCCCTTGCGACGTGGCGAACACCGGATGGAGCTTGCATTCCTCGTCGAGCCACTTGCGAAACGTCTCGGCGAACTTCTCGTCCGCGTTTTTCGGTTCATCCGCGGCGGGAAGCACCATGACGACGGTTCCCAGAAACAAGACGGCGAACAGTTTCATGGTGCGATCCCAGATGGTGTTCAGCGAGCGGCACGCATCCAACGGTTGCGGCCGGCGAGGCAGATTCCCGCGATTCCGAGCAGGACCAACCCCGGCGGGGCGGGCACCGGCGAACCCGGCGGCACGTCCACATTCTGTAGGATCACGAACGCCGGGGGAAGGTCGAAGCCGACGTCCCGCGAAGTCGTGAATTCGTTCAACGTGAACTGCACCGTGATCGGGCCGCTCAGGTTCACGCCCGGGCTGATCGAGATCGTCGCGAGGTGATCGTTCACACCCAGCAGCGTATTCACGCCCAACCCGCTAGTCGAGTCCGCGATCGTGACGTTGAGGCTGTTCGATCCGGGCAAAATGCCCACGGTCGCGTTGAAGTTGCTCGTGTTCGGGAACGGGTAGAGCCCGAGATTGTTGGGCGGCGTGGCATTCACGGTGAGATCGGGCGGGTTCGGTGGCGAGCCCGCGGTGACCGTGAATTGCAGCGTGTAGTCGGTGAGGCCGCTGAGGCCCGGAGCGTAGACGTCGAACGAGACCGGCACGCCGGGCGTGTAGCCCGAAGGGACGCCGAGCAACGGCAGGGTGTCGGCGCGGGACGAGCCGACCGAGGCGAACAGGATCGCGGAAACGAGAGCGATGCGAAGCATGGTGGTTCCTCCGTGAGGGGGCAGAGGCGAGGTGTGTTTTATCAGACTCGGCGGGCGATCAACCACCGACAATCGTTAAAATCGTCAAGTTCGCGCCCGAGTCGAGCGACTGTAAAGAAATGGAAACGAACCGATTCCGCCTGGACCGGTTCCCGAGAATTGCTGTTGGTTGTTGCTTCGGGGTGCGATTGCCGATTAGAATAGAATTACCGCCAAGACACCCGAGGGCTGACGCCCTTCGGCTCGCCAGGATCCTGGAGTTCCGCCCGATGTTCACCGTTCTCGGTTCGAGCCACCGCTACTGCGATGGAATCAGCCGCCGCAATTTCTTGAAGGTCGGGGCGCTCGGTGCCGGCGGGCTCACGTTGCCGGGGCTCATGCGGGCCGAAGCCGCCAGCGGGAAGAAGACGCACAAATCCGTCATCATGGTCTACCTCACGGGCGGGCTCGCCCATCAAGACACCTTCGACTTGAAGCCGAAGGCACCGGCCGAAGTGCGCGGCGAATTCAAACCGATTCCCACGAACGTGACCGGCGTTCAGTTCGGCGAACACCTCCCGCGGCTCGCCTCGTGCATGGACAAACTCGTGGTGGTGCGGTCGCTCGTCGGCCAGCGCGACGAACACAGCGCGTGGCAGATGTACACCGGCACGACGATGGACGTGGCGAAGCGCGAGCAGAAGCCGCACATGGGCAGCGTGGTGGCGCGGATGCAGGGCCAAACCGATCCGGTCATGCCGGCGTTCGTGGACCTCTCGCCCACGATGCAGCACAAGCCGTACAACTCGCCGGGCGCGGCCATGCTCGGCCGCACCGCCGCCGCCGTGAAGGTCGATGGCGACGAAGTGAGCGTCATGAAGAACCTCGCCGTGCCGATGGAACAACTCGCGAATCGCAAGTCGCTGCTCGCCGATCTCGATTCCTACCGCAAAGCTAGCGGCTCGAGTACCGACACCTTCCACGAACGCGCCTTCGACGTGCTCAGCACCAGCAAGATGGTCGAAGCCTTGGACGTGACGAAGGAACCGGAACGCACGCGGGATCGCTACGGCCGCGGCTCGTCGCGGCATCAGGGCGACGGCGGCCCGCAGTGGAACGACCAACTGCTGATGGCCCGGCGACTCGTGGAAGCCGGCGCTCGCGTGGTCACGGTGGCTTACGGCTTCTGGGACACGCACGGCCAAAACTTCAAGGCACTCAGGCAGCAGTTGCCGCTCTTCGACATCGGCATCTCGGCACTGATTCAAGACATCCACGCTCGCGGCTTGGCTGAGGACGTAACGGTATGCGTGTGGGGCGAGTTCGGCCGCACGCCGAAGATTAACAAGGATGCGGGCCGCGACCACTGGGCCCGCGTGAACTCGGTGCTGCTCGCCGGCGGCGGCATGAAGACCGGCCAAGTGATCGGCAGCACCGACAGCGCCGCCGGCGAAGCCAAGGACGACCCGATCCCGTATCCGAGCGTGCTGGCGACCGTGTACAAGAACCTCGGCCTCGACCCGCATGCGATGGTGTACGACGTGAGCAACCGCCCGTCCCCGATGCTGCCGAGCAGCATCAGTCCCATCGATAAGGTGCATTGACTGGCGTGAGCCCTCTCGCTCCGCGAGAGGATCGCCGAAGTAACGGACTCACTTCTACTTCCCGAAATGCTCGTACACCTCCTTCGCGATCTTGCCAATCAGCACCTGGGCCGCGTTGTCCGGCGTCCAGCGGACGTCGTCGTTCTTGTCCGTCAGGACGCAGAGCGCGACCGGCCCGGACTTCAGATAGAGGATGCCCGCGTCGGTCTTGGAAGCGTTCACCGAGCCGGTTTTGTGCGCGACGATCGTACCCGCCGGCAGTAGGCGCGTCATCTTCTCATGGTCGTCGCACGTCTTCAAATGGGCGATCATTTCCTTGCACGCCTCCGGCGACACCACCTTGCCGGCCTCAATGAGTTCGAGCAATTGCACCATCTCGCGGGCCGTGGTCGAACCGAGGCCGAACTTCTTCGTGCGCTCGGGATCGATGCTCGTGGTACTCCCCTTGTACACCTTGGCGTTGATCTTGGTGTGCTTGAACCCGAGCTTTTCCATGCGAACGTTCATGGATGGAATGCCGATTTCGTCGAGGACCAGATTCGTGGCGGTGTTGTCCGAGAAGGCGATCGAAAGGCGAACCGCGTCGCGAAGTGGGAACGTGGCACCGTCCGAAAAGTGCGAGGTGAGGATGCCGCTGCCGGGCACTTTATCCTCTTTGCGCAGCGTGAGCGGCTTGTCCAGTTTCACCTTGTTCTCGGCCGCTTGCCAGTACGCTTCGACCATGATCGGCAACTTGATGAGGCTCGCCGTCGGCATCGGCTCGTCGGCATTCCGAGAGAATTCTTCGCCCGTCTTCAGGTGCTTCACGGCGACCGCAACGGTCCCCTTGTGAGCTTTCAGCAGTGGCTCGAGGCGCGCGTCGAGATCGGCGGCACCTGCCGGCAGAAGTGGAAGTGAGAACAGACACGCGGCGAGAATCAGTGTGCGGATCATGTTTGCTCCGGTGGAAAAACGGCGTCGTGGAGTTCGCGAAAGATGCGTGCGAGTGCGTCTGGCTGGTAGTGAGCGTTCAGACCGCTCGGGTTCGGCAGCACCCAGACTTTCGTTTCGCCGATCGATTCTACTTGAAGGCCGATGATCGCCTTCGGCTTCTCGAACGCGATGCGGTACGCTCCGAGTCCGAGCACGGCGAGGAAACGCGGCGCGAGTTTCTTCACCTTCGCGCGGACGCGCTTGCCGCCGGCGCGGACTTCGTCGTCGGTCAGTTCGTCGGCGGCGGCGGTGGCGCGGGACACGACATTGGTGATGCCAAAACCGAGGGGCAACAGTTCGGCTTCTTCGGAGGGATCGAACAATCGCGGGGTGAAGCCCCCGGCGTGGAGTGCGGGCCAGAAGCGGTTGCCGGGCCGGCCGAAGTTGTGGCCGATGGCGGCGGTGTAAAGGCCGGGGTTGATGCCGCAGAACAGGACGCGCAGTCCATTTTGAATGACTTCGGGCACGGTTTTGTTCGCGGCCGCGACGAGTTCTTCGCGCGTGGGTCGGGGCTTCTTCATGCGTTGCTGGTTCCAGACTTGCCAGCCGGAGTGGGCGCGATAATAATAGGAATGGCCGGGGCGCGTGGACCGGTTCTTTGGGGATGTAGCTCAATTGGTTAGAGTACCGGACTGTCGATCCGGTGGTTGCGGGTTCGAGTCCCGTCATCCTCGCTGATGCAGATTGATGCGGGCCGGTGCTGAGAAGCGCCGGCCGCTTGCATTTGTAGGGTTTGCGACGAACCGCTCTCCATCCCTCCGACAGCCCGAAGAATGCGAGCCGATGCCGATTGATGCCCCGAAATGCCCCCTGTCACTACACCCGGCACTACACCCAAACGGACAGAGTTGTCCACTTTCAGCCCCTCGGTGCCAGTCATGCGAAGGGGGTGTTCTTCTGAGCCCGTGTTCGTCGGTACAAGGTTCGGAAGCTTCGCCACGGCCCCGGTGAGATCGTACAGCCGACGATGCGAGTAGCGGGCGGTGAGTTCCGGTTTCGAGTGTCCGGCGAGCACCTGAAGCGTCCGGAGGTCGATTCCCGAACGTCCGCCGAGCGTCAGGAAAGAATGCCGAAGGGCGTGGAAGTCGGCGTACTCCAGCCCGTCCGGTCCTTCGATGGCGTAGGGGATGCCAGCGGCGTCCAGGTCGAAGCGAAGCATTTCCGCCCCGCGATGATCCCGCGCCCACGTTCCGCCCCATACCGGCAAGTTCTCGGGCTTGCCGTTCAGGTAGTCGCGAAGTGCGGCGGCCACGTCCACGGGCAGGGGTTGCACCTTCAGCTTCCGCGATTTGTTGAACCGTGCGGCGAGCGTCACAATCGGCGAATCGTCGTTCAGGTCGAAGTCGGTCGGCGTCAGGGACGCAAGGGCGCTTGCCCGGAAGCCGGTGCCGGCACCCACGAGGTACAGGTGAAACCGATCCGCACCCGCAAGCCCGCGGTAGGATCGTTCACTGTCGCGGGCCGCGGTGAACAGCCTGCGCAACTCTTCCGCCGTCAGTTCTCGCCGAGTCCGGCGAACGTCCGCACTGGCGTTCACGAGCGTCAGCGATTCGAGCGGGTTCGATCCGAGTCGCTTCGCTTTCACGAGCCATCGGAAGAACCCACGAACGGCGCGAACGTAGTGGTTGATCGTTTCTGGGCCTCGTCCTTGCCCCGCCCGCATCACGAGGGCTTCGACCGTGGAACGCGGGAACGTGCGTGCCTTGCCGTTGCCTGTCGCGGTCAAACGAAGCCGTTTCACGGCGGAGCGGACCGCGGCCCCGCTGATGCCGAGCAACTTCGCGGTTTCGGCCGGCGTGAACGAATCGCTGGCGGGGAGTTCCTCGAGCGCCGCGTCCCGTCGAAGTTCATTCAGCCATTCAGCCGCTTTCCCCGAGTCGGCATCGAGGGAGAAAACAAACCCGCATCCGGTGAACAGCGACGAAACACGGCCTACGGTTTGGCGAATATGTTCGGCGGTGCCGCCTCTTGCTTCCATCGCGGCAGCGTAGTCTTTCAAGTGTTCTGTGAGCGGGCGGCGGGCGTGTTCTTCTGCCGGGTCGGTGAACCCGGAGCGCACCCGCGATGCCTTGCGGTCCGTTTCGGCGGCGAGTTGTTCCGTCGCCTTCAAGTCCGCGAATCCCTTCACGCGGCGAACGGTGCCGTTCGCGTCGCGCACGTCGAAGTACCAGCGCTTCGACGGTTGAAGAAACTTCGTTCCGTCTTTGCTGACGCGGCAGAGAGTGAGCTTCCCGCGAACCTTGATGCGGACGTGCGCCCGGCCGTCCACGTCCACCAGTTCGGTATCGACGGGGAGCGGATACGGGCGGGTGAGCTTGTACGGCTTCGGCATGACGCGGCCTCGCTGTTAGTTCTTCCCCAGGATCAGGTCAACGACCCAACAGCCCCGAACGTGCGGGCCGGCGAATCGAGAATGGTTCAAGACGTCCTCTTGCGCATCCTGAATAATGTTGCCCATGAGCGAAAACGGTGAGAAGTCGCGGGCGGATCGACAATGGTTCAGGATGTCCTCGTTCTCGCACCCGGCATCCTGAAGGGCGTCGGCCAAGAGCGGCATCGGGGAGAAGTCGCGGCTCTCGTACATGCCACGAGCGATGGCCACGACGTCGGTTGTGAGCCAGTTTGGATCGTAGACAACGGGCCTGAATGGGTTGCCGACAATATCTCTCAGCAGGTCGCTAAGCCAGCCGTACTCTCGAACAAAGGTTTCGGGTCTCTCGTGCTCCCACAACTCGCCGGGATAAAAATCGAAACCCTCCGTGAATAGGCTACTCGGTTTCAGCACGAGATCCTCGATTGAGGCAATGCCCTCGGCATAGCGTTCCCAATCCTTGAAAATCCTCGGGTGGAGATCGGCAACAGTCCCAAGAAGTAAAAGGTGACGATCGTAATGGATGTCGAAGAGTCGTTGTTTTCGTGTTTTCATACTCCGATAATGCCATTGGATCATCGCTTTCGGATCGGCACAGGTCAACCACTCCAGTTCTGTCATCGTCGCTTCTCCACACACACTCGGGTCACTCACTGCCGTGATTCGCTTCGCTCCAGCACGCGGGACACCTGAACCTGATTCCACGGCCGGCCGCGGCGAGTTGTGTGCCCCTCTTCGTTGAGTCGGCCGGCGATTGCCCGCAATGACAGCCCTTCGGCTTTGAGCCTAGTGACGAACGGCACGAGGTCGGCGTAGGCGGTGCTCGCCGCTTCCCGGTGAGACTTCGCCGCGGCCACAGCCCCGGCCTTCGCTCCGGCGAGCCGTGCTTCCTCTCGCCCTTCCCAATGTCCGGGCCGGGCCGATCCGAGTAGCGTTCCGCGGGCTTTCGCTGCGACCAACGCGGTTTTCGTTCGTTCGCTGATTGCCTTCGCCTCGTGCTCGGCAACCGCGGCCATGACGTGAAGCATGAACTTGTTCGCGGCGGGCATATCGGCCGCGCAAAATTCGCAACCGGAGTTCATGACACGGGCCAAAAACTCCACGTTGCGGGAAAGCCGATCCAACTTCGCGACGCATAACGTCGCCTTGCTTCGCCGGGCGTGGGAAATCGCCTTCGCCAGTTCCGGCCGATCTGCCCGCTTGCCCGATTCAACCTCGGTGTACCATCCTGCCACGCGGGAACCGCACTGGCGGGCGCATGCTTCGACCGCGGCCCTTTGCCCTTCCAATCCCAAACCGCTTTCACCTTGCTTCGTCGTCGAAACGCGAATGTATGCGATGAGTTCCGCGGCCATTGCTCAACCCTCTAGCTGTGATTCTCTCTGTCTGAGGGTATGTTACAATATCCTCGTTGTTCGTCAATGATTTTGTTCCATTTATTTCCGCTTCTTCCGCGGGGTGAGTTTCAGCAGCCGGGCCAGAGCACGGGAACGGCGGCGGGCTTCCAGCCGGTTCGCTTCCGATACCTTCGGATCGCGGGCCGGGGAACCGATCAGTTCCACGATTGCCCGTTGTTCTGCCCGTGGCAGTTGTTTCAACCGCTCGGCTTCGTCGCGGTACTCTTGTTCGTTGTCGGCGTCCATTCGTTTCATCCCTTGAAAAAACAGCGAGCCTTGCCGTTCACCGCGCTTGTTGGTCTGGGTCCGCAGGGTCCGCGGTCCCTTCCATTGTGCCCTTAATCCGAATGCTACCGAATTTTCTCGACCTATGCGTGCAATGGCAGGTCCGCGGACCCCGCGGACCCACGAGGACCCATTTCGGCTTCATCTGCCCTGCGAAGGCGAATTCCTTCGTATTCCCGCCAGCGTTCGCCCCCTTGCTTCGGGCGGCGTATTTCCAGCCCCGGAACGGCGGCCCGCAAGTCTCGTCCAAACATCTGTTCTGTTCCAGATTCCTTTTTCCCATGCTCTTCGCACCACGCTTTCCACGCGCGGAATAGTTCATTCACTTCCACGCGGGCACCCGGTCCGGTGCGGCATTTGTCTCGCACGAATGCACCAACAGGCGAAGACAAGTCTTCCATCTCGTTGACGAGTTCGGCCCCCGTAGCCGATTGAATAAACCGCCCACGCAATTGCAGACGCTTCCATCCTTCGATGGCCCATAACAGGATGCCAGGGAGTTCGGTGAGCAACCGTTCCGTCAGGCTATGATCTTCGCGGCCGTAGAACGTCTTGACGAAACGCAAGAGGATTAGCCGGCCGGCGAGCGCCCCGGATGCATCGCCAAGCCGGGGGAGTTCGTTTGAGATAATGACGAACCGCGTGGGTAGCTTGGCGTTGACCGGCGAAAGAAACTTTCGGTCCACGGTGATCGTGCCTTCGCCCGAAATTGTGAGCAGGCGTTCAGTCACAACGGCGGCGTCGGATCGATGACTGAGTCGCGCGTCGTCGATGATGGCCACGGGCTTATCGAGCAGCGGAGCAAGCCCGAAATTCGTCGTCAGGCTGTTGAGCGTCGGCCCCGCCACGTTGTTCGGTCCGACCAGTTCTTTCAGAACGCGGGCGATGGTCCCTTTCCCGGCTCGCCGCGGACGTTCCACTCGATGAACTCCGAGCGCCAGAACCGCAGCGAAAGCGGTTCCCGTCCACGAAGTGATTCGAGGTAGCATCCTGCCAGACGGTGAGGATCGTCGGGAGCATCGAGCGGCAGCCGTGGTTCGGCTATGGGTTTTTCGAGGGAGTCGCTCACCGGTTCCCCCTTACTCCGGGTAGAGCGGCTTTGCGGGCCTCCCATTCGTCACGGTTTGGAGCGCCGGCGGTGAGCCAGGCTTCGACTTCGGCGAGCCGCCAGCGGACTGAGCCGCCAAGCCGGATCGGTCGAGGCAATCGGCCGGCGGCGCGTCCATTGATCGAATGGTTCGCAGCCCGAGCCCGAGCAACTTGCCTAACTGAGTGCCTCCCACGGCCAGCGGCTTCAACTCGGGGTCGAGTGATGAATCGGCGGGTGTGCAAGGGCCAAACGGCAGCGTATCACTCACGTCCGGCCCCCTTCGCGGTTTTAAGGGTAGCTAGATCACCCTGGCTGAATCCATGTGCCACCAATCAAGGAAAGTGCCAGACTCCTTCAGCCCATAACCCGCTTCAGAGCGGACCCTGCCGAGCAG
>JAYTGN010000244.1:0-56499 GCA_043733485.1 Gemmataceae bacterium
GTGCAGTTCCGGGTGGCACCGTGCTTCCAGCCGGTGCTTCCCTCCCCGTTGGGTTCCACTGGATTCCCTGGCGCGATTCACTTTGCCTCGCCCACGCCGAGGTCAAGGCACTCAGCTTTCAGGATGAAACGGACGCCATCATCTTTCGCTGCCTGGCATCGCTGGGCGGTTGCCGCGAACTCATGACCGCAATTCGCGAGCGCCCCGGCTTCTGCCCGCAAGCCACCTGGCTCGTTGCAACTTCAAATGCAGCCGAGTCCGATGCTACGGGGATCGCCGGCAACTGCGTGGCCACGGTGCAAGGCGTGATCGATGGCGCGGGACACGGCGGAATTCAGAACGTAGGCGTGGTGCCCGAGTTTCGCGGTCGCGGGCTCGGGAAGGCGCTCATGCTGCGGGCGCTGGCGGGTTTCATCAAGTGCGGTGCGAAGCGAGCGTATCTGGAAGTGACCGCGCGGAACCTCTCGGCGGTTCGCATGTACCGGTCGCTCGGATTCCGGTGTACCAAGACCGTGTACCGTGCCGTGGAGGCACCGGAGCCCGTGGCCGTGGGGCTGTGACCTAGGGTCCGCGGCCGTTGAAACCCGGTTTCTGCTTTGGAAACCGGGTTTCTTGTGACGTTCCAAGAAACCCGGTTTCCAAAGCAGAAACCGGGTTTCGATTCACGCCATCGGTTCGACCGTGACGCCGAGCGGTTGAGCGCCCTTGGCCTTCATGGCGGGGTCCGCGCCGCACGAGTGAATCTGATCGGCCTTGAGTTCCGCCACTTCCATCGTGCCGACCCAGACCACGCAGCGGCCCTTCTCGTGCGCTTCCATCATCAGTTGAAGGCACTTCTCGGAAGTGTAAGTGAACACCTTGCGCAGTACGTCCACGACGAAATCCATGCCGTTGAGGTCGTCGTTGTGGAGGATCACGGCATAGGGCGGTTGCCGACGCGTGCGGGTCTCGGTGTCTTCGTCGGGCAGTACGTCGGGGAATGCAGTAGCCATAGTCTGGATTCTCGATGGTTCTCGGCGAGCCGAGCCCCGTCAGGGGCCGGGTGGTATCGCAACGGCATCACGAAGTAATAATTCGCAGCAATTCCGTTTGGATGTGCCGGTTGGTGGCCAGACTATCGGGGCGGAAGGGGTCGCAGGGGCTGCCGTCCGCACAAGTGACCGTACCGCCTGCCTCCGCAACCAGTGCGAACCCCGCGACCACGTCCCACGGCCAATTGTCGAACGCCCAGTAGCCGTCGAACCGCCCGGCCGCAACGTAGGCCAAGCTGAGGGCCGTGGAGCCGTTTCGCCGGAGGGCTTGCACGTGTTCCGAAGCCTTCGCCCAGATGGCGAGGTTCTTCTGCTGCTTGTCGAAGTTGGCGGGGAAGCCAGTGGCGATGAGCCCATCGCGAACGGTTGGCGTGGCGCTCACGTGGATGGGTTTGCCGTTGAGGTGCGCTCCGCCTCCCGTGGTCGCCGTGAAGAGTTCGTTCTGGCGCGGGTCGAGGATGACGCCGAGGACGGGTTGCCCATCGGCCCAGAGGCCGATCGAGACGCAGTACGCCGGCATATCGTGGACGTAGTTTGCCGTGCCGTCCAGCGGGTCCACGATCCAGGTGGGCGGGGAGTCCGCCGCGGGCCGCATCGATTCGATCGGCTTGCCGGTTGAGTCTTCCTCACCGAGGAAGTGGTGTTCGGGGAAGCGACCGAGGAGCATCGCTTTGATGGCGTCTTGCGAAGCCTGATCGGCTTCGGTCACGAGATCGGCGCGGGCCTTTTCCTTCACGGAAAAGCGGGCTCGCCACGATTCGAGAATCTCGGCACCGCGGCGAGCCGCGCGTACCGCCGCCTCCAGGAATTCCGGCAAACGGGTGGGTTCAAAGTTCATGTGGGAATTGTACGGACGCCGAGCCGGGCGCGCGGGCGAGACGCCCACGGACCCAGGTGTTACCAACACGTTACCCACTTTTCGCGTCTGAGTGGGTAGAGTGAGGAACGTTCCTCACGGTTCGCCTTTCCCTCGTTCACAGGTCGGAGGATGCGATGAAGAAGTGGATTCGGCCTTTGGCGTTTAGCGCCGCTCTCGGTGTCGCAGGTGTCGTTGGCAGCGGATACCTCACTGCGGAACCGCCCAAAACTGGGACGGTGCCGCTCTCCGACCCCAGCAAGTCGCCGCCCCGGCTCGCTCCCGAGGACGTGCCCGCGACGCCCGTGAAGATCACGGATGCGAGGCTCGCCACGAAGACGGCCGTGGACGCGAAGCCGCTCGGTGCCGCCACTAAGAAGGGCCTCGAATACTTGGTCAAGAATCAACAGGAAGACGGCGGCTGGAATCAGGGGGGCGGCTGGCGAACCGCCATCGACCCCAAGGCCGGCGGACGCGTCGAAGGCAAGACCGTCGAAGACCCGTCGGACGTGGGCAACACCTGCTTCGCGATTCTCGCACTCTTCCGCGCCGGCCACACGCCCAGCGAAGGCGCGTTCAAGGAGAACGTGAGCAAGGGACTCAAGTTCATCCTCACCCGCGTCGAAAAGGCGGACAAGGATTCGCTCTACGTCACGGACGTTCGCAACACGCAGCTTCAGAGCAAGATCGGGCCGTACGTCGATACCTTCCTCGTGAACCTCGTGCTCGCCGAGATGCGCGGCAAAGCCGGCTCCGAAGAGAAGCGGCTCACGACCGCACTCGAAAAGACCATGAACAAAATGGTGAAGCACCAGGATGCGAACGGTGGGTTCGCCAACAACGGCGGTTGGGCTCCGACGCTTTCCGTGGGCATCGCCAACAAGAGCTTCGCACGGGCGAAGCAGAACGGCGTCGAGATCGATCAGAAGGTGCTCGACCGAGCCTTGGCGCAGTCGAAGGGCGCGGCCGAAGGCAAGGCGATGGCCGGCGGTGGCGCGGTGAGGGGCGGTGGATTGGCGGGTGAAAGCTTCGCGCTCGGTAAGCCGGCTCCGGGCGGTGCTGGTGGTCTCGGCGGCGGTGGTGGCGATGCTGGCGTCCGGCTTTATTCCCTCGGCCAGGGCGGCGGCAATTCGCAAGACTTCGTCAACGGCCTCCGCGTCGACGGCAAGAAGGCCGAGGGCATTCTCAAGGACTCCAAAGCCACCAAGGAAGAGCGAACCCGCGCTGAGAAGACCATCGAGGGTCTGAAGTTGGCCGAGAAGGACAACGACAAGGTGCAGGGCGATCTCGCCAAGACCGTGAAGGACGACCGTTTCGTGTCCGGCTTCGGCTCCAACGGCGGCGAAGAGTTCCTCAGCTTCCTCAACATCAGCGAGGCGCTCATCATCAAGGGCGGCAAGGACTGGACCGACTGGGACGCGAAGATGACGACGGGCCTGGAGAAGGCCCAAGACAAGGACGGCAGTTGGGCGGGGCAGCACTGCATCACGGGCAAGACGTTCTGCACGGCGGCCGCACTGCTCGTGCTGATGGCCGACCGCACCCAGTTCCCCGTCGACGCGCTGAACGTCGACAAAAAGTGATCCGACTGGTTCTGTCAGATAGCGGCCGGCTTGCCGGCCGTTTTCGCGCAACCAATTCGGACGGCCGGTGAACCGGCCGCTATCTGGCGATCGGTTCGAGGAGCCAACATGCGCGACCGAGGCACACTGCTCGCCGGAGCCGGGATCGTGGCCGCGTTCCTCGTGGCCGGGACCGTGTACTTCTTCGTGAGAACCGAGGGGGCGCGGCAGCAGGCACTGGAAGAGGTGCAACGAGAAGCGGACGGCGCGCGAGCGATTGCGGAGGCCGAGCAGGAACGACTTCGCGAGGATAATCAGAAGCCGCCCTTCAAGGTCATAGAACTCGATCCGAACAGTGAATTCGCGCGCCGAATCAGTGCTCAATTCAAATGCCGAGACGCGATCGCGCGCGGTATCGCCTACCTCCGCAAGCAACAATCTCCGGACCGAGCCTGGCGCTCGGATCTCTATGCCACATTCAAAGACGGCGCGGCACTGACGGCGCTTGCTCTCGAAGCGATTCGCGTCGGCGAGGAAGACGAGCCACGTCCAAACCGTCTTGAAGATGTGCAGCACAACAACGATTTTGATGGGTGCGAATTCCTGGCGAATCTCATCAAGCCCGACGGCACAGTCGTGGGAGGTGAGGGAGCGCTCGACTACCCAGTCTATACAGCTTCGCTTGCAATCCTCGTCCTGTCGCAGTACGAGAAAATCCACGCCTCGAAGGTCGCGATCGGGGGCAAAGGGGAGATCCTCTCGCAGGTGACGAGTAAAGACCTCCTCAAGGCCCGCGATGCGTGGCTCAAGTACCTGCTCGATCGCCAACTCACCGAGAAACTCGGCTGGCAACCCGAAGACAAACAGTACGGCGGTTGGGGCTACTGCCGGCTCCTTCCGAAGAAGCCTGAGCCCAACGCCGTTGCCCCACCTCTCATCGAATCGAACCTCTCAGCAACAGTCTTCGCCTTGGAGGCACTCCGGGCAGCGGGTGTGAAGGATGTCGAAGTGTATCGAGCGGCCGAGATGTTTCTCAAGCGATGCCAGAATGAGGACGGCGGCTTCTACTTCATCTACGATGATCCCGTGCGGAACAAGGCCGGCGGGGAAGGCGGCCGCTTTCACTCCTACGGCAGCACGACCGCCGACGGCGTTCGCGGACTTCAGATCATCGGAACCGAGCCCGCTCGAATCGAATCCGCGACTCAATGGCTCGTCACTCACTTCCGCGCCGACACCCATCCCGGCAAGTACGTCCCGGCCCACGAACGGAATCGCGAAGCCGTCTACTTCTACTACGCGGCGTCCGTTTCCAAAGCCCTGCGGGCCGCGAAGGTGACGGAAGCCGGCGGCAAGCCGTGGGCCGAGGCACTCTCTGCCGAACTCGTGAAACGCCAGAAGGCCGACGGCAGTTGGGCGAACCCCGTCGAACTCGTTCGCGAGAACGAACCGCTCGTGGCGACCGCGAACGCCATCATCGCGCTGGCAAACTGCAAGGCCGCCATGCGAAATAATTGAGCCTGCCCCGCGAGCCACTACACTATTCTTGCCCATCGCGATCCACGTTCCCGGCGGTAAACGACTTGACCACGCCGCTCCTCGTCACTCGAAATCTCACCAAGGATTACGGCACGTTCCGCGCCCTCGATTCGCTCGACCTCGCCCTCGCGCCCGGCGAAGTGTTCGGCCTCCTCGGCCCCAACGGTTCCGGCAAAACCACCGCGCTCCGGCTCCTCCTCGGCTTCCTACGGCCCTCGCTCGGCTCGGCCCAAATCGGAGGGTTCGATTGCTGGGAACGGTCGATCGAGGCTCGCAAGCGAGTCGCCTACCTGCCCGGCGAACTCCGGCTCTACGAGAACATGACCGGCCGCAAACTCGTGACGTTCCTCGCCGGGCTCCGCGGCGAAACGCCCGGCCAGGAAGTGGACGACCTCGCCAAGAAGTTGGACATCGAAGTGGACCGCCCGCTCACGCACATGTCGTCCGGCATGAAGCGCAAGGTCGCGCTGCTCACCGTGCTGGTGCCGAAGGTGCCGCTGATCGTTCTCGACGAACCGACCAACACGCTCGACCCGAACATGCGCGACGAACTGCTCGAACAGTTGAAACGCGCCAAGGCTCGCGGCCAGGCCGTGCTCTTTTCCTCACACGTGCTGCAAGAAGTGGAAGCCGTTTGCGATCGGGTCGGCATCTTGCGGCACGGGAAGCTCGTGCATGTGCAAGCGATGTCGGAACTCCGCGATGGACGTTCCGTTTCGGCCCGCGTTCTAGACACGTTTCCGTTCAACGGCCCGGATGGCGAACGGCTTTCGCGCGAGTGTCTCACACCCGATGGCCGCCTGACCCTGACGTATCGCGGCCCGATGCCGGTGCTCTTGGCGTGGCTCGCGAAACAACACCTGGACGACCTCCGCATCGAGCCGTTGGGCCTGGCACCGATCTACCGCAAGTACCACGGGTGAACCCGCGCTCCGCGGACTCCGCGTCGCGGCTAAACTTCGAGCAAATCATGACGCTGATTCTCGTGCGCAAACTGTTCCGCGACATTCGGCCGGCGCTGATCGTCGTCTGCCTGATTCTGTTCGGGTTCGCGGGACTGTGGGTGAAGATCACTCAACGGGTGACGGCCGAGATCACGCCGTTCTTCAACACGGTGGCCCGCGTGGCCAAGTTGCCGCCGAAACTGTTCGAAGACGTGCTCTTCAAGGGGCCGGGGAAGGTGTCGCAGGCGGTGCTAGGCGGGGCCGACCTGCGCTTCGAGAAGCCGATGGACTTCCTCGCGGTCGGGCTGCTGCACCCCGTGGTGTTGATCCTTTCGTGCGTGTGGGCGGTGGGCCGAGCCGGCGGCGCGGTCGCGGGCGAACTCGATCGCGGCACGATGGAACTGCTCATGTCGCAGCCGGTGCCGCGGAACCGACTCATCTTCGCACACCTGATCGTCGATGCGATCGTCATCCCGCTGCTCTGCTTCAGTTTCTACGCCGGCACGCAGTTCGGCATTTGGGCCGTCGGCCCGTTCGTGATCGACTACACCGGCGTGCGAGAAGCCTTGGGTCGGGAAGTGCCGCCCGCGATCCTGGCGAACCTCGGCGTGCCCACCGAACCGGAGGTGCTCGAAATCAGCGGGCGGGTTCAGTTGCCCGCGCTGGCGAACCTCGCCGGCCTCATTTTCGCGATCAGCGGCATCACCATGGCTATCTCGGCGTGCGGCCGCAGCCGCTGGAAAGTGATCGGCCTGAGCGTACTTGCGATGCTGCTCATGTTCATCGCGAACGTGCTCGGCCAACTCTGGGACTCGGCCTCGTTCCTCCGCCCGTTCACCGTCTTCTACTACTACCAGCCTCAAAAGATCATGCTGCGCGACGAGTGGAGCGCGGACCTCCGCGCCGTCTGGGGAAGCGATTCCCCGATCGGTTCGATCCCAGCCGTGGGCATGCTCCTCGCTATCGGCGCGATTGGCTACGCGGTCGCGCTGAGGGTCTTCACGCGCCGCGATTTGCCGGCACCCTTGTAAGCAAGCGCTCCACCAGCCAGGTTCCCGCGAACATACCCGCGAGCATTCCCAGGGTCATGCATGCGAGTGAAGTGAGAACCGCAGCGAAAAGTGAATCGACTTCCCAGTTCGACGCGGCCCAACTTCCGCCAATCATGCCGAGGAGCATCCCCAGGTTTCCGCCCGTGAACATGGCCCACATGTGATGGCCCTTCGGCAACGACCGTCGGCCCAAGCCGAGCATCGCCAGGTTCGCGAAGAGCAACATGCCGATCCACATCCCGGGTGCCGCCGAGCCGTTCAGGACGGCTTGCCAACACTCGCGGCAACCGGCCTCGCGCAGCGGCCCAAAGCCACTGTCTGCCCACCAACCCAGGAGCATTCCGAGGTTGCCCAGCGAGAGCATGCCCAGGCACATGTCGAGCCCGTGCGGGATGCTGGCCCATCGATTCCAGGCCCATGCCGTGCCCAGTGCCGCGAGTGCGAATCCGGCGATCAGTGGAAGTGCGACTGCCGTGTCTCGCGCCGATTCCAGCAGTGCCATTAGCACGAACGGTTGAGCCGCGAGAGCTGCGAAGTGAACGAGACTTCGAACCAGAATCCCCCGGTTCGGGCGGGCGTTCGAGCAGTGAAGTGCGGGAGTTCGCACGCGCGCCGAACTCGCGATCAGCGACAGGCTCGACACCATCATCAGCAGCACGGCGACGATCGGGTGGAGTACCCCCGCCGCCGCGAGCGCGATCCCGATTAGATTGTAAAGTGCGGCACAAGCGAGCCCAAGGCGAATGGTGCGAACCGCATCGCGGCTCACCGCCACGGCCCACGGCAACACGCGAAGGTCCCCACCGTAAAGGGTCGCATCCGCGGCTTCGACGGCGAGGTCGGTTCCCGAAGCGAGCGCGATCCCGACGTGTGCCGCGGCCAGGGCCGAGGCATCGTTGATGCCGTCGCCCACCATCAAGGGTTTACCCCCAGCCGCCCGGCAACTCACAATCCGTTGATGTTTTTCGTCGGGAAGCAAGCCCCGCTCAACGACGAGGCCCACGGGCAGCTCGGTTCGCGCACTGCGATCTCCCGTGAGGATCTCGCCGGTGAGGCCGAGTGCTTGAAACTGTTCGAGCGTTTCGGATGCCGAGGGCCGCAGTCGCTCCACGAGCAGCGCTTTCGCCGCCCAGATTCCATCGACGTCCACATCGATTCGGTGGCCGTCGTCGGTCGATTTCCGCTCCGGTGCGATCCACTCCGGCCGACCCATGCGAATGGTGCGTTCGGTTCCCAACGAATCGCGAATGTCGGCTTCGATGCCGTTGCCGGGGATCGTTCGCACGCTCACCACTTCCCCATCGACTTCGCGCGACAAGTCGCCGAACGGCTTCGCGATGGGATGGTTCGAATGCGACTCCACGGCCGCCATCCAGCCGAGCAATTTCTCGCGTTCCTCGCCGCGTGCCGCTGTGACGATTTCGCGGATGTGAAGCCCGTCTTCCGTGAGCGTGCCGGTCTTGTCGAGGAAGACGCAATCGACCTCGGCCAGGCGTTCGAGTACATCGCCGGAGCGAACGAGGAGCCCGCGGTCGGCGAGCCGGCCGAGGGCCGTCCAGATCGCGAGCGGAGTTGCCAGGCCGATCGCGCACGGGCACGCCACGAGCAGCACCGACATGGCGTTGAACAGCCCGGCGTCCCAGCCTCGCGGCGTGAACGCGGCCCAGTAAATGAACGTGCCGAGTGCCGTGAACGCGATGAGCGGTAGGAACCACTGCGCCAGCCGATCGGCTTGGGATTGGAGCGAGAGCGGGGCCGTTCTGGCGCGTTCCATCGCCGCGAGGAGCCGATCGATTTGGCGTTCGGTTCCGCAGTGGCTGGCGCGAATGCGGAAGGTCGCGTCGAACGAGATGGTGCCGGCCAGAGCGCAGTCGCCGGGTCGGCGAAGCACCGCGAAGGGTTCACCGCTCACGGGTGCTTCACTCGCGAACCCCGTTCCCGATTGGATCGTGCCGTCCACGGGAATCGATTCGCCCGCGTGAACCTCGACCACGTCGCCGGGGACGATTTCCGAAACGGCCGTCAACGCTGCCCGACCGCGTTCGTCGATTCGGCGGCAGAGGCTGAGTTCCCCACGCCAAGCATGCGACGCTTCGAAGGCTCGCGCCCGGCTCCGCGCCCCCACCAGTTTCCCGACCGTGTAGACCACCAGCAAGATCGACACGACTTCAAAATAGACCTTCCCCGTTCCCGAGAAATGCGACTGAAGCGAAGCAGCCAGCGCGCCGGTCATGGTGAGGAGGAAGAGCGCCTCGATGGTGATTCGCCCCCGGCGCAGTTCGGCCATCGCGGCCCGAAACAGCGGCACTCCGAGCAGCCCGACGACGAGCATCGTGGACGCGAGAATCAGGGATTGCACGGCCCAGCGAACCGCGGTGGGAACGTCGTCGTGGAGGTTCAGGGCGAGGCTGAACATGGTGGACTGCCCGGCGACGACCATCGCGATACCGAGGCGGAAGCCGAGGCTGCCGAGCTTGGATCGATCGTCGGTCGGCGATTGGCGCGGTCGGCGTTCGCGTTCACCCAGGCTCAGGCAACCGTAGCAGCAATAGGTGCCGGGCGCGAGGCCGCTCCACGCGCGACCGCGAAGGCCAGCGCCTGAGTGCGGGCTACCACAATGGTCGCAGCCCGAAAGTACATCGGTGGCAGTGTTATTTCTTCTCATCCCGCTTCGCGGTCGGAAGGTCGGTGAAATCGAGTGGAATCTTGAGGAGCTCGGGAGCGGTCACGGCTTCCCTCTTGCCGAGCTTCGCGCGAACGGCCTTCACGAGGGTAGTCGAGATCGCAGGGTTCGCGTCGTCCGCGTCCAGCTTGTGCCCGAAGGAGTTCCGCACGTAGGTGAGAACCGAGGCGATCTCGTAGTCCTTCATCGCGCCGCCCTGAGCCGGCATCTGCCCGCTGTACGATTTGCCTTTCACGGTGATCGGCCCCTGCAATCCGTAGAGGACGATGCGGACCTGTCGCGCCGCAGAGGCCTCGACTCCCGCGACCCACTCCGAACCGGCCAGCGGCGGGTACGGCTGGCTCGGATTCGCATCGCCGTTGCCGTCCGACTTATGGCATGCGATGCACACCGAGCGGTACTTCGCTTCGCCGATCTTCATCAAGTCGGCCACCGTCTTCGGATCGGGATCGGGAATCGCGGGCATGTCCGAAGGCAAAACGGGAGGCTTCACTTGCACCGTGTCGAACGCATCGCGGCGAAAATCCCCTGAGTTCGAACCGAGGTAGTACCCCCCCCACATCAACAGCACTGCAAACAGCACCGGCACCCACATCGGCACCGGTTCGAAGCCATCGCGCGGCTCCGCCTGCTCGCGCATGAAAATGTCGTGCATCGCTTGAACGGTGTCTTGACCGGCGATTCCGGTGTTGGGTTCTTCCACTTCACCGCGCGGCTCGTTCGATTGCGGCTCGCTCATTCCTTCGCCTCCGGCAGCGGTGTCTCGGCTTTGCGAAGCTCCATCAAATAGGCGACGAGTTCCTCCGCCCCGCTCGTCGGAACGATTTGAAATTCCTCTTCTTCACTCGTCAGCCAGTAATCGAGCGACAGAGTTTTCGAGGCTGGCATCTCGGACCATTCGCGATCCGAGGGCTTCCAGCGATAGCCGGGGTCGACCGTCCACTCGCGGCCGAGTTTGAGGGCCTTCTCGGATTTCTGCCCGCCGATCACTTTTTCGCGAGAGTACAGGAACGCAAACGACGGCATGATGCTCCACGAATTGACCGCTCGCGGATTGAGGAGGTGAAGGTGGTGCCACGCTTGAGAGTATCGCCGCGCACCGACGTTGGCGAGATCGGGGCCGGTCCGCATGGTGCCGAGCAGGATCGGGCGATCGTGGAGGTAATCGCGCGAAACCGTGCGGCGCAGTCCCCAGCCGCGTTTGATATCCGCACCGGTTTTCATCTGCCCGTCTTCCCACCAGTTGCCGAAACTCTCACTGCGAACTTGTTGGGTATGGCAGTACAGGCATCCGTTCGCCTGATAAATCTTGACTCCCGCAATTGCCGGATTCGAGAGAGGCCGCGGGTACGGCTCGTCGGTCGGATTCTGGACGTACGGTTGCTCGCCTTGCATCTGCCAATACGGGAGCAGCACCAACCCCAACCAACTCGAGGTGAAGGTGAGAAGCGCACCGATGGCGATTGCCATTCCTCGATCCATGAATCACTCTCCGCTCCGCGGCTTCGGCTGAGTGAAATACGTGGGGCCACCCGTTTTCTTGCCCCAACCGGCGAGATTCATCACGAGCAAAATGGCGAACGCCACGTGACCGATTCCCAATAGCACGCCGGCCCACGAGCGAATCGCACGATACGGCGTGACGTACTCCACGATATTGGCGAACGGGACGTTCGGATCGTTCATCATGCGGCCTTGCCACCATCCGGAAATGGAGAGGGCCGCGAAATACAGTGTGATGCCGACGGCATCGCACCAGAAGTGAACGCGAATGAGCCGCGAACTGGCCCACTCGCGCCCCGTGAGCCGCGGTACCATGTAGTACAAAAGCCCAAACATAATCATCGTATAAAAGCCGTAAGCTCCGAGGTGCGCGTGTGCGACCGTGTAATCCGTGAAGTGCGTCACCTCGCTGAAATCGCGAAGCGATTCGAGCGATCCCTGAAAGCTGACGGCGGTATACGCCATTGCACCGAACACCGTGAACCGCAACGCCGGGCTGTAGCGCAGCCGATGGAAGTTGCCCAACATCGTAAGGTGGTGATTGATGGCGACGGCGATCACGGGAATGAACATCATCATGCTGCCGACGATACTGACCGTGACGAGCCACGTCGGCAGCGGTCCACCGATGAGGTGGTGCATGCCAGCCCAGGAGTAAAAGAGCGCCAGCGACCAGAATCCGAGAATGCTTAAATAATAACTGTGAATCGGTCGACCGATAATTTTTGGAATGAGGTAATACGCCGTTCCCACTCCGATCGGCGTGAGCCACAACCCGAGATAATTGTGGCCGAACCACCAGTTCACGGCCGCTTGAATCACTCCCGTCGCCGGCATCCAGAAAATCATCAGCACCGCAACCGTATAGAGCCACGGCAGCCAGAACACCGCTGCGAGGATGTACCATTGCGTGACGTAAACGTGCTTCTCGCGCCGGCGGCGGAACGTCGCAACGGTCCACGCCGAGACGATCCCGATTCCCGCCACGAAAAAAGGCGGCGCATAGCGCGGAGCATCCAGCCATTCCACCGACGTGCCGTGCCCGATCAGGATGCCCACGACGTCCGCGAGCATTCCGACGTTCCAGATCGTGCAGGCCACGATCAACAATTTCGGATACACGAGATCGACGCGCGAGAGGCGACACATGAGCCAAACAATCGCAGCCATTCCGACGAGTGCCGACCATCCCAGGCCCACGGCTTGAAGGTGCGCCATGCGAACGCGGCCGAATGTCAGTTCTGGAGTGTTGGTGAGAAAATACGGGCTGTGCAACTTGAACGACGCCAGCAGCGCTAGCACCGACCCCACGAGCAGCCAAAACACCGAACTGGCCGCGAAGTACAAGACCGGCACGCGACACGACGCATCGATGGCCCGACGTTCGCGGGCGGACGCTTCGCGCTGTTCGTCGGCCGAGAGATTCGCGGTAGCCGTCTCCATCAACGATCACCCTTTGCGGGAAACGCATCCGTCGAAATTCCGACGGGTTCGTCCGGCCCAAATATCGATTGCGAACCGCGCTCGAAATTCTCGAACTGGCCATTGTTCAACGACCAGCCGAGCGCGAGCGCGGCGGCCGTGCCAAACAGTACGCCAGCACCGATGACGATAATCTGAATTGCGATTGCGGAGTCGATCATGGCTTCCTCGGCTCCATGGGAAAGGGAAGCCGGCCGTGCGGGGATTCGACATTCTTGGATTTCGCGGCGCGATCCAGGAGCGCAGCGGTCGATTCTCCGTTCGACATTTTCACCGTCGGATCCGTCCCATCCAACATGGGCTCGTTGCGGGATCGCACGGCTTTGAACTTCTCGACGGGGTCGAGATGCTGTTCGGGCCGAGATTCGACCAGCGGGTTGGGGAGGTCGTAGAAGAGAAGGACGAGCCCGAAAAACAGGAACAAGCTGGCGAGTGTGGCCAGCGCCGTGAAATACGGAAATCCAGCCGGCCGCTCAGGCGATGTTCCATTCTCGTTTAAATTTGAGGGATTCACGGCGTGCCGTTCTCGTAACCGATGGTCTCGTTCAAATAGACATCGCGGATCGGAATCAGCGAAGCGCGGCGAAGCCCACCCAGTGTGGAGAGCAGTACAACCCCCATGATGAACGTCGGAGCCGCTAGGTCCAACCAATGGACGCGTACCGTATCGCGATGCAGCACGGGCAGCACCTGCCAATAGAGATCGTAGGCATGGGCGAGTAGAATCCAACCCGCGGCGACAGCGAGTATGAAGGAACTTCGCTTGTTCGCACGCGGAAGCAGCAAGAAGAACGGGACGACAAAGCTGAAAATCGGAAGCAGCATCGAGGCCTCGTACCAGGTTCCATTTCTGCGAAGCAGGTAGTACTGTGTCTCCTCGGGTATGTTCCCATACCAGATGAGAAAGTATTGACTGAATGCGATGTAAGCCCAGAACACGGTGAAGCCGAACATCATCTTCGCGACATCGTGTAGGTGCTCGATCGTGATGGTGTTGCGGAGGTATCCCTTCCACCGGAGGCCGAGCACGAGGAGCACCGCGAGCGACATCGATCCGCGGATGCCGCCGACCCAAAAATAGACGCCGAATATCGTGCTGAACCACGTATATTGCAAACTCATTAACAAATCGAAGGCGAAGAACGTGGTAGTGAGTCCGAGCAACAGCGTGCCCGATGGGGCCCACCATCGCATCTTCAATGCCAGTTCCGCACCGCCAACGGCGTCCTGCTTCTCGGACATTCTCCGCATCGGGATCGAGTATCCCAGCCAGACCGCGAAATAGAAGCAGATTCGACCCACCAGAAACGGTGCCGAAAAGTAAACGTGCTTCACGTGCCATTGATGGAGTTCGTGGGGTTCGCTCGGTTCTGGTCCCGAAACGATACGATACCACTCGTGGAGGTTCCCGGTGTACATTCCAATTACGATTGGGATGATCAACAGTGCAAGCGGCACGATGGCTCGCGTGATATTCTCGTAAATCCGCCTTAAGCCCACAGACCATCCGGCACCCGAAAGGTGGTGGATCAAAACCCAGAAGAGCGCCCCAAGACTCAGATCGAGGCCGAGGATGTACCCGAACAAATAAGAGTGGAAAACCTGCTTGGGGTCGTCGGATACTGCTCCGATCAGCAGCAAGAACCCCCCGACTCCGACAACGGTGCGCAGTACGAACAACGGACGCTTCGCGCGCGCTCCGAGAGGCGAAACGTCGTCCGGCAAACCGCGTGGAGCGAGCGGCGTGATATTGGGAGTTGTCATTAGCTATTTCCGAGCGTACTGCAATACGCGCAAGTACGCAACGATGGCCCATCGGTCTTGCACCTTCACTTGATGTCCATATCCGGGCATCTGGCCTTTACCATTGGCGATCGCTCCGAACAATTGTCCATCGGGCTGGGAGTGGAGTGCGACTGCCGTCAGGTCTGCCGGTGCGACCGAGAGCCGGTATGCACCCACAATTCCATGTGCGTCGGAACCCGAGCCGCCGCGGCCGCTCGACCCGTGGCACGCCGCACAGTGAACGTTGTACTGCTCCTTTCCCCGTTTAAACAACAATTCCCAATCCCCCGCGAGCGCGATCGCTCGCTCCGGAATGCGATTCACATAGTAGCTCTCGACTCGATTCCCGTCCTTCCACGCCGGCTCCACCGGTTCCTGGACGGCTGCATTTGCGAGGCCGCGAAAATACCGAGTGTCCGCTTTAAGGAAGTCGTTCTTGGGGTTCGTATGGAAGCCAGCGTCGGCTGAAAAATCCGTGCCGTCAAACGGTATCGTCTCGGCTGGTGGCGATCGCATCGACCGGCCATCTCCGAAGAACGCACTCTCACCTTGCGATGTGTATTTAGGCTGATACTTCATATCGAACAACAGGTGCCACGGGCGATTCTCGCTCGATTGACCGCGGAAGCCGAGAATGCCCGCCGCAACTCCAAAACAAATGAATAGACACGTGAGCATGCCGAGATACGACATCGCGCGGCCTTTAAGTCCGCGAATGGCCGTACCTACAATCGTGAGGCCGAGCAACAGCACGCCCGTCGCGAGGACGATCCCCACGAGCCAGTTCATGAACGAATTGGGATCGATCGAATACACGATTCAAGACTCCACTGTGGCCACGTGCTTTCCACCGAGTGATTCTAGGAAGACGCTGGTCCCGTCGAGTTCAAATTTCTGGTCGGATGCCTCGATCGTCAACATGAAGCCACCGAGCGAACTCCGCTTGAACGTCGGGTGATTGTCGAGGGGATGATAGAAGCGCGGCAACCCGCACAATCCGATCAAACTGAAGAAGGTAAAGAACCCGGCGAATAACACGGTCATCTCGAAGAAAACCGGGACGAATGCTTCCCAACTCCGGTATTCCTTTCCGGCCACGATGATGGGGTAATAATAGGCACTGAGATAATACTGCATCGCGATGGACAATCCGAGGCCGGTGAGTCCTCCGGCCAGCGTGAAGAGAGGTAAGCGACTGCGGCCGCGCCCGATGGCCGCTATCATCCCGTGAACGGGGAATGGCGTCCAGGCATCGAGTGCCGTGTATCCCGCGTCGCGGGCTTTCGTGGCCGCTTCGATCAGATTGTGTGGATTGGCAAACTCCGCAACCGTTCCCCACGGCTTTCCACTTCCTCCAGGCGAACCAATAAATGGTAAAAGAGGATCGTTCGATTCATGTATTTGCGCTCGTGCTGTCAACGGTGGTCCGAATGCAGCGGCCATCGCATGATCGGGGGTCGGATAGATCCCTTGCACCTTGAGATATTCCGTTTCGTCAATCGGCCTCGGATGCGGGTTCGCCATGGGCAAAACGCCCTTCACCTCAGCAATCGCGATCATCGGAAGGAAGCGAACGAAGAGCAAAGTGAACGTGAAAAACAGACCAAAATCGCCGAGCATTTGCAACCAGTCAACCCACGTGGGGTAATAGCGGCCCCAACTTCCCGGAAGAAAGTCGTGACTTGTGGATTGCACGATAATCACATACCTCTCGTACCACATCCCTACGTTTACGAATGTCACAACGACCAACACAAACCAGGGAGTTTGGCGGCACCATCGTATCCAGAAGAGTTGCGGGATGAATAAGTTGCACGTCATCATCGTCCAATAGGCCCAGGAATAGTCACCGCCGAAGGCGCGATCCTGAAACGTTTGCCATTCGTTGGGGTTGCCGGAGTACCAGGCGATGAACAATTCCATGCAGTAGGCGTATCCGACGAGCGTGCCGGTGGCCAAGATGAACTTGCACATCACATCGATGTGCTTGATGGTGACGAGGTTTTCCAGTTTGTACGCGCTGCGCGCCGGAATCATGCACTGAAGAACCATCGCGAAGCCGCCGAAGATGGCTCCAGCGACGAAGTATGGCGGAAAAATTGTGGTGTGCCAACCCGGAATCACGGAGGTCGCGAAGTCGAAGCTCACGACCGAGTGGACGCTGAGTACGAGTGGCGTGCTGAGCCCGGCGAGCATGAGATAGGCGACTTCGTAGTGCCGCCAGTTGCGGGTGCTGCCTCGCCATCCGAGTGCAAGGAATCCGAAGATTCTTTGGCGGCGCAGGCTTTTCGCGCGATCGCGCATCGTGGCCAAGTCCGGAATCAGGCCGACGTACCAGAATATCAGCGAGATGGAGAAATACGTTGAGACCGCGAATAAATCCCACAACAGCGCCGAGCGGAAGTTCGGCCAGATGTGATTGGCGTTCGGCAGTGGAAACATGAACCACGCATACCAGAATCGTCCGACGTGGATGCCGGGATAAACGCCGGCGCAGAGTACGGCGAAGATCGTCATCGCTTCGGAAAAGCGGTTGATGCTCGTTCGCCATTTCTGTCGGAAGAGAAACAGAATCGCGGAGATGAGTGTGCCGGCGTGTCCGATGCCGATCCAGAAGACGAAATTCGTGATGTCGAAGGCCCAGTTCACGGGATTGTTGGAACCCCAGACTCCGATGCCGGTCGAAATTAAGTAGGTGGCCGCGAGAATACCGCCGAGGAGTAGGCTTGCGGTAATGAGAAATGCCGGCCACCACCAGCCGGGCTGCGAGCCTTCGGAAATGCCCGCGATCTGGTCGTCGAGTCGGTTGAAATCCGTGGGTCCCCAGACCAGTGGAATGCGCGGCAGCGGTTCCTCGAACCGCGGCGCGTGGTCAATTCTCGTGTGAGCTTCGGTCATGCGAGGTCGGGGTTCGGGTTCCGCAAACGCGGCAAGTAACTCGTACGCGGCTTCGTGTTCAACTCGCCGAGCAGCAGATATTCCGCTTCCCGCTGCTTCAACTTTGCGACGCGACTATTCGGGTCGAGAACGTTGCCGAACGTGATGGCCTGCGTGGGGCAGGCCTCGGCGCAGGCCGTGTTTACCATGCCATCGGGTACGATCACGCGGCCTTGCGAATTCAGGTCGTAACCCGCTGCTCGTGGCTCATTCGGCTTCACGTAGCCGGTCCCGGCGTTCTGAGCCACTTGCGTGGCGGCGAGTTTCGCACCGGCCTTGGCGCGTTCCAGGCGTTGCACGCAGTAGGTGCATTTCTCCATGACGCCGCGCATCCGCACGGTCACGTCCGGGTTCTTTTGCATCTTCAACGTTTCGGGCATGAGGTTCTTGGTGAACGAAGCCCCCCCCTCGGCGAACGGTGTCGGCGTTCTCAGTTCGTCGAGATGGCGTTTGTTGAAGTCGAACCAGTTGAAGCGGCGCACCTTGTACGGGCAGGCATTGGCGCAGTACCGCGTGCCGATGCAGCGGTTGTACACCTGAAGGTTCAATCCTTCGGGCGAGTGAACCGCGGCGTTGACGGGGCAGACTTCCTCGCACGGTGCCTGTTCGCAATGAACGCACGCCAACGGTTGACTGACAATTCGCGGTTCCTCGATGTTGCTACCCATGAAGTAGCGGTCGATGCGAATCCAGTGCAATTCGCGATTGCGTTTCACCTCATGTTTGCCGACGACGGGGATGTTGTTCTCGGCCTGGCACGCGACCATGCACGCCGAGCAACCGGTACACGAGTTCAAATCGATGACCATGCCCCACTGGAACTGGCTGTCCAATAGTTCGGGGCGGGCGAGGTCGAGTGGGAAGCGTTCTTGCTTCTCGCGAACGGGGCCGCGCGGTTGCTGAAGGTTGCCGTAACCGGCCTGAAAGCCGTCGCGCTCTTCGCGCCGAAGCGGGTTTGCGTGCGGCGGGTGATTGACATCCACTTCGCGGATGATGTCGCGGCCTTCGGGGATCACGCCGTGTTCTTGCGTGGTGACGAGGTCCGCTTTGCGTCCGGTCTTCGCGAGTGTCGCGCCGGTGGCGAAGTGCATGTTCTTCGACGTACGAAGCGGGAAGACGTTGGTGCCGCCGCCTTCCGGAACGTGGGCGATCCGCATGTCGCCGAACTGGCCGAAGGGGAGTGTGAGGCACCAGTCGGCGTGTCCGGGAAGAATGAAAACAGGAATGTCGATGGATGCGGAACCGACCGACAACTTCACGATGTCGTTGGTAGCAAGGCTGAACTCGGCGGCGGTCTTCGGGCTGAGGATCGCGGCGTTATCCCAAACGAGCTTCGTGATGGGGTCGGGCAGTTCTTGCAGCCACGGGTTCATGGCGAAACGGCCGTCGAACGTCGAATACGAGGGCACGAAATTCACTTCGAGCGAATCTTTGGACGCGACAGGCCCGGCATCAGCCTGTATGAGCCTCGTGAATGCCTTTGCGACACTCGTTCCTGTGATCGCCACCGACTTTCGGATGCCTTTGTCCTTCTCGGCGGGAAGATAGCCGAGTTGTTTGTAGCGATTGAACTCCGTGTCGAACGTGGCATCGGTGAGTGCGATGCCGCTGCGATTGCTGTAGGACTGACGTACGAGGTCGTAGCCCTTCGCCTTCATGCCGGTGATTCCGATCAACGCTTCGAGAGCCGTGCGGCCACCGCGCGGCGGGGCAGTTACATCCGACATCGAATCGACGGCGGGTGCGCCGTTAAGCGGTGCGATGAGCGGTTGCACGCAACACAGCGTGCCGTCCGCGGCCTCGGCATCGCCCCAGCCTTCCAACGTGTGAGCCAGCGGCAAGTGCCAGTCGCACGCCTCGGACGTGTGATCGTGATACAGGCCGAGGTGAATTTTCTTAGTGACCTTTTGCAGCGCGGCCTTGAAGTTCAGATCGGCCGGCGCGTTGAAGGCGGGGTTGCCGCCGAGGATCAGAAGCGTGCCGACCTTCCCAGTGTCGATGTCCTTGACGAGGTCGGCGATGCGAGGGTCGTTCGCCTCGGGCAGTGGCTCGCGGTATTCAACGATGCCAGCCGTAATCGCGCCAATTAGTTCATTAATACCACATGCCAATGCTTGAACCTGAGCGGGTTGCCCTGCGCCTACCATCACGGCACTTTTACCTTGGCTTGCGATCAGATCCCTGGCGACTACTTTGGCCCAAGCCTTGGCGTGCGGCGGAACCCAGTCATCCGATAACCCGTCTCCCAAAACCGCAGCGACGGCATCGTTGCCTGCCAGCACAGACCCTATTGCAAACAACATCCCGACGATTCGGCTCGCCGGTAACCTCAACCGATGATCTGCCATCGTGCCGGTGATCGTGTAATTGCTTTCCACCACGTAGAGCCGGTTCATTCCCTCGGGCTTGCGCTTCGCCATGAACCCGCGACTGTTGTGAATCTGATCGACATCCAGGCCGAGGAAGTCGCTGTCGAGCGCGAGGATGCGGTCGGTCTTGTCCAGGTTGTAACGCACGGCCAGTTTCTTCCCGAACGCCAACTCCGTGCCCTTGTACATCTCGCTGCGGTCCACCGGCTCATAGGTGTACCACTTCGCTTCGGGCATCACCGCCTTCATGTGCTCGCGGATGAGCCGCACCGAAGGCGAGTTCATTTCCTCCGCGAGAATGTACAGACCCTTTCCCTTCACGTCGTCTTTGAGAAAGCGGGCGGCTTCGCCTCGCGCGAAGGTGTCGAAGTCCGCCCACGTGCGAACCTGGCCCTTCTCCATGACGCCGGGGTATTTGTCCGACATCACGCGGTCGGGGCTGTACAGGTCGAGGATGCTCGCTTGCGCATGAGCGTCGGTGCGGCCGAGGCTGCACGGGTGAACGGGGTTGCCTTCGATCTTGGTGGGCCGACCGTCGTGGCTCTCGACTAGCACGGGAAGCGCGCCGCCGGGGCGGGGTAGGCATGTGGCGTAGAACGCTGGCTTGCCGGGCGTGATGTGGCCGATCTGATCGTCGGGGATGGCCGAGAAGGGCAGAATTTTGAGGTCGGGTCGGCGGCAACCGGCCGCGACTGCGAGCCCCAACGCGGCCGAAGTGAGGGCGAGAAATCGGCGGCGATCGAGGCCGGGCTCGTCGACCAATTCCGCTTCCCCGGTGTTCTCATAAATGTTCGTGTAGCCGGGGAACTCCCCGCGCGCGAAGGCCTGAAACTCCGGCGTCTCCGCCAGATGCTCGAGGCTTCGCCAGTGGGGGACACTCTCCGTCATCATCCCTCCCAGGGCTTCCGCCCTGGGCTAAAAAAGGCGGCTGCTCCGCAGCGAAAATATCAGCGGTGGCAACTCTGACAGTTCGACGGTGCCTTCACTTGGAGTCGTTCCGCAATCTCGCGGCCGATCTCCTCCTTGCTCTTACCTTCCGGCGGCGACCAGTTCAAGTTCGTCACCTCGCTCAATGGCCGCAGCGATTTGGCCGGGTCGTCGTGGCACTTCAAACACCAGCCCATGCTCAGCGTTTGGTCGTGCCGCACTACCTTCATCTCGTTCACCTTGCCGTGACACTCGACGCACGACACGCCCTTGTTCACGTGAACCGCATGGTTGAAGTACGCATATTCGGGCAGCTTGTGAACCCGCTTCCACTCCACGGGCTTGCCCGAAAGGAAGCTCGCGCGAACGAGGGCGAGCAGCGGGCTGTTCCCCTTCACGTTCGCCTTCTGCGGGTTGTGGCAGTTCATGCACGTTTGCGAAGTCGGCACGCTGGCGTGCGGCGAGTCGAAGACGTGCTGATGGCAGTACGTGCAATCGAGCGCGAGGTGCCCGGCGTGCAGTTCGTGCGAGAAGGGAACGGGTTGCTCCGGCTGGTAGCCGACGCGGGTGTAGCTGGGCAGGGCGTAGTAATACCAGGCGAGGACGAACAACCCGATGCCGACGGTAATGCCGACGGCGACCTGCCGCACCTGCGCATCGAGCTGTCGCGAGAAGATCGCGGGCATGGACTATGGAGTATGAACCGCCCGGCCCATCAGCAACGCATCCGCAAGGAACGGGCACCTTCTTGCAATACCCCCTTGCAGCGGGAGGCTCCGCGGGCGAAAATCCAGAGCATCACCCTTTGCGAGATCCGACGTGGACCGATCGTCTCAAGATTCCGGCGGGTCGAAGTCCGATCCTTGGGCGGGATGGCAGGGGCAGGCGAACCCGAACTCGCCGAGCGGCGGCGGAGGGCCGGGGCGATTCAAGTCGCTCGGGCCGCTCGGCACCACCGCAGGCTCGTGGCACGGTGTTCCGCATCCGCAGGCGCCGGGGGCCCGATACTTGGCCGTGGCCGACGCCTACTCCGCGCTCGGCACCAACGAGAGCGTCGCGGTCCAAGAAATTGGAGGCGCGTTCTACATTTCGATGAGTGCCGCGGCTGCGATGCGCCCGTTCATCCGAATGCGGGCCGAGCCGTTCGAATCGACCGTGCAGCGCATGGCCGCCGCCAGCAGGCTCTCCGTGGTGGTGAATGGGAACATGTACGGCGACAGTTCCACGATGCGGAAGGGAACGGGTCTGCTCAGCCGCATGACCGGCCTACCGCTCACGACTTCGGCCGAGGGCAGCGCGACGACGCCGGAGGGAATCGTTCGCGGGCGCGGGCACTTGTTGGGCGGCCTCTCCGAGCCCTTGATGTTCCACATCGCCTGGTCTGAAGGGCCTCTCGGCGGCTACACATTCGCCAAGGGCGATCCGCCCACCGAATGCACCGCGAGCCTCGGCGGGCTCGGGCCGGTCATCATCGGCGGCCTACGCTACGGTTCCGAAAATCGCTACCAGGCCGGGGTGCCTGCCGGCGCGCCGTCGAGCGGAGAGCCCGACCAAAAACACAAGGGTTTCCTGGATGTGCGCAGCAATGCCACCTACGAGAGCTTCGCGGGCAAAGGCCCGAGAACGGGGAAGGTGATCATCGGAATGGGAACGGGCGAACAGCCCCTTCGCATCGTGGTCCAGCCTCACGGCGTCGCCAGCAACACGCTGGACTCGATTCGCGACACGCTCTTCAACCAGGGCGTGTCGAATGCCGTGTTTCTGGACGGCAGCGATTCGGCGATGCTCTTTGCGAACGGCAAGTTCTTCGTTCATCAGGGGAACTACAAGAACCAATCGAACTCGGTGGGCGTCGGGTTCCAGCTTCCGTTCGCGTTCATCGATTCGCCGGGTCGTTCGATGGGCCACATCGCGTAGAGGCGACCATGAATGAGCCTTCGGAGCCTTCGCCGTTTGCCGCGTTCGCGATGCCCAAGCGCAACGCGGTGGAGGAATTCGCGGAACGGCAGCGGCGTGCGGCCCAGACCCGCCGCACGATGATCGGCTGCGTAACTTCGTGCCTCGTGGGGGCCGTGGGCGGAGCCACCGCCAGCGCGGCCTTTGAAGGCGACCTCGAAACCGTGCTCGCGGCCCTCGTCGGTTCGCTCGCCGGTGCCTTCTTGGGAGTGCCCGCCGGGTTCGTCCTTGGGGGCATCTGCTTCTCGGTGATGTCGCTGTCCGGGACGCGGGGTCGGCCGACGACCGAGGCCGAAATTGCTCGCCGCGACCCGATGGCGACGATGCGCGACCTCATGTTCGCCTGGTGCCTGATCGGCGTGGCCATCGGTGCCGCGATCGGTGCGCTGCTCGGTGCCCAGGCCGGCGGAGCCATCGTCCTGCAGCAATCGCTCGCGCGGCGCACCATGATCGGATCGCTGGGTGGTGGCGGGTTCGCGATGGCCGTCTGGTTCTACATGCAGTGGAGCCTGGCCCGAAAGCCTGCCGAACCCGCATGACTGGCCGTTTCGCACCTCTCCACTTCGCCCAATCGGTAAAGTCATTCCCGCGGCGCACGGCATCTCGCGCCGGAGCGGAACTCGTGTTCTATACTTCGGCGGGAAGTTCCTTGCCGAGTGCCGAGGCCGATTGTCATGCGGTTCATTATCGCCCCCGAGTTTTATCAGCAGATGCTCCAGATGCCGTACCACACGCCGGACTGCTACGTGCGGCCGGGTGAGTACTTGCACCACATGTACATCGATGGAGTGAAGTACACGATCGCCCCGGCGGTCGGGGATTGCCTGCTCCAGGCCGAGAAGCGCGAAGACCTCGAAGCCATCGGCCACCTGCGCCTGCACCAATTGCACTACGAGGCACTCCTGGCGGACGCTCAGCGGCAAGGCGATCTCGAAGGCGTGACGCTGATCGGCGATCCGCCGCCGACCGACGACGAAGCTTCGCCGGTGGAAAAGAACCACTTCGTGCCGCGGGTGCCCGTGCGCTGGGAAGACCTCGGCCTCGAGTTGCCGTTCATCTTCGACCTCACACTGCGCACGATCTTCATGCGCGGCCAAATGACCGGCGGCGATCTCGCCCGCGAAATGGCACTCCCCTTCGCCGTCGTCAACCCCGTGTTCCAGGCGATGCGGAAGCAATCGCTCATCGACATCGTCGGACAGCGCGGTTCCAGCGGCGATGCCAGCTTCATCTACGAAATCAAGCCGCCCAAGGGCACGTCCGGCGTCCAGGAGGCGATGGATAAAACCAGCTACATCGGCCCCGCACCCGTGCCCTTCTCCGATTACGTCGAGGCCATTCTCGCCCAAACCGTGAAGAAACTCACGGTGACCCGGCGGAGCATCCGCAAGGCCTTCGAAGACCTCATCATCACCGACGACGCATTCAACGAGATCGGCCCGGCCATCAACTCGGCGCAGTCGATCTTCTTCTTCGGCTACCCCGGCAACGGCAAAACGAGCGTGGCCGAACGCATCACCCGGCTCATCGGCGACTCCATCTACGTGCCGCACGCCATCGAAGCGAACGGCCAGATTATCAAGGTGTACGACCCCATCCAGCACACCGCGATCGTGGACAAGGATCAACCCTCGGACGTGACCGAAACCACGTTCATGAAGAAGGCGACGATCTTCGACCAGCGCTACGTGAAGGTGAAGCGGCCGACGATTGTGGTCGGCGGCGAACTCACGCTCCCCATGCTCGACCTGAAGTACAACTCCACCGGCAAGTTCTACGAAGCACCGCTCCAAATGAAGGCCAACGGCGGCATCTTCATGATCGACGATTTCGGCCGACAGCAGGTCCGCGCCATGGACCTCCTCAACCGCTGGATCGTGCCCCTCGAAAAAAAATACGACTATCTCAACACGATCAACGGCACCAAGATCGAAGTGCCCTTCGACCAGATTCTGATTTTTTCGACCAACCTCGACCCGCACCAACTCGCGGACGAAGCCTTCCTGCGGCGCATCAAGTTCAAGATTGAAATCCGCGATCCGGACGAGTCGCAGTACCGGGCCATTTGGGAACTCGTGTGCAAGTCGAAGCACGTGGAGCACGATGTGAGTGGAGTCGATTATTTGATCAACAAGTGGTACAAGCCGTCGAATCGGCCGTTCCGCATGTGCCAACCCCGCGACATTCTCGACCAAATGATGTCGATCGCGAAGTACAACATGGAGCGGGTGAACTTCAGCCCCGACCTGATCGACGCGGCCTGCTCGACCTACTTCATCGGCGAGAAGAAGGACTTCGGCGCGAAGGTGCGAATGGATTAGCGTCGAGGCGGCGGGTATGATGATAGCGGGAGGATGAAATCATGATCGAAACGACGCTGGCCGAAACATCGACCCTTTCGCTGAGCCTTCCCGCGGAGGCGGTGGCGAAATTGCGGGTGGAAGCCGAACTGCACGGCCAGACTCTGGAAGGCTTCATCCAGCACCTACTCTTGGGGCGAATCAGCCCCGAGCGAAACGGAAAGCACCCGCCCGCGGTGGAAGCAACGGCGCTCGTGGAGTCGCTGGAAGACACCTACGATTACAGATCGGTTCCCTTCCCAGCAGGACCGACGATTCCCGTGCGATGGGTTCTCGGGGAACCGTGGACTCCACAGCCCTATCCGGAGGAGAGGTAGGTGACCATTTCTACAGCTTGGTGGTCGGAGGTTAACGGGCCGGATCTCTCTCAGGGAGAGTACCTGCCGAGCTGCTTGGTTCCTATCGTTCCGGATGATTTTGGCCGGACGACAGAGCGGAGCGATCTTCGAACTCAGCCGACAAACCTCATGGTCGTCACGCAGAGTTGTGATCTCGCAAACATGAAAGCCGGCTCGGTCGCACTCTGCCCAGCCTCAACTGTCCCGGCGTTCGAGGCAGCCCATCTTTCATTTGCAAAGAAGGGCGTCTGGGAAGAAGTGCGGAAAGGTCGTCGCGAAGGGCTGTACTTGCTCGCATCGCCTACAAACCCAACCGTGAGCCGCGACGCCTTCGTGGTCGACTTTCGCGAAATCTACAGTCTCCCCATTGGCTATCTCCAACGTCACGCCGCCTCCCTGAGCGGTCGATGGCGGCTCCAGTCGCCGTTTCTCGAACACTTCTCGCAGGCGTTCGCCCGGTTCTTCATGCGGGTCGGACTTCCTTCGATGATCCCGCCGTTCACCGATTGATCCGCGATGGACGACACCTCCCTCGAATCCCGTCTGAAGTACGAAGCCCTCTTGCGCGGGTTCGCGCTGGCCGGCATCGCCCCGGCCACCGAAGCCGATAGCTTCCCCCAGTTCGCGTCCTGGCTCGACCGCGGCTTCGCCGGCGAGATGAACTACCTCCACCGCGGCCGAGACGCACGCCGGCATCCCGAAGCGGTTCTCGCGTCGGTCCGATCCGTCCTCATGGTCGGGCTCGAATACATCGGCGAGCCGAGCCCCGTCAGGGGCTGGGTGGGTAAAGTGGCCTCGTACGCTCAGGGGCCGGACTACCACCGGCTCATCTGGGATCGGCTCAACGATCTCGCGAGTTGGCTCGAAGCCGAACGCCCCGGCTGTGCAGCAAAAGCCGTCTCGGACACCGCTCCGCTTCTCGAGCGCGACTTCGCTCGCCGGGCCGGGCTCGGCTGGGTCGGCAAGAACACCATGCTCATCCACCCGCGACGCGGCAGCTTCTTCTTCCTCGGTGCCCTGCTCACCGATCTCGAACTCGCCTCCGATCCGCCGTTCGCCACGTCCCATTGCGGCACCTGCACCGCCTGCCTCGACGCCTGCCCGACCAGCGCCTTCTCGCAACCGTTCGTACTCGACGCCTCAAAATGTATCAGCTACCTCACCATCGAGCTGCGGTCGCCGATCCCGTTGGAACTGCGCGAACCGATGGGCGACTGGCTCTTCGGCTGCGACGTGTGCCAAGACGTGTGCCCGTGGAATAAAAAGCGCGAGGGCTCGTTCGCGTTCCCCCACGATTCGGAACTCGAAGCCCTCGATCCCATCGAACTGCTCGGGATGGATGAAGACGCCTTCCGTCGGCGCTTCAAGCCAACCTCATTGTGGCGAACGAAGCGCGCCGGCCTCTTGCGGAATGCCGCCATCGTGCTGGGCAACATCGGCGACGCGCGAGCCCTTCCCGCATTGGAACGCGCCGCGAACGAGACGCCCTTGATCGCCGAGGCCGCGGCTTGGGCCATCGAGTGCATCCGCAACCGAAGTATGGCGAAGCCTTAGCGCTGTCCTCGAATTCAATTGCTGCCGAGAGGCCACTTGGGTACGATTCAAACTCACGTGCGATTCGCAGCTTGCTAATTTGCAAACTGCACCGACGCCGGTTTCGCGAGTAGCCCATGCACCTGGGAATTCGATCGCTCGTCCTGACACTGATCTCCGGGATGGGTTTCAGCGTCGTCGGTTTCGGCGACGAGAAGCTGCCGCCCGCCGCGCCGACGTGCGTTCGGGTCGCAGACGACTATTTCAAAGACGAGGTGTGGGCGAAGGTCGGTGCGCAGTCGTGCCTGATCTGCCATCAGTCGGGCGGCGACGCGGAAGAGAGCAAGTTCCTTCTCAAGGACCTCCGCAAGCTCGAAGGGGTAGCGCGCGACGAGGCGATGCGATTCAATCGCGATGCCTTCACCCGGATGGCCGGCATCAAGGAGAAGGACCAATCGCGACTCCTTCTCAAGGTCGTCGGCGAACTCAAGCACGGCGGCAAGGACGTGCTGAAACCCGATTCCGCAGGCTATCGGCTCCTCGCGAGTTTCGTCGGCCGAGCGAATGGAACCAAAACGGGAAGCGGCAACTCCGCGGTGGACCCGAAAGCCCCGCCCTTCTTCGAGGGCGTCGTGATGGTCGACGATCGTCGGTTGCTTCGCCGCGTCGCGCTCTCGCTCGCGGGCCGGCTTCCGACCGATGCCGAGGTTGCGGCCATGTCGAAGGACGGCCTCAAAGCGCTACCGGGAATTCTCGATGCGATGATGAAGGAAGATGCGTTCTACGAGCGGCTTCGCGAAGGGTTCAACGACATCTTCCTCACCCTCGGCGTCGATGGCAACGCGGATCAATCGCTCCTCTCCTACGAGCACTTCGAGAAGACCCGGCACTGGTATCAGAGTTTCGACCTGAGCCACATCAAGGACGTGGACGCACGGAGGAAGGCTGGCTACAGGCTCGCCGACGAATACCGCAAAGCCCTCCTCGGCGAGCCGATGAAACTCGTCGAACACATCGTTCGCAATGACAGGCCGTTCACGGAGATCGCGACGGCGGACTACATCATGGTGTCGCCTTACGCGGCCCGCGGGTACGGCATCTACGACGAGGTGAAAGACCGCTTCAAGAACCCGGACGCCAACGCCGAATTCCTTCCCGTGAAACTGAAGGCGTTGATCGGCCGAAGCAAGCCCGAGAATCAGGACTCGGCAACTGGTGCTTATCCGCACGCCGGCCTGCTCAGCACCTTCCAGTATCTCGCCCGCTATCCTACGACCGAGACCAACCGGAACCGGCTTCGCGCTCGGATGTACTATCAGCACTTCTTGGGCGTGGATGTTCTGGAACTCGCCGCACGGGTCTCGGACGCCGCGACGGTAACCGCAAAGTATCCGAACCCAACGATGCAGGCTGCCGAGTGCGTCGTCTGCCATCGCACCCTCGACCCCGTCGCCGGGCTGTTCCAGGACTACTGGAAGTTTGCCGATGCGGGCGTGTACGGCAAGAGAAAAGGCGGGTGGTTCAAGGACATGTTCGGCGCGGGCTTCGAGGGCGAAGACTTGCCACCGAGCGAGCGATGGCGGTCGCTGCAATGGCTCGGCGAACGCACGGCCAAGGATCCCCGCTTCGCCGTCGCGATGGTCGAGCACGTTTACTACGTACTCACGGGCCGCAAGGCGCTGCTGCCGCCCAAGGACTTCGACGATCCACTTTACCCTGCGAAGCGGCGGGCCTACCAGGAGCAGCGCCGACAAGTCGAGGCGATCGCGGCTCGATTCGCGAAGTCCGGATTCAACCTGAAGGGCGTCTTCAAAGACTGGGTCGCGTCCGACTTCTACCGGGCCGATGGCGTCGCCACCGCGATCAAGGACCCTTGCCGCAAGACGGAACTCGACGACGCGGGCCTGGTCCGGATGCTGTCTCCCGAGCAGGTCGAGCGCAAAGTCGGAGCGGTGTTCGGCGAACGGTGGGGTAGGCTGACCGAACAACTCGCGATGCTGTACGGCGGGATCGATTCGCAGGAAGTGACCGAGCGTGCCGCGGACCCGAGCGGGGCGATGGGCGCGATTCAGCGAATCCTGTCGAACGATATCGCGTGCCGGCACGTGGCCCGCGACTTCGCCCGTCCCTTGGCCGAGCGACGGCTCTTTCCCGGCATCGAACCGAGTGTGCTCCCCGGTGCTTCCGCCGATGCCGACAAGGCGATCCGCAAGGCGATCGTTCACCTGCACGAGCGCATTCTCGGCCGCATCGACGCCGCGGATTCGGCCGAGGCCGATCGCACCTTCAAGCTGTTCGCCGGGGTGGTGAGGGATGCGAAGGAGCAGAAAGGCCTCGACAAGCGCGAGACCTATGCCTGCCGGCAAGCGACCCCCACCGTGACCGACGATCCGAACTACACGATCCGGGCCTGGCGTGCCGTGGTGACCTACCTGCTCCGGCGTCACGAATTCCTGTACGAATGAAGTCGCCTGATGTGATTCGCTAGAATGGCCGTATGGACAACTGAATTACCCAGCTTGGTGAACGATGATCGAGCGAGTTTACATTCACAACTTCCGATGCCTGGAGAATTTTTCGCTCGACCTCTCGGGTCGAGGGTCAGCACTCATCATTGGCAAAAATGGGGCGGGCAAGTCGACGTTGCGTCAGGCCCTCGGAGTTTTTCAGAACATCTGCCGGCGCTTGAATCGCGTTCGCGATCTGGTGTCCGAAAGCGACTTCTCGCAAGGGCGGACGGACATCCCGATGCGATTTGAAATCGATCTGACACTGGCGGACAAGCCATTTAAATATGCCATCGCGTTCGAGTGGCCGGAACGATTCCGCGAGGCGCGCGTAGCGGAGGAGAGCCTGTCGGTGGATGGCAACTCGATCTTCACGCGTCAGAAGGAACAGGTGAATCTGCCGGGTGGGTCGAGCTTCCGGCTGGATTGGCATGTTGCAGCACTGCCCGTGATCACCGAGAGGCCTGGAGAAGGTGCGATTCAGCAACTCAATTCGTTCTTCTCCTCGATGGTCCTCATCGCGCCGATCCCCTCGAAGATGTCGGGTTTCACGGAAGAGGAGTCTTTTGACCTCCAGCACGATGCCTCGAATTTCTCTGCAGGATTGAATGCACTCCTGCTGCGTTACCCTGCAGCCTATAACCTCATTTTCGACTATCTCAAACCCGTTATCCCCGATCTCACATCGTTCGAGAATGTTCCTCGAGGAGAGCGGGGCAAACAACTCATGATTCGATTCGAGCCAGAGAAGTCAGAACGCAGTCTACTGATCGATTTCAAACACCTCTCGGATGGGGAGAAGTGCTTCTTTCTCAGTGCATTTGTGATTGCGATCAGCAAAGTAAACCGGACGGTCTTCTGTATGTGGGATGAGCCCGATAATCATCTCTCACTTCCGGAAATCAGTCACTTTATCACCCAACTGCGGAGATTGGTCAACCAGAAAGGTCAGTTCGTCGCGACATCGCACCATCCAGAAACCATCCGTCGATTCTCCGACGAAAATACGTTAGTATTTCACAGGAAGTCTCACCTCGAGCCAACTGTCGTTCGAATGCTTGAGGAGATCGAATATCAGGGAGACCTCATCGACGCACTAATCCGAAACGAGGTGATCGGGTGAGCGTTAACAAGGAGAGGCCGCACGTCTGGATAATACCCGAGGACAAGGCGAATGGCGACATTCTTAACGGATTTCTCCAGCACTACTCAGTCAACGTCCGCGCAGTTGGGATCAATCCAGTGGCAGCTGGTTGGCAGCGAGTACTAGATGTCTTCGAAGAAGAGTACGTCCAGTATCTTCGCAACTATTCGGGCGCTCACGTCATTCTGTTGATCGACTTCGATGACGAGGGTGAAAATCGTCGTTCCTTTTGCGAGCACCGAATTCCCGACGACCTCAAACCTCGGACGTTTCTGCTCGGATCGAGTCATAATCCGGAACGACTCAGAAACGAGATGAAGCTATCGTTTGAAAAAATCGGAGAAGCACTGGCCCAGGACTGTGGTCGAGAGAAACTCGATCGATGGGGCCACCCCCACCTCGTCCACAACCTAAATGAATTGCAACGTATGATCTCGATTATACGACCGATCCTCTTTTAGGGCGAATAGCATGCGACGCGACTTTCTGAAAGCTTGTGCGGCGGCCGGGCTCGGTTTCGCCGTTCCGTTTCGGCCGACCGACGCCCGCGAGAAGGCGAAGGACGAACCCTACGGCGGGCCGTTCTACGTCGTCTTCAACGCCTCCGGCGGCTGGGACACCACGTACCTCATGGACCCGAAAGGCACTGGTGGGATCAATCGACTCTACAAGGAAGGCGATATCCTGACGAAGGGCGCACACAAGTTCGCTCCGCTCAAGAAGCACGCCGTGGGCGGGATGTGCAACGAGGATTTCTATTCCGAGTTCGGCGACGAATTACTCACGCTCAACGGCCTCGATTACTCGGTGAACAACCATTCGCCCGGTGCCCGCTACATGGCCACGGGGAAACTCGACAGCCTTTCCTACCCGACCTTTGCCGCGCTGGTCGCCGCCTGTCGCGGTCCGGAGTGCCCGCTCGCGTTCCTGACCTTCGGAAACTACTCGGCGACAGGCAACCTCGTGGCGATGTCCCGGGTCCCATACGTGCAGTCCTTGAGGAAAATCGCCAACGCCGACGGAGTCGAGGGGAACGAACGCTCGCCGTACCACGACAAATTCGCGCTCGACCGAATCGAGGAAGCCCTCCGCGACGAGAAGACTTCTCGCGCCGCGGAACCGCGCTTGCCGCGTGCCGAACGCGCGGAGAACATGCTCTATGGAGCGCAAGTCAACTCGAAGGCCCTCCAGCGCGTGACCCAATACATTCCCACCACGATCCCCAAAGAGCGGATGTCGCAGCAGGCTGAGATCGCCCTCGCTTCCTTCAAAGCCGGCGTCTGCGTCTCCGCGAATCTCACCATCGGGCAGTTCGACAGCCACGCGAATAACGACCCCGACCAAATGAAGCTCATCCCCGAGTTCCTCGCCGGTATCGCGTACCTGATTCGCCGGGCCGGCGAACTCAAGATTCGCGAGCAACTCGTCGTCGTGATCCAGAGCGAGATGGGCCGCACTCCCAATTACAACGCCGGCAACGGCAAGGATCACTGGTCGATCGGATCGATCCAGTTCCTCGGCCGCGGAATCGCGGGGAATCGCGTCGTCGGGGCGACCGACGACAAGCAGTTCGCAGTCCCGATCGATGCGCCTACGCTGAAACTCGACAAGGAGAAAGGCGTCCGGGTGCGGCCCGAGTACGTCCACGCCGCGCTGCGCGAGTTCGCGGGAATTGCCGATCACCCGTACAGCAAGAGGTTTCCGCTCGTGGTCGCCGAACGAGAGCGCCTCTCGACTCTCTTCCGAACCAAAACCTAACTCGAGCATTTCGCGTGGTAGACTTCCCTTTTCCCTACCACCGTTCGCGGGTTTCCAGCCAATGCCCAGTTCCTCGATCGCACTCGACCGCCTCGCTTCGCTCGTTTCCCCCGATGGCGGCTGGGGCTACCAGCTCGGCCAACCGCTGCATCTGGAACCGACTTGCCTCGCGATTCTCGCGCTGGCCTCGGACCGCGCGAAGTTCGGCACGCTCGTCGAAAACGGCCTGAAGGCGCTCGAAGCGAACCGCGCCGCGGACGGCACCTATCGCCTCACGCGCGGTCGGCCCGAGGCCGCCTGGCCCACCGCATTAGTGCTTTTCACCGAACACGCGCTTTCGCCTCTCGATTGCGCTCCCGGTTCGCCGCTGGCATTCACTGCCGAGAAATTGCTTACTATCGAGAGCCGCGTACTGAAGGTCGAAGACGACGAAATTTCGGACATGAAGATCGACATCGATCTGACGATTCGCGGCTGGCCGTGGGCCGAGGCGAACTTCGCGTGGGTGGAACCGACCTCGTGGGCCTGCCTCGCTCTCCGCGCCGTGGGCCACGGCGATCATCCCCGCGTGCAGGAAGGGATGAAGCTGCTCCTCGATCGGGCCTTCGATACCGGCGGGGCGAACTACGGGAACCGGCTCGTTCTCGGCCACAGCACCGAGCCAATCCCCGGCCCGACCGCGATCATGCTCCTCGCCTTGCAAGGTCTCGCCGATCGACCGCGCATCGATGCCGCGGTCGGTTACCTCCGGATGCAGGCCGCCAAAAGCACCGACCTCGAGCATCTGGCCTGGGCGAAGCTCGCGCTCGCGGTTCACGATCGCGATAGCGCGACCCGCGAGTTCTTGCCCGAGCTCGATTCGCGGGTCGCCGGGGCGTTGAGCGAAGAGATCCACCGCACGGACGGCCTCGGCGCGGGGCCGTATCGGCTCGCACTTGCGGCGCTGGCGCTCGGAAGTGTGAAGTGGAATCCGTTCAAACTGGCGACCGGCGAGCCGAGCCCCGTCAGGGGCCGGGTCGAGAGTTCGCAACAACCCGGTCGCTCACGCGACTCGGCTCGAACGTTCCTCGAGCGCATCAAGTCGAAGTTTCGAGGTTTGCTCATCGGCGGGTTGAGCCGTCTCAAGCCGCTGCCGGTCACCTCCGCCGTTCACATTGCCCGCGCCGATTCCTACGACGAGCCGCTCGTCGAGATCCTCGCCAAGCAGTACGAGCACTTCCGAACCTTCGTGCCGCTCAAGGGCAAGCGCGTCGTGCTCAAGCCGAACCTCGTCGAGTATCGCCAGGCGATGGTCATCAACACCGATCCGCGCGTGATCGACGCCGTGATTCAACTTTGCAAGAACGAGGGCGCTTCGGAAATCATCGTGGCCGAAGGGCCGGGGCACTGGCGGAACGTGCAGTTTCTGGTGAAGGAATCGGGCCTCGGAGCCGTGCTCGAAAAGCACGGCGTCCGCTTCGTCGATCTCAACCACGACGAGCCCGTGAAGATGACCAACCTCGGCCGGCTCACCGGCCTCGATTCGCTTTATCTCGCCCGTACGGTCGTGAGTGCCGAGGTCTTCATCTCGCTACCGAAGCTCAAAATGCACCACTGGGCCGGAGCCACGCTCTCGTTGAAGAACCTCTTCGGCACGCTGCCCGGCATCTGCTACGGCTGGCCCAAAAACGAACTCCACTGGCGCGGGATCCCCAACAGCGTCGTGGACATTGCCTGCACGCACACGCCCCACTTCGCCATCGTGGACGCCATCGTCGGCATGGAAGGCGACGGCCCGCTCCACGGCACGGCGAAGCACGTGGGGGCGCTGGTGATGGGCGCGGACCTCGTCGCCGTGGATGCGACCTGCTGCCGGCTCATGAAACTGCCACCGGAGCGTTTGCCGACGTTGGTCTTCGCGGCGCTCAAGCGGCTCGGCCGCATGAAGGAAGCCGAGATCCCGCAACTCGGCGAAGCCATCGACTCCCTGGCAACGGAGTTCGAACTCCCCCCCCAGGTGGACAAGAACCTGCTCTCACTCGAAGAGGTCCGGAAGCTGAAGGTGTAAGCAAAAGGGAAACTGGTTGAAGACGCAACTCGGTTTTTCGCATGGGCCGTAGTTATGCTGGCCGTGCCATTGCTGATTCGCTTTGTCCAACGGTTAGTTCACTCGCTCTCTAACTGTTGCAGTACTCCGCCAGCCGATACGCAATTCAGCCTTTTTCACGGATTCCTCGGCAAGTCCGAGACAAAACTATCGCCTTGCGAAGTACATCGTGTCGTCATCCGTGCGAATGGTGAAGTGCCGATGGACTTCCTGGAATCCGAGGAGAGCCAGTTGGCTGCGGCCGGAAAGGATAGCCCATTCGGAATCGATCGCGTCGCCCGGCACACCACTCAAGGAGTCGGCGGGGAATTGGAACGTGACCGGTACCAAACGCCCCTTTCCACTTCCAAGTGTACCGCTCACTCGGATTGGTTTGCCTCCCGCGGGGAGTCCCAGCGCGGTCGCCACATCTTCGCTGACAGTTGTCAATCCGCATCCGGTGTCGAACTGGAAAATCCTGAAACGATCACCGGTGGCATCCGTCACACAGAGCGCCACTTCCACCCTCGCGATTTCCAGACTGTATCGGCGCGAGATTCGGATTGGGGCGATAAATGACATCGAATCAACCGATTTGGCAGGATGGGACTGGGATCGCGTCTGCTTCCGGGACGAGCGTTAACTGAACGCGCTTCATAACCGTCGGCGGCAGCGCCGCGAGAAGATTCTGGAACTCGATCGCGCCCTTCGCGTGGGCAACGATGCGGCGGAAGAGTGACTCACCATGCCATTCATCCACGTATGCGACGTGCTCACCGGGCAAGCGAGCATCGATTAATTCGTCTTGTCGGCGACGCGCCGCCGTCTGCTCGCGCGAGAGCGGTGGCGGGAACTGGGAAAGCTCTTGCTGCATCATGTTGGGAACTCCGCGAACCACTTTGAGCCTACACCCTCGCGAAGCCGTGTCAAGCAATCGCGGAAGCGACTATAACTGCCAGGACGCGGGTGCGGTCGCACCCCGATGAGTTCGCGCGTACTTCGGCCCGAGTGAACTGTGGCTTCCAACGAACGGATCGAACGCGTCGGCCGCGCCTTCTGTGCGATCGACTTCGCGATGAGCAACTGCACCGCGGTTCAGGTCGAGGGCGGGTACGTTCTGATCGATACGGGGCCGGGCATCGCGGTCGCCGAGCGCATCCGCGAGGCCTTCGCCCAGCAACTTACCGGCGAACTCCTCGGCATCATCTACACGCACTCGCATCCCGATCACGTGCTGGGAACGCCGGCATTCTGGAAGCCCGGCATCCCGATCTGGGCTCAAGAACGATTCCCCGAGGAAGTGCGTGCCCAGCGCCGGCTCGGGCAGATTTACGTCGACCGCGGCGCCAAGCAGTTCGGTCTTCAACTGCCCGAGGAAGCCGTCACGACCACCGGGATCGGCCCGCGACTTCGCGTCGACGCCGGACCGATCCCGCCGCTCCTTCCCCCGACCGCTACGTTCGCGGACGCACTCGATCTCGAAATCGGCGGCGTGAAGTTCGAACTGCGCGCGGCCCCCGGCGAAACCCACGACCACCTCTTCGTCTGGCTTCCCGAGGAACGCACGCTCCTCGCCGGCGACAACCTCTACAAGGCCTTTCCGAACCTCGCCACGATCCGCGGCAGTTCGCCCCGGCCCGTCGAAGACTGGGTGCGATCGCTCGATCGGATGCGCGCACGGAACGCCGCGAACCTCATCCTCGGGCACACCGAACCCGTGCGCGGTGCCGAGGCCGTGCTTGAACTCCTCACCGCCTATCGCGATGCCATCGCCTTCGTTCACGATTCCGTAATTCAACACGCGAACCGCGGCCTGACGCCGGACGAACTCGTGCGAATCATTCGGCTCCCCGAGCACCTCGCGAATCATCCGTACCTCGTCGAGCGCTACGGCACGCTCGCCGGGTCCATCCGCGGAATCTATTCGGGCTACCTCGGCTGGTTCGACGGCAACTCCAGCAACCTCGACCCGCACGCACCGGAGGAGATCGCGAAGCGACTCGTGCCGAGGCTCGGGGGCAAGGCCGCGATCCACCGGCTAATGAAAGAGGCAGTCGAGGCGAACGATCCGCGCTGGGCCACCTGGCTCGGTGACACCTTGCTCGCGGCCGATCCGAAGGACGGTGCCGCCCGCAAGCTCAAGGCCCAGGCGTTGATCGCCTTGGCGAAGGATACCGCGAACCCGCTGTTTCAACACTGGTACCAGCACGATGCCGCCGTGCTCCGCGACGATCTGCCTGCCGCCAGCCCCATGCAGGTGGACGAGCGCAGCGTCGAACATATCCCAATTGAAGACTTGCTCGCGCAGCTCGCCTACCGCATTCACGCGAAGCGAGCCGCCCGCATCACCATGACCTGTTGGTACTCGTTTCCCGACAGCGGGAAGAAGTTCACGTTCTTCCTGCGGCGCGGCGTGGGGGAACTGGTGCCGTTCGCGGCCGGCACGCCGGACCTGATTACGACGGCGACCGAACGGGATTTCAAGCGGGCGTTCGTGGCGCGAACGGTGTCGCCGCTCTCGCGGGAGTTCTGGCGAACGATCGAGTTCGAGGTGCCGGGCAGCGGGCTGCTCAAGCCGTTCCGCACGCTGCGCCGCCTCCTCACCATCGACCGCTGCATCATTCGACCGTAACGGAGCCGGCATGAGCACTGTCGAGTCGAAGCGCGAACTCAAAACGACCGGCGAATCGAAGAAGCTCAGCTTCTTTCACGTCCGCAACTGGCTCGGCATGCCGCTGGGCGTGTGGCTGCCGCTGCTCGCGCGGAACCGCTTTGCCGTCTCGCCATCGAGCATTCCGCAAGCCCTGCGGATGGTCCTCTTCGGGCAGTTCAACACGGCATTCCACTGGGCGGATCGGCTCATCTACGGCCGGCGGGTCGCCCGCACGCCCATCGCGCAACCCCCGCTCTTCATCGTCGGGCACTGGCGAACCGGCACCACGCTCCTCCACGAACTGATGGTCCGCGACGAACAGTTCAGCTACCCCACCACGTATCAGGTGATGGCCCCGCATCACTTCCTGCTCACGTCGGGATTTCTGCCTCGAATGCTAGCTCACGCGCTACCGACGAGCCGCCCGATGGACAACATGCCGGTCGGCTTCGACCGCCCTCAGGAAGACGAGTTCGCGCTCTGCAACCTCGGCGTGCCCTCGCCGTATTTGAGGTGGGCCTTCCCGAATCGACCGGCCCCGGACGCCTACCTCGACCTCGACAGCATCTCCGAACGCGAGTTGAAGGCGTGGACCGACGCGCTGGTCGGGTTCGTGCGGCGGCTCTCGTTCCTCGATCCGCGTCGCCAGGTGATGAAATCTCCGACGCACACGGCCCGCGTCGGTCATCTGAAGCGGGCCTTCCCCGGAGCGCAGTTCGTCCACATCGTCCGCGATCCGCGCGAGGTCTTCCCGTCCACCGTTCACACCTGGAAGCAAATCTGGGGTTCGGTCGCGTTTCAGAACCCGACCTTCGAGGGTATCGAGGAGTACGTGCTGAGCAACTTTGAGCGGATGGACGCGAGCTTCGACCGCGAGCGAAAGTTGTTGAGCGAGAAGGAACTGGTCGAGTTGCGCTATGAGGATTTGATCCGCGATCCGGTCGGCGCGGTGGGCAAGGTTTACGAGCGGCTCGGCTTGCCGGACTTCGAGAAGGCTCGTCCGAAGTTAGAGGAACACGCGGCGCAGTCGCGCGATTACAAGGTGAACCGGCACCAGTTACCGGAGGAGTTGTGGAGCCGCATTTCGCAGCGCTGGAGCGGCTACATCGAGCGGTACGGTTATGGGTGAAGAGGAGGCTTGACTCGGCTCCGGTTAGAGTAAAGAGCCATTATCTTGTTAAGGTAACAGTCATGCCGGTTCGCGCCGGTCCACTCCGCGGGCTGCTGCTCTTCTCCCCGCGGTTCGTTCCCAGGCGGACCCGGCGGCTTCGGTCCGGGCGGGGCTCCCGGCGGATTCGGTCCTGGCAATCCCGGTGCGCCATTCGGTGGAGGCGGTCGTCCGGGTGACGCAACTCTGGAAGCGATGTCTGCGGAGCAGATCAAGGCAACGATCGCCCGCCTTCAGACGATTCTCGAGAAGAAGGCGACCGAACCGGCGCGCAAGCCCGGAGGCCCCGACCGTCCCGGTGCCTCCCAGGAAGAGGTTCTCAAGCGCCTCGACAAACTGACGCAGGAAATCGATGAGATTCGCCGCTCGATCAAGAAGTGAGGAACGCACCGGCGAGGGTCAATTCGACCCTCGCTGGCGCGTCGGGCTAATGGCTGCTTACTTCAACAACTTGGCCAGGTCGTCCTTGATGGCGGCGGCCCAGATGTCGTAGCCTTCGGGGCTCAGGTGCAAGAAGTCCGGCATGATCTTCTTCTCCAGCGTGCCGTCCGATTCCAGGAACTTCTCGCCGATGTCCTTGTAGAAGACGCTCTTCCCGTCGTCGAGTTTGGCGAGGGTCGCGTTCGCCGTCTTCACCTTCTCGCGAATCGAGTCGGTCGGCTTGGCGGAGCGCGGGAAGATTCCGAGTACGAGAATCTTCATCTCGGGCTTCTGCTTTCGCAATTCCATCACGATGGCCTTCACCCCGCCCGCAATCTGCTCGGCCGAGTGCCCCCCCATGTTGTTGGTGCCGATCATGATGACGGCGACCTTGGGCTTGAGCGTTTCGAGTTCCTTGCCGTCGGTGATGCGCCACAGCACGTGGCCGGTCTGATCGCCGCCGATGCCGAGGTTGATGGCCTTGAGCGGCGTGAAGTTGTCCGCCCAGGCTTTCTTGCCTTCGCCTTCCCAGCCCTGGGTGATCGAATCGCCGAGGAAGATCACGTCGCCTTCCCCTTTCTCGACGATCTTGAGGAACTGCTTGTGGCGAGCGATGTCGCGGTTCAGCAGTTTGACGGCGGGGTTGTCCTTGAGTTCATCGGCGGCGAGCGGCGCGATGAACGGCATCGCCAGCATCGCGCTGACGATCATGAGTCGGCGAGTCATCATGGTGTAGCTCCTGCGAACTTGGAGTGGAGAGAGGCCGGTGAGGCCGAGGGTGGGGTCGAGAAGTAGTATCCGCTCTCGCGGTTCGCTCGGCAACGAATTTCTCGGTCGTGCGTCAGTTTTAGGTGAGCCGCCCTACTCTCGACGGAGAATCGCCGGATGCCGCCCGCTGGGAACCCTGCTACGTTCTCTCCATGGCTTCTCCCGCCAGCTTCGAACTCGATCCCATCGCGAAGTCGTGCCTGCGAAAAGTTTCGTGGCGGCTCCTGCCCCTGCTGTTCGGCATGTACGTGATCGCCTACCTCGACCGCGCCAACGCCGGGTTCGCGAAACTCCAAATGGAAACGGCGCTCGATTTCTCCCCGCGCGTCTTCGGCCTCGGGCTCGGGCTCTTCTACGTCGGGTACATGCTGCTCGAAATCCCCGGTGCCCTGTTCGTCGAACACTGGAGCGCCCGCAAGTGGTTCACCCGCATTCTCATCACCTGGGGCGTCTGCTCCATGTGTACGGCTTTGGTTACGAATGAAACCGAGTTCTACGTCGCGCGCTTCCTCCTCGGCCTGGCGGAAGCCGGGTTCTTTCCCGGCGTCATCATCTACTTCACGCACTGGTTCCCGAAGCGGGTGCGGTCCCGCGCCATGTCCGGCATGTTGATTGGCGTGCCCGCCAGCCTCGCGCTCGGGGCTTTCGTCTCGGCCTACCTCTTGAAGCTGAACTGGCTCGGGCTCGACGGCTGGCAGTGGGTGTTTCTCATCGAAGGCGCACCCGCCGTGCTGCTCGGCTTCGCCGTGCCGTTCCTCATGACCGACCGCCCCAAGGACGCGCACTGGCTGACGCCGGAGGAACGCAACTGGCTGGAAACCACGCTCGCCGAAGAACGTCGCGAGACGCTTGCGGCCGGCGGCGAAACGAGTTTCTGGAAGGCACTGCGGATGCCGACGGTCTGGCTGCTGGCGCTCGCCATCTTCGCCACCAACATCGGCGGCATGGGGCTCGTCTCGTGGATCGCGACCGCCATCAAAGACTTTCTTGGGAAGACCGCGGCCGGGGCGGACGACACCGAAGTGCTGCTCTGGACGGGCCCCGTGTTCCTGTTCGGCATCCTCGGCGTCGTCCTTTCGGGTTGGTCCTCGAATCGCCGAGCGGAATGGAAGTGGCACTGCGTCGCGGCTCAGGTCGGCTCGGCGGTGTTTCTCGCCATGAGCGCGTTCCCGGACCAGCCGTGGTGGCTGCGCTACATCTGGCTCTGCCTCACCGGGTTCTTCTCGAGTTCGTGGTTCACGCCGTACTGGGTGCTGCCGACGCTGGCGCTCACGTCGTCGGCCGCCGCCGTGTCGATCGGGTTCATCAACATGTCCGCGAACATCCCCGGCTTCGTCAGTAATTGGATCATTGGGAACATGAAGGATTCGGGCTACGACATGAGTGCGTGCATGTTGTTCCTCTCGGCCGGATTCGTGGTCGGCGCACTGCTCGTGAGCTTGGTCAAAGTCCAACGCAAGAAGGAGACCTGACGAACCGTGAACGACACGATTGAACCTCTGAGCCGCGACGAACTGCTGCGCCTGTATCGGCAGATGGTGCTGATTCGCCGGTGCGAGGAGCAACTGGCGAAGTCGCACCAGCGCGGGCTGATCCACGGGGCGTGCCACACTTACGTCGGCCAGGAAGCTGTGGCCGCGGGTGTGTGCGCGAACCTGCGCGCGGACGATGTCGTGTTCAGCACGCATCGGGGGCACGGTCACGCGCTGGCCAAGGGCGTGCCGCCGCTGCAACTCATCGCCGAGCTTTATGGCCGCGAGGCGGGGTGTTCGCGCGGTCGCGGCGGCTCCATGCATTTGTTCAGCCCCGAAGTCGGGCTCATGGGTACGAGCGGCATCGTCGGGCCGAGCATCCTCCAGGCGACCGGCGCAGGCTACTCCTTCCAACTGATGAAGACCGACCGCGTGGCCGTGGCATTCTTCGGGGATGGGGCCGTGAACAACGGAGCCTTCCACGAAGGCCTGAACATGGCGAGCATCTGGAAGTTGCCGGTACTCTTCGTCTGCGAGAACAACGAGTTCGCGACCGAAGTTCCGTTCCGCGATGCCGCGGGAAATCCGAGCGTAGCCAGCCGCGGCGCGGCCTACGGCATGCCCGGAATCGAGGTCGATGGCAACGACGTGCTCGCCGTACACGAGGCCGCCCGCGTCGCGGCGGAACGTGCCCGCAAGGGCGGCGGCCCGACGCTACTCGAATGCAAAACCTACCGCACCCGCCCGCACTCCGAGGGCATGGGCGACTTCACCTATCGCACCCGCGAGGATGTCGAGAATTGGAAGAAGCTCTGCCCGATTCTCATGCTGCGCTCGAGAATGGGTGCTTCCGATCTTCGCGCCCTCGACGCGATCGATGCGGAGGTTCAAGCCGAAGTGGAGGCTGCGCATGTTGCCGCCGAAGCAAGCGCTTTGCCAAAAGCGGAGACGGCCACGACGCACATTTATTGCAACGAGCCCGACGCGCAAGCAAGGGGTGAGCTTGAACCCTTGCTTGCGCGTCGGGCTCGTGAGTCGCGCTCGATCACATTCATGCAGGCCACACTCGAAGCTTTGACCTCCGAGATGGCAGCGAACCCCCGCATCTTCGTACTGGGTGAAGGCATCGGCGTTCGCGGCGGCAACTTCAACACGACCTCCGGACTCTTCGCCAAGTACGGCGCGGAACGCCTTCGCGATACGCCCATCTGCGAACGCGGCTTCGTCGGACTCGGCTGCGGGGCCGCCATGACTGGCACCCGGCCCATCATCGACTTCATGTTCGCGGACTTCGTGCTGGACGCCGTCGGCGAGATCGTGAACCAGATCGCCAAGATGCAGTACATGTCCAGTGGGCGGCTGAAGATGCCGATCCTGCTGCGAGGTTGCGTGGGCATCGGCCACTCCGCCGCCACGCACCACTCGGGCAATTACTATCCGCTCTACGCTCAGTTCCCGGGCTTGCGCGTGGTCGTGCCCAGCACGCCGTACGATGCCAAGGGTCTGCTGCTTCACGCGCTGCGAAGCAACGATCCCGTGCTATTCCTGGAGCATCGCGAACTGCTCGGGCTCAAGGGGCCGGTGCCGGAGGGCGACTACGAGATACCGTTCGGCCAGGCGGCAATCGTGCGGGAAGGCAAGGACGCGACCGTCGTCGCGCTCACCCGCATGGTGCCGCGGACGGTCGAACTCGCCGACAAGTTGGCGAGCGAAGGCATCTCGATTGAAGTGATCGACCCGCGAACCGTGGCACCGCTCGATGTCGAGACCATCGGCCGCTCCGTGGCGAAAACCGGTCGCTTGCTGATCGCGGATGAAGGCTTCGGACCGTTCGGCATCGGTGCGGAGATCGCGGCCTACATCGCGGATCGGCACTTCGACGATCTCGATGCTCCGATTCGCCGCTTGAACGGGGTTCATACGCCGACGCCGTACAGCCCGCCGCTCGAAGCGGCCGTGATTCCCGATACCGAGATGCTGTTGAAGGCGATCCGCGACTTGCTGGCGGAGTGATGTATTCGTGGCACAGGCATTCCTGCCTGTGCTGGCTTCAAGAGCACAGGCAAGAATGCCTGTGCCACCTGGATAACTCCATGCCCATTCCCATTACGGTTCCGCGGCTCGGCTGGAACATGGAACACGGCACGCTCGTCGAATGGCTCAAAGCCGACGGCGATACCGTGAAGCCCGGCGACATGCTCTATCGCCTCGAAGGCGAGAAGTCCGTTGAAGAGATCGAGTCGTTCGATTCCGGCATACTCTCGATTCCACCGGATGCGCCGAAGCCCGGCGACAGCGTTGCGGTCGGTGCGGTACTCGGAGTCTTGCTTCAACCGGGCGAAGGCAAGACGGCAAGAGCGACCGAACCGGCCGCGAGTCCCTCGGTTCGCAGACTGGCCCGCGAACGCGGCATCGAACTGACCGAAGTGAACGGTTCCGGGCCGGGCGGCCGCGTGACAGCCGATGATCTCGTGGAACCGACCATCAGCCCGCGAGCACGGCGACTGGCCACGGATCAGAACGTCGATTGGAAGCAACTTCGCGGCAGCGGTGCGTCCGGTCGCATCCGCGAACGCGACATTCCAATCGTTCAAACGCCCTCCGCCGGTCCGCTCACAGCGACGCGGAAGGCCATCGCCGCACGGATGCTGGCGAGCCGACAAGCTACGGCACCCGTCACGCTCACGTCCATCGTCGATGCCTCGAACCTCGTGAATCTGCGTCAGCAGTTCAAGGCCGTCGAAGGGCTCGTGCCGTCCTTCACGGACTTCTTGATCAAACTCTGCGGCGTCGCGTTGCTGAAGCATCCGATGTTGGCCGCACGCTGGACCGACGCCGACATTCAATCCGCTCAACGCATCGACATTGGCTTCGCGGTGGACGCCGACTCGGGGTTGCTCGTGCCGGTACTTCGCGACGTGCCCTCGCTCGGCGTTCGCGAGTTGGCGAAGCAATCGTTGGAACTGATCGAACGGGCTCGAAGCGGGAGGATGTCGACGCGCGACATGGAAGGTGGCTGCTTCACGATCACGAATCTCGGCGGGTTCGGCATCGATGCCTTTACGCCGATCATCAACTATCCCGAGTGTGCGATCCTCGGCGTGGGGCGGATCGAGCGCCGCCCCGCCATGGACGGCGACCGCGTCGTCGGTCGGGAGCAAGTCACGCTCAGCCTCACGTTCGATCACCGCATCGTGGACGGTGCCCCGGCGGCGCGGTTCCTGCAAACCCTGGCCACGCTCGTGGCCAATCCAGGACCGGGGATGATTTGAAACCTGGTTTCTGCTTTGGAAACCGGGTTTCTTGGAACGTGAAGAAACCCGGTTTCCAAGGCAGAAACCGGGTTTCTTGGAACGTGAAGAAACCCGGTTTCCAAAGCAGAAACCGGGTTTCAGTTAGTAGCTCAACTGCGTGCCGAAGTAGAAGTTCGTGCCCGGTCGGTTGAGGGGAAAGACGCCGAGGATGTTGCCGGAGATCGGGTCGAGGTGTTCCCGATACAATTTGTTGCCGAGGTTCTCGACGCCTGCCGTGAGCAGGAGCCGATCGGTGGCCTGCCAATAGCTTCGGATCGTAAAGGTGGTGAAGCCGGGCGTCGCGATTTCTCCCAGGCTCGTCGCCACCGAATTCTGCCCGGCGACCATGCGCGCCGAGAATTCTACCTGCCACCGGCGCTGCGGCTTCGGATCGTGAACGCGGAATCCGACTCGCGATTCCAGCGGCGGAATCTGGGGCAGTGCTTCCGTGTCCGTCGCGAACTGCCCATTCGCGGGATTCGTGGCCCGGCTGCTCGCCAAGTTCGGCGAACGCCGGTTCACGTTGTGCGTCTGATCGATGCCCTGAACGTAAGTCAGCGTTCCGAACGAAGTCAACCAACTCGTCAGATCCATCTGCCCGTAGAGTTCGCTGCCGGCGAGCGTCGCGAGGTTGGTGTTGGTGTACACCACCTGCGTGAGCCCCGGGCCGCCCTTGTTTTGATCGTACGTGATGTAGTCGTTCATCCAGCCGTAGAAGACGCCGGCTCCGCCCTGGAACCAACCGTAGTCGGCTTGGACGCCGAGGTCGAATTGGTTGAGCTTCTCGGATCTGAGGTTTGGGTCGCCGATGAGGCGGCTGGTGCCCTGCTGGAGCACGCCGAGGAACGGCCCGGCGGCGTAAAGTTCGGTCAGCGTCGGAGCGCGTTCGGAGTGCCCGAACGCGAGCACGCCGGTGATCTCGTCCGTCACCTTGTACTGGCTCTGGATGAACCCGGAGAGCAAGTAAAAGTTGCGGTCGGTATCCGTGCGGCCGGGGTTGGTCGAGTAAATGATCGGATCGACTTGGAAGCGATTCGCATTGCTGGGTCCGGGCGACCCGAACACGTCGATGTTCCCGGTGATCAGGCGGTCGTTCGTCGAGGTTCTCGTCCAGTCCATACGGCCGCCGGTGCGGACGTTCCAGCGATCCGTGATCGGCTTTTCGAGTTGAGCGAAGAGCCCCGGATTCACCGAGTTGCTATTCGGGATCGATTGGTTCTGGTTGTAGAAGGCGGACTGCCCCGGAACGATCGACGCGCCGGTGTTCAGGTTGTTTCCGGAGTACTGTTCGAGTCGAATGTGCTCCTGGAGCCCCTGTCCGAGTACGCGGAGATCGGTTCCCAACGTGAACTTCCCACTGTCGCTCTGGCCCCACTCGCTGAAGAGCCGGTAGCCGAGCGAAGAGGTGGCGAAGTTGGAAGTCGAAGTATCGCGGAACAAGTTGAGCGGCGTGGTGCTGGCGGCACTCGCCTGAGCAATCGAGGGCAGTGGGAAGAACCCGAAGTTGTTGAACGCGGATTGATTGAAGGCGTTCGGATTGAACGAGACGCCGAGCAAATCTTGCACGAAGGCCTGCTTCGGCCCGGCCGACGTGTTGCCCACGCCGACGGACGTGTTGTACCACGTATCGAGAATCAATTTGTCGAACGCTCCCTGATCCTTCAAGGTGTACCGCAGGCTGTAGGCCTCCGAGTTCTGGCTCGCCACGTCGAAGTAAAGGCCGGGGAATTCGAGGCCTTGCTGGTAGACGCGCGAGCCCTTGAACTCGACGCTGCTCTTGTCGGTGAGATCCCAGCCGATGGCCCAGTTCACGTTGTGCGAGAGGTAGCTGGAAGGCACGAAGTTCCCGCTGCCGTCCTTGTAGTCGCTGCCGGTGAGCCCGTTGTAGGTGATGCGGGCACCCCAGTTGCTTTCGCCGGCCCAAATCGATTGCAGGCCGTCCCAGCGCTGGCCGTTCGTCTGGTAGTTGAGAGCGGTGCGGCCGTGGAATTCGAAGCAATCGAAGCGGGGCGAATCGAGGGTCGCCACGTCCAGCACGGCATGGGTCGGCCCGTAGAACGCGGAGTACGGCCCCTTCACGAGCACGATGTCGCGGACGGAGCCGGGATCGAACCGCGTCACCGGCGTGTCGAGGTCGAGGCGTACCGGTGCGTAGTAAGCGGAGTCGCCGTACAGCATGTATTGCGTGTTGCGCAACCCGCGGATGCGCGGATCGGTAACGAGCGGGTTCCGCTGTTGGAATTGCACGCCGGTTGTGGCCGACGACTTGGAGAGCAACTGGCTCAAGTCGGAGGCGTTGAGCACTTGAGGTGCCTGGTTGGCGGCCACGGCAATGGATGTCGTGGGATCCGCGGCGGGCGAGGACGGAGCTCGCGGAGCATCCGTGGCCCCAGAGCCACCTCCTGTCGGTGCCGGCGCGCCTTCCGAAGGCCGGATCGTCGGAGCGATCGGCAACTCTCCAAACGGGTTGGCCGGGGCGACCGGTGTCGTGTCCGGAGGCTTCGGCAGGGGTTGCCCGTCCTTCTTGTCCTGGACCTGTACGATGGCCGACGGCGGCTTCGGGGCGAGAGGCCCCGGTTCCGCCGACCGAACCGCAGTGTTCCCCCAGATTCCCACGCCGAGTCCGACGGTGGACAACCAGGCTTTTCGGGCGGTCTTCCGACGCATCGCCCATCCTCCTCGACCAACTGGCGCGGGTGAAAATCGGGCCGCAAGGGACCGATCCCCATACCTATCGGCGAGCGCCACTCCGGAACTTCGGTAAAACCGCTACTTCCTCCGGAACCCGCTCATTCCATTCCATCGCTTCCCGCGCCCGAATCGCGACTTTCCCTATCATCACCACCATCCCACCCCTTCGCTTCGAGACGCCGCCATGGGTGATCCCGCCGTCCACTGGCACGAGGGAATGCTGCTGCGGCCGCAGCATTTCCAGGCCGGCGACCGCTACTGGCAAGAGCAGGCCCGTTGGTCCACGCGCTGGACTCAGGCCTATCACTGGGGCGTGCGCTCGATTCGCCTCGACCCCGAAGCACTCAAGGCGTCGCGCTTCAAAGTCCAGCGTCTCGAAGCTCGCCTGCGCGACGGTACGATCGTTCGCGTTCCCGACGACGGCTTGCTTCCCGAACTCGACCTCCGGTCGGTCTTCGACGGCCTCGCGCCGATTGGCATTCTGCTGGCGGTACCGGCCCTCAATATGGGCTGGGCCAACGTGAGTGCGAAGCCGGGCGAGATCGTCCGCTATCGCGTCGAGCAGGTTCGCGAGGGAGTCGCGGATGAAAACGATGGCCGGCCCTCGGCGGCTGGTGCCGTTCAGTTCCGCCGATTGAACCTGCAACTGCTCGTCGAGGGGAAAACCGAACTCGCCGGGTTTGAAACGATCCCGCTCGCTCGGATCGATCGCTCGGGGCAAGTCGGAGCCATCCCGCGCCTCGCACCTTCCTACATCCCGCCCTTGCTCGCTTGCGATGCCTGGGATCCACTCAAGCACGACATCCTCGGCTCGCTGGCCGGGCGCATCGCTTCGCTCGTGGAATCGTCCGGCAAGCGCGTCCGCGGGAAGGCTCGCTTCGGCAGCAGCAACCCGGACGAGATTCTCACACTCGAAAAATTCCGCTTGCTCAACGAAGCCCACACTTTCTTCCGCATCCTCGTCGCCGCCGACGGCCTCCATCCGTTCGATGCGTACCTCGAACTTTGCCGCCTCCTCGGTCGCCTCGCAATCCTGGGCAAGGGGCTCCCGACTTTCGACAGCACCGATAAGGAGCAGCCCAACTACCTCCCGCTCTACGACCACGACGATCTCGGCGGTTGCTTCACGCAGGTCACGCACCACATCGACGAACTGCTCAGCCGCAACTTCGATCAGGGATACGAGCAGCAAGAGTTCGTCGGCGTGGGGAAGTCGCTCAAGGCACCGTTCAAGTCCACGTGGCTCGCGCCGAACTGGGACATGTACGTCGGCGTCTCGTCGAGCATTCCCTCGGTGGATTGCTCGCGCTATCTGACGGGTCGGTTGAACATGAAGATCGCGGCCTACAATCGCGTGGAAGAGGTTTTCTCGCGCCGGCTCCGCGGCCTCGAGTTCCAATACGTCAACAACCAACCGGCTCTGCTGCCCTCCGGCCCCGAGATGACTTACTTCCGCGTGAACCGGAACAGTTCGACCGAGGAATGGAAGTTCGTCGAGAACACGCTGGAACTCGCGGTGCGGCTCAACGAGAATCTCATCCTGGAGCCGCTCGAGAACAAGGTGAACTTCACGCTGAAGTTCGACGACGGCAAGCCGGTCCAGATGACGTTCACGCTTTACATCGTCCCGCCGAGTTCGGCTCACTCGGCACCGTGAACTGCCTCTTAACCTCAATCGACTCCGATCCATGCAGAACCCGGTACTCGCCGCCCAGGTGCACGAAATCGTCAGCCGCGGGCTCGACCTCCACGAGCGCCTCGAGCGCGGCGAAGCGGCCGACTTCACCACCGAACACGAGCAGTTGCGTAAGCTGCTCTGGGGTGAGGGCGAGGCGGCGGCCAATCCGGAGTATGCCGGAGCTATCGGCATCGGTGCCTCGGCGAGTGGGGCCGGTTCCTTCGACGCCAACTCCGCCTTCCTCGGTGCCCGCTACGCCCTCGCCTGCTGGCTCGACGAACTCTTCGTACTCAACACGCCCTGGTCGCAAGAGTGGTCGACGGCCTGGAAAGAGAACATGATGGAGGTCGAAGTCGTCGGCACCGGGGCCGGTGAAGCCGCCTGGCGATTCTGGCAGCAGACCAAACGCGCTTCGACCCGCCCCGGCACCGACGCTCTCGAGGTCTACCTCTGGTGCGTCATGCTCGGCTTCCGCGGCGAGCCCGAATCCGAGGGCATCGATCCCGTCAAGTGGGCCGACAGCACTCGCAAGCACATCATTCAATCGCGCAACCAGCGATTCCCGCACGACGCGGGCGGCAACCCCCGCCCGGACGTCGAGATTCTCACCGGACGCCGGCAGGTGCTCCGCATGCTCCGCATCGGAGTCGTCGTCTTCGCGCTCGGAGCACTCTATCTCGGGTTCAAAGTCCTGAACTAGTCGCCAACGCCGGAACATCGCATGAGCGTTCTCTACTTCATCACGTTCATCTTCGACCGCATCCGCATGGCGTTCGGGATGCTGCTGCCGATCTTCTCGGACGCAGCCGACCTGAAGAATTGGCCGCGCTGGCTGCGCTGGGGGCTGCACCTGCTGCTGCTCGGGCTCGTGCTCTACGGCCTCTGGTACCTACAATCTCGCTGGTCGTGGCTCAACAACTTCCTCCAAAAGAAGACCCCCCCCGACGTCCTCCCGTTCTGGCTCGATCTCGTCTTCTTGGTCCTCTACGCACTTTGCTGGGTCGGGTACGGGCTCTATCAACTCTTTGCGGCCGACGAAGAATCGTCCGAGTTCCCAGACCTCGAGCGATCCTGGAAGAACGCGGTCTCGGAGCTCGAACGGTACGGCATCCGCATCAACGATTCGGAGGCGGCACCGCCCGTCTTCTTCGTACTCGGCAAGCCGGTCGGCGGCACCGATGCGCTCTTCCGGGCCTCGGGATGGAACTTCCAGTACAAGTTCCCGGAAGCGCCGGGCTCGCGGCTCCAGGTCTACGCCTGCTTCGAACCCTATGCCGTGTTCATCACGGTTCCGGATGCCACGGGTTGGACGTACCTCTGCAACACGATGAACGGGGACACGAAGTTCGCGCCGCCGGCCGGGAGTGCCGAGGCCAACGATCCGACCAAGACGTTGAGTTTCGATGCGGACAACGTCGGAGGCGGGCAGTTCGGCCTGAGCCCCAGCGAGTACCACGAATTCAACAAGCTCCAGCGCGCCCAGAACAAGAAAGAACTTTCCGACGTCGATCAGGATCGACTCGAGGTGCTGGGTGCGAAGATCCACCGCGGCTCCAACGCGAGTGCCGGGCAGATGTTTTCCATCAAGAACGAAGTGCTGCGCACGGGCGAACGCGAGTTGAAGTTTCTGTGCAATCTGGTTCGCCGCGACCGCTGGCCGCTCTGCCCGATCAACGGCATGCTCGTACTCGTACCCTGGATGGCGGGCGAAAGCGAAGCCGTGGCGCAAACGGCCGCCCGCGAACTCGCCAGCAACCTCACCGTGGCCCGCAACGCCCTGCAGCTGCACTACCCGACCATCGGGGCCATCTGCGACCTGGAGGTGGCCCGCGGCTTCGGCCAGTTCCGCAATGCGTTCAGCCCGGAGCAACTCAAGCAGCGCATCGGGCAGCGCATTCCCTTGGTTCCCTCGAGAACGGACAGCGCGCCGGAAACCGCGACGCTCATCCGATGGGGCATCCACTGGATCGCCAGCGCCATCGTGCCAGTGTGGGTTCTCGGTGCACTCCGCTTCGACGCGCAAGCCAACCGGCAGGAAGGATCGCACCCGAACCGCGACCTTTATCTATTGCTGCGCGAAGTGCAGCGTCGCGTTCCGCGCTACGCGGCAATCCTTTCGCGAACGCCGACCGGAAAGGCCCAGGCCGAGGATCCGGAGGATCTGGAATCGCTGCCGCTCTTCGGGGGATGCTACCTCACGGGCACTGGCGAAAAGCCCAACCGGCAGGCATTCGTCACGGGCGTTTTCCAACGGCTCGTGGACGATCAAGCGGCGGTCGCCTGGACGCGACGAGCCTATGCGGACGACAAGAAAGCTTGGCGGATGACTCAGTTCGGATATGCGGGAATCGCGGTTGCGGTCGCCATCATGGCCTTCCTCGCGTTCGCCGGGAAGGGGCTGTGACGGGCCGGATCACGGTTTCGGGAAGCGTTTGTTCTTCCAATCGGTCCACTGCTTGGCCTTGTCCGGATCCTTCACATCCTTGATCGCCGCATCGAGGCGGTCTTCAAACCAGAACTTTGAAACATCGCTGCGCGTACTCGTCACGGTTTTCAACGCCTCCTCCTCGGCGGGCGTTCGATTCTGCTTACGGCCGAGTAGGACCTCGCTCTGTTCGAGAATCCGGTCCAGGACGAAGGCTTCCTCGATCAATTCCGGACGGGTCTTGAGTTGGAGGGCTCGCTTATTGAGATCCAGTTGAATGAGATCGCTCATCAAGGAGCGGGCCTGAACGGCCATGACGATCGTGTTCTGATGGTGTTCGAAGAGCCGGTCGAGGTTCGGATCGAAGTGCGAACACCCCTCCATGACCCGCGCCCCGAATTTCGCGCTCGCCGTGGCCAGGGCTGCGTTTTCGGCTTTCTCTTCTTTTGCAAAGAGAGCGGTTCTCAAACCGAGCAATTCCATTTCGGTCACGATCTCGCGTCGCTCCGCGACGCTCAGCTTTTCGGACGCCATTTTGAGAGCATCGAGTGCCGCGGTGGCCTCGGCAAAACCGGGCGACTTTTCGCCTTTGAAGATGGCAATCGCACGAGCTTTGAGGTGAAGTAGTGCAATGCCCGCCCGGACGCGATTTGCGTTGTCGTGCGGGAAGCCGGGGAGTCGCGGAGTCGGCGTGATCTTGCCCAGCGCGAGAAAGCGCGACTCGGAGGCGGCCAGAAATTCCTCGACCGGCGCGAGTTCCTTGGCGCGCGTACCGAGGCTGAGAAGGAGGCCCGTCACGAACTCCGCGCGGCGGAGTTCGGCCGTGAGTGGGTCGGCCTTCTCGTAGTCTTTCAACGCGGCGAAGGCCGTGCGGCAGAGTTCGGTTGGCCCCGTCGGGTCGGCCTTCACGGCCGCGCGGGCACGGGCACATGCAAAACAAGCCCGCCACTCCAAGAGTTCGATCGCCGGCTTCGACTGCCCCGTCGGTAGCGAGTCGAGCGCGTCGGCGCGCTTCGCCAACTTCTCGACACTCGGTGGAGGAGTAACCTCGAATGTGAATCGGACTCGTTCCTGCTCCAAAATCCCGACCAGCTTGCGCTTGTTATCCTCGTAGCTCTTGTCGTCGAGCCCAGGCAGAAGCCCTCGATCGTAAAGTTCGTGGTAGGCGAGGTAGAGCCGGGCCTCGGTATACTCCGCGTCCGTCTTCTTGATGGCGAGCAAGGCTTCCTTCGACTTCTTGAGTCGGCCTTCGGCTTCTTGCCCTCGTGCGAGGTTCCACAGGCACTTCCCGCGCGGCAGTTGGACTTGCGACGCCAATTCTTCCCGACCTTCGACCAACTCGAAAACGCGATCGAAACACTTCAGAGCCTCGGTCGCGTTGCTCGTTTCCAAGCGCAGACCGAGTTGCACGTTCGCGAGCACGGCCTGCGTGCGAACGTGGTCGAGCAGCTTTTCGGGGTCGTCCTTCTTGAGGAGTCCGACCGCTCGATGGAGGTTATCGCCACCGCGCGTGAGCAGGGCGAGTTTCGCCAAATCGTTCGCGCCCTCCACGCCCTTGAACTGCACCAGCCCCAGGCACGCGAGGCTGTGCGGCGACTGGTTGGCTCGCTCGGCCAGGCGTTCGGCCTCGGCCTCCGTGAGCTTCCCGAGCTTCGCTTCGTTCGCGTAGATGCCGGCGAGTGCCTCCCAGTCCGGATTCTTGGCGAGGAGCGCGGCTTTGAGAACGAGTTCGCTCGCCAACGATTTCTCGGGCGAAACGCGGTCCTTGCGGAGTTGCCGGGCCAGCGGCAAGTAAAGCTTCGTCCCGGCGTCCTTCCTCTGACCTTCGGGAATCGCGTCGACGAACTCGCTTTCGCCGAGGAACCCGGCAAGGCGCTGGGCGAAGGCGAGGTCCGAGCCTGCGTTCGCCACGGTCCGTTCGTAACCGATGAGGGCCGCCTGAATTCCCGCTTCCGTCTTGTAATCGCGAGTCCGGGCGACGGCGAGCCAGAAGGCGGGCCGCTCCGCGGCTTCGAGTGAATTTGCGACTTCCTCGAGGTTGCTTGCGTCGATGCCGAGCGACTTGGCGGCCTCGCGGTCGGGTTGGGGGAAGGCCACCGCCACGATCAAGCGCGTGCGAACTTCCTTCAAGAGTTCGAGTTTCTCGGCATCTTTTACGAGAAGCGTCTCCGCGGCTAGAAGTACCTTGCGGGCCAGTTTGAGCTGTTCGTCCACGGCATACGGTGCATCGGGGGCAGCGGACGGTTGCTTGAGGTCCCGAGCGACGCGGGCCAGAATCTGGGCGAAGGCACGTCCGCGGGCCGGGTCGTTCTTCACGAGGTCGCTACCCGCGCTCGTCGCGAGTTTGTCGGCGGCTTCGCGGCGGGCGGGCGCCGTGCTCGCCTCGTGCCAGCCGCGCTCGGCGGCGACCACCTTGCGATACGCGGCCAATTGCAGCGAGTCCGCGCCCGCTTTGGCTTCCGGCAACGGCGAGAGCGGGTTCTTCTGCGCGGGGCTCGGCAGATAGTTCACCAAGAACTCGCTCTCGACCAGGAGCAGATCCCGCCACGGCGAATCGAGTTCAGCCTTCGTAGGCAACTTGTTCTTGAGCTTGGCCCATTCCGCTGCATCGGCCCCCAGGCTCGGTTTGGCGGAGAACCGTTCGACCAGATTGAGCAAGCGCGTGTGGTAGAAGTCGAGAATGTCGCTGCGATCGACGGGGTTCAACTTGGTCAGGTCGTCGAGACCGCGGATGCCGAGTGTGCCTTGTTCGATGCGAAGCAGGCTCGCGGGTTTTTTGTCCTCCGCCGCGTAGGCCATGTCGAACGTTTCGGCCTTGCTCCACGCGAGGTCGAGTTGCGTCGCCTCCGTCTTGACCGGCTCGCTCGGCTTGAGTTCGAGCAGGTTCTTGAGTGCGTCCCGCCCTTTCCCGAGCGACTCGCCTTTGTTGAAGGATTCGCGTGCCTTCGTGAGGTGAGTTGCCGCCGTCGGGAACTTCACCCGCAACTTCCCGTAGATTCCGTTCAGCGTTTCCCGATCGTCTTTCGGGAGAGTCTCGGCTGCCGCGAGTTTGTCGAAGTCGTCGGCATCGGCGAGCGAGGGCTTCTGAATTGCGAGGGCGGAGTTGGCCTCTTCCCAGGCCTTCGCGAGTTGCTGGGCCTTGCTTCGATCGTCGTGTCCGACCGGGACAGCCTTCAGCAACTTCACGCCCGTAGCGATCTTGGTCAAGTCGCTGTTGGCCACATCGGGTTGGATGGCGGCTTGAAACTCGCTTCGCGCCAGTTCGAGGTTCTTGGCGAACTCATCCTTCGGGGTAACGGGAACGGTGACGGTCTTGGAAGTGGTGGTAACAACAGCGGTGCTGCCGGTGCCGATATTCGTAGGGTCGGTTTTGCCTTCGACCTGCGCCAATTCCGTTCCCGTCACTCCGGGCTTCGGTCCGGAGGTGATGCCGACGTAGACTCCGATGCCGATCGCGCCGGCGAGCCCGACTCCTGCTGCCGCAAGCCAAAGCGGTTGGTGCGACTTCTTGGCCTGGGTCGACGTTCGCCACGGGCTCGGCGCGGGCGACTCGTCTTCAATCGGCTCGGCTAAGGGGAGCTTGGCATCGGCAAACGTGGGTGGTGTATACGGAGAGCGTACGGTCTCGCCGTAGCCGAGCGTGCCGCTCGGCTTGGCGGCGAGTGCGGGCTTCACCGCGGGTGCCACCTTGATCTCGGGTTTGGTGCCGAGTTCGATGTCGGTGAGGCTTCCGATTTTGGGCCGCGTGCCGCGTCCGGGTGCCGGCTCGGGCGGCATGGCGGCTTCGCTCGGCGGTGCCATCGCCTCGGTTGCGGTTGCCGCGGGGTTCCAAACGGGTTGGGGAGCTTGCCCGTTCGCCTTCCAGAGTTCATCGACGAACGCCACGCACGAGGGATAGCGACGGCTCACGGTGCGGTTGGTGGCCCGCTTCAAGATGGTCTGTTCCGCCGCGGGGAGTTTGGCGAAGTCGAGCCAGCCCATCTTGTGGGCGAGCGAGATGGAATCCTGATCCATCTGAATGTCGTCGCGGAAGGGGTACGAGCCCGTCCGCATTTCGTAGTAGGAGATCGCGAGGGAGTACTGATCCGACGCGGGATCGACGACTTCGACCTTTTTGGTGAACTGTTCGGGAGCGGTGTAAATGGGCGATCCGGCACCGCTTTGGGTATTGCGGACGTTCGCACCGATCGCGCGGGCCACGCCGTAGTCCGCGACCAACACATCGCCCTTGCGGTCGATGAGGAGGTTGGCGGGCTTGATGTCGCGGTGCATCACCCAGCTGAGCCCCTTGTCGGAGATCGGGTGGATCTTGCTGTGCAGGTGGTCGAGCGCCTCGGCGACGCCGCGCATGTAGGGCAGGAGTTCGGGAATGGGGATGCCGGGCAGTACGCCGGGATATTTGATCACGCCGCTCTTGCGGTTCTGACGCTGGCATTCCTTGAGGCGCTCTTCCAACGATTTCACGGCCACGGGCATCTGGATGAAGAGTTCCGTGACGTCCAATTTCGCGAGGTCGGCGTCTTCGAGTTCCCCGGCGTTGTCGAGGAATTCGCCTTCCGAAGTGAGGAGCCAGACGCCGAGATATTCGAGGAGGTGACGGTGCGGCTTGATGTTGCGAACGGTGCGAATGGCCCGAAATTCCTTCAGCGCCTGATTGCGTTCCTGGACGTTGTCGGGGCTGATCTCGATGACCTTGAACGCACACTCGTGTCCGCCCTGACCCTCGGCCTTGTACACTTTCCCGAATTGGCCCGCGCCGAGGAACGCCACCACCCGGTAGCCCGGAGGCAGCGTGACGACTAGAGTCGGCTGTATCGGTTGATGCCCCGGCATCGCCCGGTTCCCGATGAGGTGTGAGGAGGAGGTCGTAATCGTGTGATTGCGATTGTAGCCGAATCGCTCCGCGTCTGCAAATGCCCGCCACTCGGAATCGGAAATTGCAACTTCGATGGGTGAGCGTCTTTAAAGCGGGTAGCCGGCCTCAGTTCATGGACCAGAAGGCCGCCCACTGGTCGTCGGCGCTGCAGAACACGGCGCGGAGGTGGCTCATGGCGTCGGCTCCGCCCGGCCCCCAACGCATGCCGCCGCCCTTCATCCGTTCGCCGATCACCGTCTTGCACGCGCTCTCCACCGGGCCGCTCCCGATCTGCCAACCCTTCGCCACCCGCGAATTGCAGCATCTTCCGACGGGAGATCGGCATGTCGTGGGTTTGCATGAGTTCGGCCTACAATGTGTCGCGGGGCGGGAGTGAGTCAAGGATACCACAGCAGGGAGGCGGATGTGAAGCACGAATCGGCGAATCTTTTTCGCGGTCGAGCAAATTCGCTTCGGCGCAAGGGGTTTTCGGCGAATCGGACCCGTCGAACCGGTGCCGTTCGCTTCCGGAATCGGCCGCAAGTGAATGACCGACTTGAACATGCGTATAGACTCGAACGCTCCCGGTACCGGGAGCGTTGCCTTCAATTGTCAGAAAAGACCATAATTGATCGCGTTTCATAACACCACCGCCTCCGTGGACTCGGCCGAAGTGCCAAAAGTGGGCGCTGAGCGAAGTTGTGCCCGGCAGAGCGTACGATCCCGCTGGGGCAATGCAAATGCG
>JAYTGN010000245.1:0-11927 GCA_043733485.1 Gemmataceae bacterium
CGTGAGTCGCCGGGTTGGAAATGCAACCCGGCGACTCACGTCGCCGGTTCGCCTGGAATGCCAGAGTCATTGGTTGCTTAACTCTCATCAGCCCGCTTCCTTCGCTTGCTCGACTTCATCCGGCCAGTCTTCGAATCGCATCGGCAGCAATCGGCTGACGCCGCTCTCTTGCATCGTCACGCCCCACAGGCGGTCCGCCGAGGCCATCGTCCGCTTCTTGTGCGTGACCACGATGAACTGGCTGCGGTCGAGGAACTCGCGGAGTACGCTGGCAAAGCGAGTCGTGTTCGCTTCATCCAATGCGGCATCGACTTCATCCAACACGCAGAACGGCGACGGCTTGTTGCGGAAGATCGCGAGCAACAATGCGATCGCGGTGAGCGTCTTTTCGCCGCCGGAGAGCAGCGAGAGCGAGCGGAGTTCCTTGCCCGGCGGTCGGGCCGTGATGTCGATCCCACTTTCGAGCACGTCCACGCCGTCTTCCAAAACGATGTCGGCCTGACCGCCGGCGAACAGTTTTCGGAACAGTTCCTGGAAGTAGCCGCGAACCGCGGCGAGCGTATCCGCGAACATCTTGCGGCTATCGTTGTTGATCGCGTCGATCACTTGTTGAAGCGAGTGGCGAGCGGCGGCGAGGTCGTCGTGCTGCGATTTCAAACCCGTATACTCGGCATCGACGCGGGCCAGTTCCTCGAGCGCTTCCATGTTCACGCTGCCAAGCCGGGCGATCTTCCGTTTTAGATCGTCGATTTCCTGTTGAACTGCACCGGCTGGAAGCACGGTGCCACCCGAGTCGGGATCCTCGACTTCCAAAGTCTCAACCCATCCGCTCACCAACTCCGCGAGTTCGAGGGCGTAGTCCTCGCGGATGCGGAGGGCCACGGTCTCGCGGCGGGAACGCAGATCGTGGGCGGCGAGTTCGCGAGCGTGGGCCGCGTTCTGCTTCTCCTGCCAGCCCTCGCGGAGTTGCCTCAACTCTTCGCGCACGGCATCGCGTGCCGCGCGATCGACGCTCACTTTCGCGGACACCTCGGCAATCGCACGCTCGCGCATCTCCTTCTCGCGGAAGGCTTCCGCCATTCCGGACGAAGCGCGGAGCATGGCGAGAAGCCCTTCCTGCAAGCGGTTCTGAGCGGTCGTGAACGCCGAGTTGCGATCGATGACTTCACTCTTGCGGCGACGCAACTCGCCCTCGATCTGCGTCTGACGTTCGCGGGCTCGATCGCGTTCCGCCGCCGCCCGGCTCAGCGTCACTTGCGCTTCGGTGTTCATTCGCTGGCAGCGTTCGCGATCTTGAGCACCGGAGAGAATTGCGGCCGCGACGTCTTCCAGCCGCAATTTCACGGCCTCGGCCTGTTGCTCGGTTTCCTCAGCTTCCAACTTGGAAGCCACCCACTTGGCCTCCCCGTGCCGGACTTCACCTTCCAGAATTTGAACCTCGCTGTTGAGCATCTCCACGAGGTCGTCGAGTTGTTGGATCAGTTGCTGTTGTCGGGCGATCTGCTGCTGCAAATCCCCGGCTTCACCCGAGAGCATGCCGACCTCGGCATCGACGGCATCAATCACACCATCGACGGTGTCCGCCTGCCGGCGCAGCCCGATGAGTTCGGTCTCGGCCGCAGCGACTTCACGAGTGAGCGTCTCGAACTGCACGCGGAGTTCGCGGAGTTCGCTCTTGCGGGAAACGAGGCCCGACTCGCCGGTGGAGGCTCCGACGGTGAGGGTGCCGTCCGGTTCGAGCAGTTCGCCGGCGCGCGTGATGAAGCGAGTTGCGGGAAGTGCAGCGGCGAGTTGTCGGGCCTCTTCGAGAGAATCGGCGAGGACGACGTTGCCGAGCAGTTGATCCGGAAGGGAAGTGAGTTCGGCCCGGTCGCAGCGGACGAACGAGGCGAGGCTCAACGCGATGTGATCGGGTGGCACCGTGCTTCCAGCCGGTGCAGTGCGTCGAGCACCGGCTGGAAGCGCGGTGCCATCCACGAGTGGTATGAACCCAACCCGACCACTGACCTCGCCGATGGCAACCGCGATGGCGTCGATGGCCGTCGGATCGCGGACGACGAACCGCTGGGCGGCGTCGCCGAGCGCCAGTTCCACCAGCGGAGCCAAATCACGCGGCACCGTGAGCAAGTCGGCGACGAGGCCGACCACATCCGAGAGTGTCGAGTGCGGCGCACGAAGTTTCTCCAGCACTTCGCGAACGCCAGCACCGAGCCCTTCCTGGGCCTTTTCCAAGCCTTCGAGTACCTCGATGCGACCGTGCAAGCCGCCCTGACGCACGCGGCGTTCCTCCAGCACCTGTTGCAGGCGTTCCTGAGCCAGACGCAGATCTTCGCGCTGTGTGTTCAACTCCAGCATTCGGCTGCGAGCCGCGCCGAGCCGGGCCTGTACGTCGGCATCGACCCGCGAGAGCCGCGCCAGTGCCTGCTCCATTTCGCCGCGTTGTGCTGTCTTGTGTTCGATCTCGCCGTGCTTGCGCGAATACTCTTTTTGAAGCCGCTCGACCTGCGCCAGGGTCGAACTTGCCAGCGACCGTGCGGCCGAGGCCCGGCTCACGAGATCGTACTGCAACTCGCGATCGGCCTGGGCCTGCCGATCGAGATCGGCGGTGCGAGTCGCCACCTCCGCAAGTGCGGCCGCTGCCGCCTCGGCACCTGCTCGAACGATTTGGAGTTGCTCCTCGGCACCGGCTGCGTCCGTCGCCGCGAGCACCGAATCGGCTTCCAGCGACTTCACGCGATAGCCCAGGTCGGCCCGCACCCGGCCGAGTCGCAGCAGTTCCGCTTCGTGTTCCGCGGCCGCGACGCGCTCGTGCTTCACGGTCGCTTCGAAGCCCGCGATCTGTTGCCTCGCGTCGGCGAGTTTGCCCTCCTGGTGCCGCTGCGATTCGTCCGACTTGTTCACTTCCCAGTCGAGTTCCCGCGCCCGCTGATCGAGTGCGTTCGTCCGCGCGGTCGCGGCATCGACTTCGAGTTTGAGTTCCGCGAGTATCCGCTCTTCGATTTCGAGCGTTGCCGTGAGTTCGCGGAACTCGCGGACGCCGAGGCCGACGCGGAGTTCTTTCAACCGATCCGAATACTCTTTGTGCCGCTGGGCTTTCGCAGCTTGAAGCCGCAGCGTTCGGAGTTGTCCATCCAGTGCTTCGAGCCGGTCGCGGGACCGCGTGAGGTTCGCCTCGACTGCATCGAGCTTGCGAAGGGCCTCCATCTTCTTGGCCTTGAACCGGCTGATCCCGGCGGCCTCGTCGAAGATTTCGCGGCGATCCTTGTTCGAGGCCTGTAGCAGTTCGTCGACGCGGCCCTGGGCGATGATCGTGTACCCGCCGGAGCCGGCCCCGCTGCCGAGGAAGATGTCCTTGATGTCTTTCAACCGCGACATCTGGCCGTTAATGAGGTATTCGCCGGTGCCGTCGCGGTAGACGCGGCGACTGATCTGCACTTCCTCGGCATCGACGGCCAGGAGGCGGCGCGCGTTGTCGAATACGACCGTGGCCTCGGCGAGGCCGAGGCTCTTGCGCGAACTGGAGCCGTTGAAGATGACGTCGGCCATTTCGCCGCCGCGGAGCGATTTGGCCGACTGTTCGCCGAGGATCCAGCGGATGGCGTCCACGACGTTGCTTTTGCCGGAGCCGTTGGGCCCGACGACGCCGGTGATGCCGGGAGAGAAGTCGAAGCGCGTCTTGTCGGCGAACGACTTGAACCCGATGAGTTCGAGTCGTTTCAGCATCGTGCTGCACCGTGTCCGTGGTTCATGGTGATTAGGGTATGGCGAAGGGGCGGCCCCGCGTAGAGAAGCGGTTGAGCCGCCGCCATCGTCACTTCTTGGGCGGCGCGAGCAGGCCGCGATTCTTCATCCAGTCGGTGAGGCGGTCGGGCCAGGTTTCGACGGACGTCTCGCCGCCGGTCCACTTGGGGTCGCGGCCGAGGCCGACGCCGTGCTTGCCCTTCTCGTAGATGTGTAACTCCGCAGGCACGCCCGCTTTCTTCAGCGCCACGTAAAAGCGGATCGCGTTCTCAGGGAGTACCGCCGTGTCCGCGCTCGTGTGGAAGATGAACGTCGGCGGCGTCTCTTTCGTCACCTGCTTCTCGTTGCTCATGAGTTCGACCAACTTCGCATCGGGCTTGTCGCCGAGGAGGTTCTTCTTCGAGCCTCCGTGCGTCACGCCGTCTTCCATCGAGATGACGGGATAGGCGAGGATGGCAAAGTCGGGCCGGCAACTCTGCTTCTCGACCTCGTCGTCGTTCTTGAGTCCGCCCTTGTCGAAGTGGGTGGCGGCGGAACTGGCGAGGTGCCCGCCGGCGGAGAAGCCCATGATGCCGACGCGCTTCGGGTCGATGCCGAAGTCCGCGGCCTTGGACCTCACGAGGCGGATGGATCGCTGAGCGTCTTCCAACGGCGCGGGGTGAAGCGGGCCGGGCCGATCTTTCCCGACGATGCGGTACTTGAGAACGAACGCGGTGACGCCGATGCCGTTGAAGAACTCGGCGACCTGCTTGCCTTCGTGGTCGTCGGCGAGGAACCCGTAGCCGCCGCCGGGGCAGATCACGACGGCCGCACCGTTGGCTTTGTCGGCCGGGGCGCGGAACACGGCAATGCTGGGTTTATCGCCGGGCGCGTCGCCGACGGCGTGCGGAGCCTTGCCTTCCCAGAGCGGCAAAACTTGTGGTGCATCCGCCACGGCGAACGCAAGCAGGAGAGGAAGCGCGAGCATGTGACGTTCCTGGAGTGAGATGGAAATCGGCCATTTTCAAGATATGGGAATCGTCCATGCGATGGCTTCGGGAATCGTTCCTGGTGCCGGTTCGCCGCCTATCATTGGATGAGGCGGAGAATCTGGACATGCCCGACCTTCTCACCGGCACCATCGAGCGGATCACGTTCCACAACCTGGATAGCGGCTACTGCGTGCTCCGCGTCCAGGCCAAGGGGCACGGCGATCTCGTCACCGTCGTCGGTTCGTCCCAGCAAGTGATTGCCGGCGAATCGCTCCGCGCGACGGGGGAATGGGTGACCGACCGCCAGCACGGATTGCAATTCAAAGCCAGTGACATCAAGACCGAGCCGCCGCATACACCGGAAGGGATCGCCAAGTACCTCGGCTCTGGAATCGTGAAGGGCATCGGGCCGAAGTTGGCCCAACGCATCGTCGAGAAGTTCGGCGAGTTCACGTTCAACGTGTTGGACACCGGCCCGGCTCAGCTTTCGCAGATCAAGGGGATCAGTCCCAAGAAGATCGAGAAGATCCGCGCGAGTTGGAAGGAACAGGTGATGGTGCGCTCCATCATGGTGTTCCTCCAATCGTGCGACATCGGCACGGCGATGGCCTCGCGCATCTTCAAGAAGTACCGCGAACAGGCGATCGAACTCATCCAGCGGAATCCCTATCGCCTCATTCTGGACATCCACGGGATCGGCTTTTTAAGGGCCGACGAGATCGCGCTCAAGCAGGGCGTCGCGCGCGATTCGCCCTTCCGGGCGCAGGCCGCCGTGCGGCACGTTCTACAAACGGCACAAAGCGATGGTCATACTTGCTTGCCGGAAGAAATGGCGACCCAGACCGCGGAGAACCTCACGAAGATCGCACCGGAGGGCATCCGCGCCGCGGTCGAAGTTCTGCTGGAAGAACACGAATTGGTCCGCGACCGGGCGCTGCCGCTCGACGCGAAGCCGCAAGCGGCGAGCGAGGATTCCCTCCTCTTTCTCAAGCTCCTCTACATCGCCGAGATCGGGGTCGCCCGGCAAGTGAAGGCCCTCGCCAAGGGTTCGCACCCACTCAACGCCTCGAACACCGATGCGGCGGTCGAGTGGGCCGAGAAGAAGATGAAGATTACGCTGGCTCCGAGCCAGCGGAAGGCCATCGCCGCCGCCGTGTCGCAGAAACTCGTCGTCGTCACCGGCGGACCCGGCACCGGCAAGACCACCATCGTTCGCGCCATCCTGGACATCTTTCTGGCGAAGCGGCTTCGAGTGGGTCTCGGTGCCCCGACGGGTCGCGCCGCCAAGCGTCTCGCCGAGGCCACCGGCCGCGAAGCCCGCACCATTCATCGGCTGCTCGAATTCGATCCCGCCATCGCCGGCTTCCGCCGCAACCGCGACAACCCGCTCGAACTCGACCTGCTCGTGATCGACGAAATGTCCATGGTCGATCTCGCACTCATGAATCACTTATTGCGGGCGGTGCCGCCTTCGGCCTGCGTGGTGCTCGTCGGCGACGTCGATCAACTTCCTTCGGTCGGGGCCGGTGCGGTTCTCGCGGACCTCATCGAGTCCGGCATCGTGCCCGTGTCGAAGCTCACCGAGGTGCATCGTCAGGCGAAGGAATCGTGGATCGTTCGCGCCGCCCACGCCGTCAACAACGGCGAGGAACCCGAATCCGCGCCCGCCAACACCGGCGACTTCTACTTCATCGAGGCCAACGAGCCGCCCGCGATCATCGCCCGGATCGTGCAGATGGTGAAGGAACGCATCCCCGCGAAGTTCGGCTTCGACCCGTTCCGCGACATCCAGGTGCTCACGCCGCAAGTGAAGACCGACCTCGGCGTCATCAGCTTGAACCACGCATTGCAAGAGGCACTGAACCCCGGCAAGCCGGGCGCGAACGAGTGCAAGCGCTTCGATACTACCTTTCGCGTCGGCGACAAAATCCTCCAGGTCCGCAACAACTATCAGCGCGAAGCCTTCAACGGCGACATGGGCCGCGTGACCAAGATCGACCTCGTCGATCAGGTGCTCTTCGCCGAGTTTGAAGGCCGCAAGATCGAGTACGACTTCTCGGACCTGGACGAACTGCAACTCGCCTACGCCTGCACCATTCACAAGGGACAGGGTTCGGAATACCCCGCGGTGGTGATCCCGGTTCACACGCAACATTACGTGATGCTTCAAAGAAACCTTCTGTACACGGCGATCACGCGAGGTCGGAAATTGGTCGTACTCGTCGGCAGCCGCAAGGCTCTATGGCGAGCCGTGACGAACTTCGAAACGAAGTCGCGCTATTCGCTCTTGAAGTGGCGGCTCCAACAACCTGACCGGGTGAACGCCGAGCCCGATGCAACCGGCACGGCACTGTTCCAATTTGACGAGTAGGAGGCGGCGTTGACCCACGTTCCCGGTTTGGCATATCCTCTGCCAACTTCGGGAGCCCGCTTCACGATGGAAAATCCGACGCCTCGACACGCACTCGGCTGGCTGCCGTACCTGTTCTCGAACGTCCTCTTTCCCGGAACGCCGGATGCCGCGTGCCGCGTTCGGTGGCTCTCGCTGTTCATCGTGCTGCTGTTGCCTGCGGTATTGCTTTACCCTAGCCGTGGGTTTCACCTTTTGGAACCGGACGAAGGCCGCTACGCCCAGATTCCCCGCGAGATGCTCGAACGCGGTGAGTGGGTCGTGCCCACGCTCCAGGGCGAAGCCTACCTCGACAAGCCCCCACTACTGTACTGGCTGGTCGCGCTCAGCTATCGCGTGCTCGGCGTGAGCCCCGAATCGGCCCGGCTCGTGCCCGCCCTCTGCGTCCACCACACGATACTGCTCGTCTATCTGCTCGGCCGAAGGAGCATCGGCGAACGCGCCGCGTTCTGGGCTTCCGTGCTGCTCGCCGTCGCGCCGGGGTTCGTGAGCATTGCTCGGTTGCTCCTCTTGGATGGATTGCTCGTACTGTGCATCACGACTTCCGTGCTGTGCGGGTTTGAAGCCGTGCGAACCGGCAAGCTGAAGCTCGGCTGGTGGGTCGCGGCTGCACTGGCCTCCGGGCTCGGCTTCCTCACGAAAGGGCCGATCTCGGAAGTGCTGCTCTTTGTGCCGCTCCTCGCCTACAGCTGGCTGGCGCGAACACCTGCTCGCCCCAAGCTGCTCCACTACGTGCTCTTCTTCGCGATTGTCATCGCCGTGAACTTGCCGTGGTACATCGCGATCTACCTACGCGAGCCAGCGTTCCTGAAGCACTTCTTCTGGGAACACAACGTGATGCGGTTCCTCCAACCGTTCGATCACTTGCAACCGATCTGGTACTACGCGCCGATCTTGCTCGGCGGCCTGCTCCCCGGCACGCTGCTGTTCATCCCGTACTTCCGCAATCTGTTGTGTGGCACAGGCATTCCTGCCTGTGATGGAGCACAGGCAGGAATACCTGTGCCACCAGATCCGAGACCGTCCTCATCAGGCGGCTTCTGGCTGCTGGCCGGCGGGTGGTGCGTCTTCTTCTTCTCCTGTTCCGGCAGCAAGCTCCCGACTTACATCCTCCCGGCGTATCCCTTCCTGTGCCTGGCCTTGGGTGAATTCGTAGCGCGAAGCCGCTGGAACGCAGCACCCAGCACGCGGATCGCGGTCGGCGCGATGGCCGGCTTGCTGCTCGTTTTGCATCAACTCGCCGTGCCGTGGTATGCACAGGAGCGGTCGCCGTTCGGACGGCCCGAGATGGTCGAGCAGTTCGTGAACGACCGCGACACGACCGTGGTTTGCTTCCCGCGGAACTGCGACTCGCTCGCCTTCTACTCGGGCCGCAGCGACTTCGATCAAGTCCGAACCCGCGACGTGAACCAACTCATGGTCGATTGCCACCACCGACCGCGCACCGTGATTCTGTTCACCCACGCGGATTCGCTCGCCGGCTTCCGCAGCGCTCTGCCGCCGAGCCTGGAGATTCTCGAAACGACGAGTTTGAAGCGAAAGTACGGCCAGCCGATATTGAACAAGGTGTTCGGTTCGACGCCCTGGGGCCTCTGCGACGTGGCGATCGTAGTGCCGAAGGGCACGGGACAGGCCCAGACCAGTGGTGCGGGTCCGAAACCGTTTGCCGCCGCACGTTGAGGTTTTCTGGCCTTGTTCTCTGGCGAACGTCGATACAATGACCGTTCGAACCGTGATCCGAAATCGGGAGTGGAGCGATGGGGATTCAGCACGCGCGGAAAGAATTGCGGACGGCGAATAAGCGTCGGCGCAAGAAGCGGAAGCACAAGCTGCGAAGCACGAAGACTTACAAGAAGTGATTTTTCGGAAGTGAATTGAAGCGGGGCCGAGGATTCGGCCCCGCTTTCGTTTTGAAATCAGACGCCGGAGGCGATGCGGCTGAGGAGCATTTCCTCGGCGGCGAGCCAGCGTTCTTCGGTGTCGTAGGTGCCGGCCTCGATCTCGCGGCGGATGCGGGCCACGAGGCCGTGGCGAATGCCGTCCGGACCGGGGCGCTCGGCCTTCGCGTCGGCGAGCGGGCGGCGTACGAAGTCGTTCGCGGCATTCGCAGCCGGGACCGGCACCAGTTTCACCCGCCACTGCTGCCAGCGGCCCGGGGTCGCATTTCGCATGGGTCTTCTCGTGCTCCCTGTCGCGGCCAGGCTCGGGCGAGCGGCGGCGGCAGTCGTGCGGTGCGGATTCTCGGACGCCACACTACGGTTCATCCGTTCACTACTCGAGTGAACTGCTGGCATTGTACGCAACTCTTATCGTCGCGAACTCGAAAACCCGCCACCCGATTTCGCAATCGAGTCCCTCGTTTTCTTCGCCGCAAGTCGTGGCGGGAACGTTACTCGGAACGCGCGCGGTGGACGAATCGCGCGGACACTTGGGTACACAATTTCGCGCGGGTTTCGATGAAAGCCCTCAAGCCGCGCCGCGCCGCTCGATCGGACAGCACCTCAACCCGCTCCCCGAACCGAGGTCCGGAGCCACTACCACCACGATAAAGGCCTTCGAGGAACCGCGTAATCGGAAGAATGAGCCTAAGTGCGACGGGAGTTCCCGGACGGACCGCACGCTCGTTACATGCGGCAAACTCCTCCCCGTTCCCGCAGTTTGAAATGCGCCGTTACGGGAAGTACGCCCGCGCCAAAAGCACCGCCATCGCACCGTAAGAAGCCAGCCCGAAGATTAATTACACCGCCCACTCCGCGACGCAACTCAATGAGCAAGTTCAGCCGTTCGGTATCGGTGGGACCGTTCATGCCGCTCATTTTACAGAAGAGTCTGTCCGGCTTTGATGAAGCCCACGAGCAGTACGTCGGCGGCCAACACGAACAGCGTACACATCACGACGCTATCCGTGGCCGCGTGCCCCACGCCTTCAGAACCCTCGCTTGCGGTCAGGCCCAGGAAGCATCCCGTGACGCCGACGACGAGCCCGAAGACGAGGGTCTTCAGCGCCGCGGGAACGACATCGGAGAGGTAGAGTTCCTTCATCGCGGCGGCGTCGTACTTCAAGAGCGTGGTCTGGCCGGTGATCGATTCCGCGGCGAAACCGCTGATCAAAGCGACTCCGGCAATCGCGACGTGGAGCACGGGCACCGCCAGGATGCATGCCAGAACACGCGGCGCGATCAGCCGCTTGAGTGGCGAGACGCCGAGGAGTTCGAGCGCGTCGAGTTGCTCGCCTACGCGCATGGAGGCGAGTTCGGCCCCGAGGCTAGCTCCGGTGCGGGCCGCGACGATCAGCCCGGCCCCGACCGGTGCCAGTTCCAGCAGCACCGCCGCGGAAAGAAACGTGGGAAGGTACTCGACCGCTCCCGTGCCGGTGCGGGCGAGTACATCCCGCGTGTGAAGCCAGATCACGACGCCCAGTGCCAGGCCCGTCACAGCGGCGAGGGGCAAGGCACCGACCGTCATGCTGTAGAAGGGCTTCACCCACCAGTTCGGATGGGCGAACGCTCGGACCACTTGCGGGAGCACGCGCAGCCCGAACCCCGTGAGGTGCCCGAGCCAGGCCAACCAATCCAGTGGAGAACGCGAGGTCATGGGAGGAACGCCGGTCGGATTCCAGGGAGCGCGACCGGCACGACCTGGAGAATCGTTGCAGTATACGCAATTCTCTTGAGCCGTGGGTGCGTTTGCGAGTACAACAATGCAGCCGGTGCAGGAGGGAACGCGATCGGGGGATCGGTCGCGGCCGGCGCACGACGCAACGGGAAGGATTTCACCATGAAACGCTACGTGTTCGCGCTGGCACTCGCCGGCGTTCTGGCTTCGGCCGAGGGAGCGACCGCCTTTTATCGCCCCTGGTGTGCGCCGCCGCCTTGCTTGCCCTACAGCTACAACTTCGGCCCCTTCGGCTTCCCGATCTACCGGCCGTACTTCGTTCCGCTTTACCAGGTCCAGCCCGTCCCGTACTACTACCAGCCGTACCCCGCATTCGTTCCGCAGCCCGGTTACCAGAACATCCCGCCGGCTACCGTTCCAAAAGTTCAGGCTGCCCCGGTTCCCAGTTCGCCGCCCGTCGTGACCGTGATTCCGGGTTCGCCGCCATCGGTGGTGAAGCCCGAATCGGACCCGATGGTGAGGCCGGCGAGCGGAGGAATCGCGGCACCGATGCCCGCTCCCGCGCCGCTGAACACGATCCCGGACCCGATGGTTCCGAAGACGCCACCCTTGGTGATCCCGCCGTTGCCGGGTTCGGATGCGAAGCCAATGCTTCCGCCACTTCCCAGCGCCGTGCCTTCTCCGGCACCTGCGGGGAACGATCCGCTACCCCCGATTCCGTTGCCGGAGCCTCGGAAGGTGCAGAACTCGAAGGACGAGTTGCCCCCGCTGGTGTTGCCTCCCGAAACGCCCGGCGGTCCGTCCGGCGTGATCCCGTCGACGACGGTGCGATCCAGCCCGCTCACCGCGGCCGTCAAGGTGCAGGTCTTCGCGGTCAGCGGTTCGGCCACGGGTACGCTGCTTCGCAAGATCGGGTTCTTCAACCACACGAACCGCGACCTCGATCTCGTGATCGAGGGGAAGGCCGTGAGGTTGCCGAAGAAATCGTACTTGCACGCGGAGTTGCCGGCGAAGTTTACTTGGAAGCACTCGGATGGTGCGGCGGAAGCGGCAACCGTTCCCGAGAACGCCGCCGGCCTGGATGTGCTGTTCAAGGACTGAGCCTGGGAGCGCGGGCGTCCCGCCCGCTTTCATCCCGCCTCGCTGCTGTCCTCTGAGCCTGGGAGCGCGGGCGTCCCGCCCGCTTTCAT
>JAYTGN010000246.1:0-27537 GCA_043733485.1 Gemmataceae bacterium
AACCCGGATTCCAAAGCAGAAACCGGGTTTCAATACGCGGCCTATCACTTTGCGAACTCGTTAAAGCGCTTCGACTCCACGAATTCCAATTTCTCGTCCTTGCCCACGGTCACAATGTACACTGCGGTACCGTTTGTATTCTCCACTAACTCCAGCGCCTTCTCGCGCGGCAACAACATCACGGCCTTGGTCATGCTGTCTGCCGTCACTCCGCGTTTGGCAATCACGGTGACGCTGCGGCGGCCGGTGATGCCGAGGCCGGTCTTCGGATCGACGATGTGCGAATAGCGGACGCCGCCGATCTCGACGAATTGTTCCAGGTCGCCAGAGGTGGAAACGGCCGCATTCGCGAGCTTCAAACCGCGCGGCTTCTGACCTTTCGCGATGGGTGCGATGTCCACGGTCCAGAATTCTTTTTCGGGAGGCGGGTCGCCGCAGGTGATGTCGCCCGCGGCGGCCACGAGTGCCTGCTCGATGCCGAACTTCTCGCGAAGCAACTGCAAGGCGGCATCCGCCGCGTAGCCCTTGGCGATGCCGCCGAGATCGAGTTGCATCCCGGGCGCGAGCAGCTTCGCGGTCCGCATTTTCGGATCGAGTTGAACCTTGCGGTAGTCCACTTTGGCCAGCGCCGCCGCGAGTTCGTCCTTGTCGGGAAGTTGCTGCGTGCGCCGCGCGTGCCGCCAGAGTTGCACCACCGGCCCGACCGTAATATCGAATGCCCCGTCAGACGCCTTAGACATCTCCTCGGCCTTCGCGAGTACGGCGAAGAGGTCCTCACTCACGGGCACCGCCTCGCCAGATTTGGCGCAGAGCCGCATCAGTTCGCTGTCTTTCTTGTAGTCGCTCATGATGCCGTCGAGATCGGCCACCCGTGCGAACGCGGCCTTGGACGCCTTCTCAGCGACTTCCCGATTCGCGGCATAAAGCACGATGCGGAACGTCGTGCCCATGAGTTTCGATTCAAACTCGAATCGGGCGATACCGATTCGCCGCGAGGCGCAGTCCTCGGAGCCGAGCGCGGGAGCGTCAAAGGACGGACGAATCGCCGCGAATGCGATAAGATAAACCAGCCCGATCACACAGCTTTTTGTTGACATCGCGCACCCCTTCGGGGACTCTATCAGAATGCTCGCACTTCGCACCGTGCTTTTACTCGCGTTCGCCTGCACCTCGACGGCGTGCCTCCTGGCCGTCGACGGCAAGCCCGTCGCCGCCCCGAAGCTCGAACGCAAGAACTACACCGAGAAGACGACGAGCCACAAGATCGACGAAAACACGAAGCAGAAAATTCCCCTGGCCGCGAAGTTCGACATGGTCTATGTGCCGGGCGGCGAGTTCCTCATGGGCAGCCCGGAGACCGAAGCCGGCCGCGACCCCAACGAAGGCCCCCAACACAAAGTGAAGGTCGGCAGCTTCTGGATGGCCAAGTGCGAGGTCACGTGGGACGAACTCGACCTCTTCTGGTACGACGCGGAGTTCCTCGTTTCCAACGACATTGGCGCGAAGAAACTCGGCCCCGACGCCGTGACCCGACCGACGAACACGTTCGTGGATGAAACCTACGAGCACGGCCGCGACGGCCACCCGGCCCTGTGCATGACGCACCACTTCGCCATGGCTTACTGCAACTGGCTGTCGAAGAAAACGGGTCGCGCCTACCGCCTTCCCACCGAGGCCGAATGGGAATACGCGGCCCGCGGCGGCAAGGGCGACACCGGCTACTCCTTCGGCAACGACCCCAAGATGCTCGAAGAATACGCATGGTTCAAGGACAACTCGAAGGACGAAGAGAACTTCCCCCAGAAACAGAAGGGCTGCACGCACAAGGTCGGCACCCGCAAGCCCAACCCCTTCGGCATCCACGACCTTTACGGCAATGTCGCGGAGTGGACGCTGGATCAGTACGACCCGAAGGCCTACGAGAAGTTCGCCGCGAACAAACTCAGCCTGAGCCCCGTTACGCTGCCGACCGATCAGAAGTGGTCGCACGCGATTCGGGGCGGCTCGTGGGCGGACAAGGCCGACCGCTGCCGCAGTGCCGCTCGCCGCTTTTCCGATAAGACCTGGATGAAGTGGGATCCGCAGGAACCGCAAAGCATCTGGTGGCTCACCCGCATGGACGTGGTTGGCTTCCGCGTCGTACTCGCCGAAGAAGAGCAACCCGAGCTTGTCGGGCTGAAGCCGAAGGTCGTCAAGAAGTCGGAATAAAACCAAAACCAGACTAACCACAGAGGCACAGAGACACGGAGCGGACATCTGAGAGTTTGAAGAGAATGGAGTCGAATCGTTCAACCCGTTGATATGTATTTCTGTTTTCAGTTACTGTATTTCTCTGTGCCTCTGTGCCTCTGTGGTTAGTTCTTCTTTGCATCCCCAAACTGGAGTTTCTCATGTCCTCTCCGTCCGATCGTCGCGATTTTCTGAAGGCGTCTGCCGCGGTGGCGGGCAGTGCCTTGGTCACGAACTTCGCCGGGGCGCATGTCGCCGGCGGCGATGTCATCAAGGTGGGTCTCATCGGGTGCGGCGGCCGAGGCCGCGGTGCCGTCAAGAACATTCTCGAAGCCGAGGAAGCGATCAACGGGATGAACCCGAAGATCGAGATCGTGGCCGTCGCCGACGTGTTCAAGGATCGGGCCGAAGCCGCCGCCCGCGATTTCGCGAACCCGAAGCACAAGGAATACGGCCAGTACGCCGCCTCGGTGAAGATCACGCCGGACACGACCTTCGCCGACTTCGACGCCTACCAGAAACTCCTCGCCTGCGGCGTCGATCTGGTGATTCTCGCGACTCCGCCGGGCTTCCGGCCCGTGCATCTGGAAGCGGCCGTGAAGGCCAACAAGCACGTCTTCTGCGAGAAGCCCGTGGCCGTGGATGCGACCGGCATTCGCAAGTGCTTCGAACTCGTCGAAGATTCGAAGAAGCGGAACATCGCCATCGTCGCGGGCACCCAGCGCCGCCATCAGAAGGGCTACATCGAGACGATCAAGAAGATTCACGACGGCGCGATCGGCAACGTGATCTCGGCCCGCGTGGCGTGGAACTCGGGCGGCCCGAACCCGATCTGGTTCAATCCGCGCCAGCCCGGCGAACCGGACACCGCCTACCAACTCCGCAACTGGTACCACTACCTCTGGCTCTGCGGCGATCACATCGTCGAGCAGCACGTTCACAACCTGGACGTGGCCAACTGGGTGATCGGTTCGCACCCGATCCGCGCGACGGGCATCGGCGGCCGGGCGGCGCGTCCGGGTGGTGCGGTCGCCGACCCGAACCAGTACGGCCAAATCTGGGATCACTTCGCGGTCGAGTACGAATACAAGAACGGCGTGCGCGTGTTCTCGTACTGCCGGCACATCGCGGCCAGTGAGGGCGACATTTCCGAGATGGTGTTCGGCAGCACCGGCACCTGCCGCGTGAACAACTACGCCATCAACAACAAGCAGGTCGGGGAAGACGACCGCGACGCCTACGTGCAGGAGCACATTGACCTCTTGAACAGCATCCGCGCCGGCAAGCCGCTGAACGAGTTGAAGCAGGTGACCGAGTCCACGTTCACGGCGATCCTCGGTCGCAACGCGGCCTACGCCGAGCGCTGGTTGAAGTGGGACGATGCGTTGGCCGCGAACGATTCGACGATGCCGAGCAACCTGAAGCTCGACGGCGCGTTGAAGGCGACTCCATCCCCGACGCCCGGTGCCTGGAAACTGCCCGCCCCGCGCGCGTAAGCAAAAGTTTAGCCGCGACGCGGAGTCCTCGGAGCGGAGCGCGAGCATCACGCGAGGTTCCACAGCCGCTCGAACTCCGCACCGAAGCGCCGCAGCAGGTTCGAGTCGGCACTCTCGATCAGGTTCTCAAAGTTGATGTCGGCGGCGCCGCGAGTCCAGTTGTAGCTGCCGTTCACGAGGCGGGTGCCGTCGAAGATCGCGAACTTGTGGTGCATGTGCCCGGACTTGTAGGCATCAGCGGACATCGCGCGAACCAACTTCACCGGGATGCCGCTGTCGGCGAACTGCCTCAAGTCCGATCCGAGATCGTCCGCTTTCTCTGCGTCCGAAATGATCCGCACCTTCACCCCGCGGCGATGCGCCTCGAGGATCGACCGGCTGATGCGGTCGTCCGTGATGGTGAACACGCAAAGATCGACAGTCCGCTTCGAGGTCTGGAAGCGGTGAACGATCTCCGTCAGACACTCCTCACCAGGCGAGAAGAACGCGGAATCGTTCATCGGCAGCGAAGTCGCACCGCCTGCATTCTCCGCATGAATTGGCACCACGGCTTTCAGCACGTCCTCGAGCCAGCCGATAATGAGAGCGGCCTCGGGGTCGGAAACGGCATTCCGGGCTAGTTCGAACGCGTCGTGCCGGAGTACGCCTTTCTGCTGATCGTTCTTCGCGTGATCCGCCACCCAGGCCGCGAGGGTCTGCTTCTCGCTGCCGGAGATCTTGCGTCCGGCGAGCGACTCCGCGAGGAAGCCTTCGATCTGCGTCCGGTCCACGGCATTCCCCTCATGCGGCTCGTGCGTATCATTGGCATATGGTTTCCGTTCGCACTCGGAATCACAACCTTCCAGCCGAGCACACATGGACCTGACACCGCGGCAGATCGTGGCCGAACTCGACAAGTACATCGTGGGGCAATCCGCGGCCAAACGGGCCGTCGCGGTCGCCATCCGCAATCGCTGGCGCCGGCAACAACTGCCCGAAGACCTCCGCAAGGACGTCACGCCCAAGAACATCATCCTCATCGGGCCCACGGGCGTCGGCAAAACCGAAATCGCCCGCCGACTCGCCTCGCTCGTCGGGGCTCCGTTCATCAAAATCGAGGCCACCAAGTTCACCGAAGTGGGCTACGTCGGCCGCGACGTTGAGAGCATTATCCGCGACCTCACCGAAGCTTCCATCGGGCTCGTGAAGTCCGAGATGCGGCAACAAGTGATGGAGAAGGCGAAGGAGCGCGTGACCGAACGGTTGCTCGATCTGCTCGTGCCGCCGACGCCGAGCAAGCCTTCCGCGCCGTGGGAGCCGGAGCAGGAAGCGAGCGAAGACAAAGAGCAGGACAAGGAAAGCGAGAAGGAAGAACTCGAGAAGCGGCAGCGGACGCGCGACAAGTTTCGCGCCAAGCTCGAAGCCGGAGAACTCGAAGATCGCACCGTCGAACTCACCGTCGAGCAGCGGACGGCACCGGTTCAAATCTTCTCCAATCTCGGCATGGAGAACATGGACGTGGACATGCAGGGGATGCTCGATCGGATCATGCCGCGGTCGAACGCGGCGAGGAACCTGACGATCCGCGACGCCCGCAAGTTGCTCACGGAGCAGGAAACCGAGGCGCTCATCGATCGCGCTAGCGTTACCGAGAAGGCCATCGCCAAGGTCGAGAACAGCGGCATCGTCTTCCTCGATGAGATCGACAAGATCTGCGGCCCGTCCTCGGGCCACGGTCCGGACGTGTCGAGGCAAGGCGTGCAGCGCGACTTGCTTCCCGTGGTCGAAGGCACCACCGTGAACACCAAGCACGGGCCGGTGAAGTCGGACCACATCTTGTTCATCGCGGCGGGTGCCTTCCACACGTCGAAGCCCTCGGACCTGATGCCGGAGTTGCAGGGTCGCTTCCCGATCCGCGTCGAACTCACGGACCTGACCCGCGACGATTTCCTGCGCGTGCTCACCGAGCCCAAACACGCCCTGACCAAGCAATACTCGGAGTTGTTGAAGACGGAGGGCGTCGAGTTGAGCTTTACGCCGGACGGCATCGAAGCGCTCGCGGACATCGCGTTCGAGGTGAACCGTTCCGCCCAGAACATCGGCGCTCGCCGCCTTCACACGATCCTGGAGAAGGTGGTGGAGGAGGTGAGTTTCGAGGGCCCGGACCTGCCCGAGAAGACCGTGATCGTGGACGGCAAGTTCGTCCGCGACAAGCTCGGCCCGATCGTGCAAAGTGAAGACCTGAGCAAGTTCATCTTGTGAGTCCCGTCGGAATCGCGCGAGGTGAGGAGAAGTGCCTGTGACACCCAACTTTGAATGGGACGAAACCAAGGCGCAGTCTAATCGGCAAAAGCATGGCGTTTCGTTTCCCGAAGCTGCCACGGTTTTTGCCGACCCTCTCGCGGCGATCTTTCCCGACCCAGATCATTCCCTCGACGAGTTGCGCGAAGTGATCGTCGGGTACTCCGACCGAAACCGAGTACTTGTGATAAGCTACACGGAGCGCGATGACAATATCCGGATCATCAGCGCTCGGGTTGCCAGCCCGAGCGAACGACTGAATCACGAAGACCATCCAATGGGGGGTTGACCCATGAGCGACGAACTCCGGTCCGAATATCAGTTCGATTATTCCAAGGCGAAGCCCAATCGCTTCGCCGCGGGCCTTCAGAAGGGTGGTCGATTAGTCGTACTCGATCCCGAGGTGGCCGCAGCGTTTCTGGGCTCCCAGGATGTGAACGCCGTGCTGCGTGCTTTACTTCAAACGATGCCAACGAAATCGGAGAAACCGGCCGGGGTTGCATGAGTCTTCATCACGCAATCCCTCGACAGCCCTTGGCAACGGTCGGGTGCGCTACTGAGTCGCGAGGACGTTCCGGGTCGAGGACCACTCCCGGACGGTGCCGTCCGGAGCAGTCGCGAGTCGACGGGCTCACTACCAGTCACCGATCACTTCATCCCCGTTCGGTGTCACGAGCGCCCAGAAAACGGACGGCGAGATAGATCCGGGGAGCGTGCGAATACTGCCGTCCATCATGGCACACGCCAAGCCCGCGGGATGAGGTGCTGTCGGGACGTTGGGGGAGCAATCTTGCGCGCGGGGGGCGACCTGAAATAGAGTGTGATCGACGTCGTAGTAATCTCTCGCAGGTCGGGTCACGCCATCGGTGGTTACGGGGTACACATCCCCACATTCGCGGTCGGCAAACGAGTGCCTCCGGTTCGAGGTGTAAAATGGCCGTCCATTCCAGGGCGGTGAACTGATAAAGACAATTCCACACGGTGCGGCTTCATTGCTTAGAAATGCATGACCCGAGCAGTTCGCGTACTGCTGCGTCCACCCGATCGTACTCGATGACCCATCCGGGCAGCACAGGCCGAGTTGCATTCCTTTGCGAAACACGAGCGCGCTGGCCACAAAACTGGTATCCCCTCCGACTTTCGGCAACTCCGCATAACTCGGGTCGAGGGGATCCTGGAAGATCGCTCCTACGTACCGGCCCCACTGGCCGGAGTCGCCCGCGTAATTCTGGTACATATTAATATGCAGCAGAACATCAACGAGCGGGTTGCTGTCGACGAATCGGTGCGGTTGCCGGTAGGAGAAGTACGGCAGCCGCTCTTGATTGGCGTTCGCGTAGCTGTGGGTCGCGAGTGAGATTTGTCTGAGGTTGTTGAGGCCCTTCATGCGGGCCGCCGCCGAACGGACTTTCTGGATGGCCGGAAGGAGCATCCCGACCATCAGTGCGAGGATGGTCATCACGACAATCACTTCCAACAACGTCAGGCCCTGGCGAACCGGCGTACTTCGGGTCGAAGTTGACATTCCTACTCCTTGGAAACGGCTCACGGGCGATGGTGGCACAACGAACTGACCGTTCGATCTCGAGCCCCGCGACCAACTTAACAACTACTCGGCCATTTTAGCCGCCGGAACACTCGCCACAGCGAAGGTGGACCCTTCTGTTTGCCCGGCTTTACTCACTTTGATTGTCGACGTCACGAAGAGAGCTTCTCCATTGCCGGGAGGGGGCACGGCTTTGGTCGTGAAAGAGTACGATCCGGCAGTCGCGAGTTTGGTTTCATCCGTCTGGCTCCACGAGTCAGCCAGGCGGTTGGCGGCAAGGGCGAAACGCCTGAATGCGGCATCCGAGCTGTCGTATCATGCGGCGTTCACACTTCGACTCTTCCAATTGTAAGGTTCCTGCCGAGCCTCGGTATCACTTCCAACGTCAGTTTTTCCTGCAATGTCATTCGACGAGCGGCGTCGTTCTAAAGGAATGAACCGAGCCGGCGAATGCCTCGGTAACACGGGCGCAACGCGCTCTATCAGCGTCCGTTAATCTTCGCCCGCTAAAGTGACTTCATCGGCACGGGATAGGAGGCCCGGATTTACTTGGGAGGTTCGATCATGCTCGCTCTGCTCGCTTTTGTCTGCCCACCCCTCGCGGTTCTCGCGTCCGGCACGCCAGGTCAGGCTGCCAAGAATGTCTGCCTCACGATGCTGCTTTTCATCCCCGGCGTGATCCATGCTCGCGGCGTCGTCGAGAAGCGAACCGTGGAACGGCAGTACGAAGCCGTCTTCCAAGCGATGGACCGCCTCGCGGCTTGAACTCACCGCACGATGGCCTCGTCGTTGAACAATTCGCTGATCGACTGATCTTCGTGAATGCGGCGGATCGCGTTCGCCAACAGTGCCCCGACCGAAATCACCTTCACGTTCGGCAACAACTTCTCGCTCGTCAGCGGGATGCTGTCCGTCACCGCGATCTGCTCCAGGCCCGCCTCGCGAATCCGGTTGATCGCCTGATCGACCAGCAATCCGTGCGTGGCGCAGGCGTAAATTTTCTTCGCGCCGTGCTTGCGGGCGATGGCCGCCGCATTGATCAAACTCCCCGCCGTCGAGATCATGTCGTCGAAAATCACGACCGTCTTGCCTTCAACCGGTGCCCCAATCAGATGGGCGGCCTCGGTCTTGGTCGCACTACTCCTTCGCTTGTCGACGACGGCAATTTGGCCGCCCAGCGCCTGCTGGTACTTCAAACTCTTCTTCACGTTTCCCTCGTCCGTACTCAGCACCACGAGGTCTTCTTTTGGGATGCCGAGCGCCCGCACGTGGGCCGTGATTTCCTTCGATGCGTAAAGGTGGTCCACGGGAATATTGAAGAAACCTTGAATCTGCGCGGCGTGAAGATCGAGGCAGAGCACGCGATTGGCACCGGCCGTGGTCAACAGATCCGCGACGAGCTTGGCGCTGATCGGCACGCGGCCCATGTCCTTGCGATCCTGCCGGGCGTAGCCGAAATACGGGATCACGGCCGTGATGCGGGCCGGGCTGGCACGCTTGAATGCGTCCAGCATGATGAGCAATTCCATCGTGTGCTGATTCACGGGCGGGCACGTCGGTTGCACGAGGAAGACATCGCGGCCGCGGACGTCTTCGTCGATGCGGACCATCGTCTCGCCGTCGGGGAAGGTGCCGAGGTTGATGTTGCCCAGCGGCACGCCGAGGTGCTTGGCGATGGTCTCGGCCAGGGGCCGGTTCGCCCGCCCGCTGAAGATCTTCAGCTTGTGGGTGCTGCCAGTGCCGATCACGTAACCCCTCCTCGACCCGGTTCCGCAGTGGAGCGTTATTATGCAGGGAAGGTGAAGGGCTGCCAATTGGCAAACGGAGAACTCATTTGGCCGGAATTCTACAATGCCTCCCATGACGAATTTCAACGAACGCGTCGCGATCGTGAGCCAGGCAGTGCGGTTTCCCGGAGCCGGAGCCGATCTCGATCGCTTTTGGGCCACGGTTTCCAGCGCCGAGGACTGCTCGCGTGAGGTGCCAGACGGCCGCTGGCCCCGGCCCGCCAGGGACTATTACGATCCTCGCATCGCGAACCCGGACACGGTCTATTCCACGCGCGGCTACTTCCTCGACCCGTTCGAACCGGACCTCGCCGGACTGAACATCGACCCGGCGTTCGTGGATGAGCTCGACACGCTCTTTCACTTGGTCCTGGATGCTGGGAACCGAGCCTGGAAAACCGCGAGAACGGCCGCGGTCGAGCGATCGCGAGTCGGCGTCGTGCTGGGGAACATCTGCCTGCCCACCGAGAAGGCGAACGCACTCTGCCGGGAGTATCTGGGCGGCGAGCCGAAGAAGACGCACCCTTTGAACCGATACGTCGCGGGGCTGCCCGCTGGGATGCTCGCCAAGTCGCTCGTCCTTGGCGGCGGCAGCTTCACCCTCGATGCGGCGTGTGCTTCGTCCCTTTACGCCATCAAACTCGCCGCGGATGAACTGCTCGCGGGCCGGGCCGACGCCATGCTCGCCGGCGGCGTCAACGGCTCCGATTCGCACTACACGCAGATGGGCTTCGCGCAACTCCGTGCGCTCTCCGTCTCGGGCCGATGCTCGCCCTTCGATGCGAAGGCGGACGGCCTCATGGTCGGCGAAGGGGCCGCGATCTTCGTCCTGAAACGGCTCTCGGATGCCCTCCGCCACGGCGACGCGATCCTGGCCACGATTGCGGGCGTCGGCCTCTCCAACGACATGCACGGGAATCTGCTCGCCCCAGCGAAGGAAGGTCAACTCCGGGCGATGCGGCGAGCTTACCAGAACGCCGGGTGGAAGCCGCAAGACGTCGACCTGATCGAGTGCCACGCCACCGGCACGCTCGTCGGCGACGCGGTCGAGTTCGAGAGTTTGCGCGAACTGTGGGGCGAAACGGGTTGGAAGCCGGGCCAGTGCGCGATCGGGTCCGTGAAGTCCACGGTCGGGCATCTGCTCACCGGGGCCGGAGCCGCCGCTACCGCGAAAGTGATCCGCGCCTTGAACGCCGGCACGCTTCCCCCGCAAGCGAACTTTCGCGAGCCCAACCCGGCGCTGCGTTACGCGAACGGCCCGTTCCAGGTTCACGGCACGGTCTCGGAATGGGAACGAGTTGAGGGTCCGCGCCGCGCCGCCGTCAGCGGCTTCGGCTTCGGCGGCGTCAACGCGCACCTCCTGCTCGAAGCCTGGACTGGCCAGCCGTATGAAGTCCGCGCGCCACGGCGAACGAGCACGAACATCGTACCCAAATTGGTAACGGTGGCCGATGCTCCGGTTGGTAGTCCGCACTCTCCGAGTGCGGCTGCTCCCGCAGGGAGCGGACCACCAACAATACCCATCGCCATCGTCGGCCTCGCGGCGCACTTCGGCTCGTGGAAGGATTTGCGTTCCTTGCAAGAACGCATCTTCGGAGCCGATTCGCCAGCCCTGGCTCCGAAACAAAATGGTTGGAGCTTGAGTTCCAAGAAGTGTCCGCCCGGCTACTTCATCGAGGAATTGAACTTCCCGATCGGCCGGTTCCGCATCCCGCCGAAGGAACTGGAAGAGATGCTGCCGCAGCAACTGCTCATGCTGCAAGTTGCCGCCGCGGCCCTCGACGATTCGCACGCAACCATCTCGAACGACGACCCGAACACCGGCGTGTTCATCGGCCTCGGCCTCGACCCGAACACCACGAACTACCACCTGCGTTGGTCGCTCCTGGCACAGGAGACGGGAGACAGGAGAGAGGACAACCTGCCCCCCGCGCTCAACGCCAATCGCGTGATGGGCGCGCTGGGCAGCATCGCGGCCAGCCGCATCGCCCGGGCGTTCCACTTCGGCGGGCCGAGCCATACCGTGTGCAGCGAGGAAGCCTCTGCGGTCCGGGCACTCGAACTCGCGGTGCGGGCTCTCGGCGCGGGCGAAATCGATCGTGCCCTCGTGGGCGGAGTCGATCTTGCCGGCGACCCGCGAACCGTGCTGCCGGGTAGGATCACGAACCCCGGTGAAGGCGCGGCGGCCTTCGTTCTGAAGCGATTGGATGACGCCGAGCGCGACGGCGACCGCGTGTATGCCGTCATCACGGGAATCGGCGTGGCTGGCGGCGGCGAACCGAGCGACTCCGTTCCGAGTTCGGAAGCCAACGATCGTGCCGTGATGCTGGCGTGCTTCGAAGCACAAATCGAGTTCGACACCATCGAGTACGCGGACGGCCTCGCCGAGACTCCGTCCGAAGCGGACGTCGGCTATACCGGAGCCGCGAGCGGGGCGGCAATGTTGGCGCGAGCTTGCTTGGCGATTTATCAGGAAGTGCTTCCGGCGCGCGGTTCGCCGTGCTACTGGCTCCACGATCGCGCGAAGGGCCCGCGCCGCGCGGCCATCGCCTCCAGTGGTGCCGACGGCACTTGCATCAGCGTCATTCTCGAAGAGCATGCGAAGAACGCAACGGCTTTGAGCACCGATCGCGCTCAGCCTCTCGGTGCGCGAGGTGAAGCGCTGTTCGTCGTTGAAGGCAATTCACCTCAAGAACTCGATGCAGGTTTGAAGCAACTGCGTTCGACTGCGGAAGGTCGGGATGGGAACATCGAAGCCCTCGCGCGGGAGTGGTTCCGTGTGAACCCGCCCGCTTCGCGTAAGAAACTCGCCGTCGCGATCGTGGCTGGCTCTACGGCCGAACTCCTCGAGCGCGCGAGCCATCGCGAAGCTGCAAGCGGCATCGCGCACCGCGACCGCATTTTCCATTCGCCGTCACCGCTCGGCCCGAAGGCCAAGATCGCGGTGGTCTTCCCCGGCTCCGGCAACCAGTTCGACTGCATGGGCCGCGACCTCGGCACGCAGTGGCCCGAGTTGCTCCGCCGTCAACAGTCCGAGAACGAACTGCTCCGCAGCCAGTTCGCCCCGGACTTCTTCTGGAACGACCGCACCAACGAAGCGCCGCACCGCGACCTCATGTTCGGCCAAGTCACGGTCGGCAGCCTCGTCACCGATTTGCTCGTTCATCTCGGCGTGAAGTTCGACGCGATGATCGGCCTCAGCCTGGGCGAATCGGCCGGGCTCTTCGGCATCCGGGCCTGGCGAAGCCGCGACGAAATGTTCAAGCGGATGCAGGCCTCGACGCTGTTCAACTCCGACCTGGCACCGCCGTTCAATGCGGCTCGCATGCACTGGGGGCTCGCGAAGAATCAAACCGCGAACTGGGCCGCCGGCATCGTGAGTGCCGGGGCCGACGATGTTGAAGCCGCCTTGCGTCCAGGGCTCAAGGCGTACCTCTTGATCGTGAACACGCCGACCGAATGCGTGATCGGAGGCGAACGAGCCGATGTCGAAAAGCTCGCCGCCGCGATCGGCAAGCCGTACTTCCCGCTCACCGGCGTCACGCTCGCGCATTGCGAAGTGGGAAGCCCCGTCGAGGTGCCGTACCGCGAACTGCACACGCTGCCCGTCACGGCACCGAAGGATGTCACCGTCTACAGCGGTGCCTGGGGCCGGTCGTACAAGCCGACCGAAAAGAGCGCCGCGGATTCGATTACGGCCGGGCTCCTGAACGCGATCGACGTTCCGAACGTGGTCGAAGCCGCATACCGCGATGGCGTGCGGGTATTTCTGGAGGTGGGTCCTGGTTCATCCTGCACGCGGATGATCGACGCGATTCTCGGCGAGCGGCCGCACCTGGCGCGGGCGGTTCACGCGGCGAAGATCGATGCGGTTTCACAGGTCTTGCGACTGCTGGGAAGCCTGATCGCGGAGCGAGTGCCGGTCGATCTTGCGGCACTCTATGGAACCGAGACGCACTGCGTGGGGCATCGCGAGGTGAAGCTGGACAACGGAGCGGAGATCGCGATCCCGGTGGGGGTGAGGCCGATTCCTGTTGTCGAACACCCGGCGACTGACGTCGCCGGTTCGCCCGAAGTAGAGCCCGCTCCGAGTGTCGTTCCACCGAGTGACACCGCCTTGTCACTCGCGCCGGCGAACTTCGAGATTCCGTCGCTGGCACCGATCATTGCGGCGACTTGCGACGTGCAGGTGGCTACGATGCAGGCTCAGGAAGTCTTCCTCCGCGTGAATCAGCGGATCATCGATTCCGCTGCCGGCGTGCTGCAATTTCAAACGGCACTGTTGAGCGCTTGGCAAGGAGGCGGAGCGCTGCCTCTGCCCGCGCTCCCCTCCGCGGACTCCGGGTCGCGGCTAAACGGTGAGGTTCCTCGTGCACTCAGTTATGAACGGTGTTGTGCGTTCGCCGTGGGCAAGATCGCGGACGCCCTCGGGCCGCAATTCGCCGAGGTGGATCGGTTCCCGACACGCGTGCGGCTTCCGGATGGACCGTTGCAACTCGTCGATTGCATCACGCTGATCGAGGGCGAACCGAAGTCGATGAAGCCGGGCCGCGTGGTCACGGAACACACCGTGCGGTCGGACCGCTGGTACCTCGAAAACGACCGCATTCCCACGGCAATTTCGGTCGAAGCCGGGCAGGCGGACCTCTTCCTCTCCGGGTTTCTCGGCATCGACTTCGAGACCCGCGGCCTCGCCGTTTATCGCCTGCTCGATGCCGTGGTCAGCTTCCATCGCGGCCTGCCCCGCGTCGGCGAGACGATCGCGTACGACATCCGCATCGACGAGTTCGCGAAGCAAGGCGACGCATGGCTGTTCCGCTTCCGCTTCGACGGCACGGTGAACGGCGAGCCGTTCATCACGATGCGGAACGGCGTGGCCGGATTCTTCACGGCGGCGGCACTGGCCGCAGGCCGCGGCATCGTGCAGACCAACTTCGACAAACAGCGGATGCCGGGGAAGAAGTCCGCCGACTGGCGCGATTTCGTGCCGATGAGTGAATGCTCCCTCGATGCGGAACAGGTGCAAGCCCTGCGCGAAGGCGATCTCGTCGCGGCGTTCGGCAAATCGTTTACCCCGATCACCCGGTCGCTTACGCGACTCGGCTCGCCAATCGCCACCATTCCCAGCGGCATGTTGCGGCTCGTCGATCGCGTGCCGCTCATCGAACCCACCGGTGGCCGCTTCGGCATCGGCTTCGTTCGCGCCGAGTTCGACATTCACCCCAACGACTGGTTCCTCACCTGCCACTTCGTGGACGACATGGTGATGCCCGGCACGCTCATGTACGAGTGCTGCCTGCACACGCTCCGCATCTTCCTCATGCGGCTCGGGTGGATCGGCGACGCTGTGGTGTGCGAACCGATCCCCGGCATCGACAGCCGCCTCAAGTGCCGAGGCCAGGTGATCGCGACCACGAAGACCGTGACCTACGAAGTGACCGTGAAGGAACTCGGCTACGGGCCCCCTGGGAGCGCGGGCGTCCCGCCCGCTCCGTACTGCATCGCCGACGCGCTCATGTTCGCCGACGGCAAGCCCATCGTCGAGATCACGAACATGTGCCTGAAGATGACGGGACTCACCCGCGAAAAATTGGAACGAACTTGGTCCCCCGCGCTCCGCTCCGAGGACTCCGCGTCGCGGCTAAACTTTAACTTCGATCGCGATCACATTCTCGCCTACGCCACGGGCAATCCTTCGGATGCGTTCGGGGAACCGTACGAGCCGTTCGACCGCGATCGCGTCATCGCGCGGCTGCCCGGCCCGCCCTTCATGTTCATCGACCGCATCACGCCGACAGCAGGTAAGCCGTTCGTTCTCGCGGCCGGTGCTGCTTGCATCGGTGAGTACGACGTGCCGCCGGACGCATGGTATTTCGAAGCCAATCGCAGCGAGAAAATGCCGTTCAGCGTCCTGTTGGAGATAGCCCTCCAACCGTGCGGCTGGCTCGCGGCCTACTGCGGCTCGGCACTCACCAGCCCCATCGACATGAGCTTCCGCAACCTCGGCGGCAAGGCCACGCAGTTCCTCGCAGTCACGCCCGACATTGGCACACTGAGCATGACCGCGAAGATGACCAACGTCTCGAGTTCGGCCGGCATGATTATTCAGCACTACGACATGCTCGTGTCGAGCCGCGCGGGGAAGGTGTACGAAGGAACGACGTACTTCGGGTTCTTCACGAAGGATCAGTTGGCGAACCAAGTGGGGATCCGGGAGGCGAAGGTGCCGTGGCCGAGCGGTCAGGATGTGGCTCGAAGTGAACGGGGCGAGCTGCCGCACGATGCGCCGTTTCCCGCGCCCAAATTTCGGATGGTCGATCGCATCGAAACCTATCTGCCAGCAGGGGGCTCGAAGGGGCTCGGCTTGGTTGTGGGCCGCATCGCGGTTGATCCCGCGGCTTGGTTCTTTAAGGCGCACTTCGTGCAGGATCCGGTCTGGCCCGGCTCGCTTGGGCTGGAATCATTCCTGCAATTACTGAAGTATGTGGCCTGGAAGCGCTGGGGTGGCACAGGCATTCCTGCCTGTGTACAAACAGCACAGGCAGGAATGCCTGTGCCACCGAAGTCCGGCAGCGCCCATTCGTGGGTCTATCGCGGTCAGGTGCTGCCCACCGATCGCGAAGTGACCGTGATTCTCGAAGTGACCGAAGCCGACGTCTCCGCTCAGCGCTTGAAAGCGAATGGGTTTCTCACCGTGGACGGCCGCGTGATCTACCAGATGATCGACTTTACCCTAGAGTAACGAGGATGAATTACTCGCGCGTTCACATCGAATCGATCGGGTACGAACTCGCTCCGGTGGTCGTTTCCACTGCGGAGTTGGAGTCGCGGCTCGCGCCGATGTACGACTCGATGGGCATGGCCGCAGGGCAACTCGAATTGCTCACGGGCATCAGCGAACGCCGCTGGTGGGAACCGGATTATCCCGTTTCGCAGGGTGCCGCCGCCGCCGGCCGCAAGGCACTCGCCCGTGCCGACGTGAGCCCGGACGAAATCGACGTGCTGATCTATGCAGGCGTCTGCCGCGAGAACCACGAGCCGGCCACCGCCTGCTCCGTCGCCAGTCTGTTGAACATCAACCGCGACGCCGCCATCTACGACATCAGCAACGCCTGCCTCGGTGTTCTGAATGGCGTCGTGGATGTCGCCAACCGCATTGAACTCGGTCAGGCCCGCGCCGGGCTCGTCGTCTCTGCCGAGACATCGCGCGAGATCAACGAGAGCACCATCGAACGCATGGTAAACTCGAAGTCGCGCGATCTCTTCGTCGAATCGGTGGCCACGCTCACCGGCGGGTCCGGGGCCGTCGCGGTACTCGTGACCAGTGCGGACTTCTCCCGCGAGAAGCGCCGCAAGCTCCTCGGCGGCGTGGTCAAGAACGAATCTCAACACCACCACCTCTGCCGTTGGGGCTTCCAGTCGATTCTTCCGGCCGCCGTGGGAACGGTCGGTAAGGTCTTCGGTACGGGAGCCGGTGCATTGGTTCAAAAAGGCCTCGACCGCACGCACGGCCTCGCCGCCGGTGCCACCGCACTGCTTCGCCAAGGGCTCGACCTCGGCCTGCGGCACGTGAAAATCCCCTTCATGGAAACGCACGCTGGCGAAGTGCTAAAGCACGGCGTCGACCTCGGCAACCGCACCTGGCACGCCTTCCTCGAAAAGTTCGCCTGGCGGCCCGAGTACCTCGACAAGGTGATTTGCCATCAGGTCGGCTCCGGCCATCGCGACGCCGTGCTCAAAGCCTGCGGCATCCCTCTCGAAAAAGACTACAGCACCTTCCCATTCCTCGGGAACATGGGAACCGTCTCGCTGCCGCTGACCGCGGCCTTGGCCGAGGAGCGCGAGTTCCTCAACCCCGGCGACCGCGTCGGCTGGCTCGGCATCGGCAGCGGCCTGAACTGCCTCATGCTCGGAATCGAATGGTAATTCCTCGACGCTAGCGACTCCGCGATGAAGGCCACACCAATGGCGACAACACTCGAATCAGAACTGGCGACCTACGAACGGGAACTCCACGCGCTTAAGGCTCAATCGGGAAAATTCGTCCTGATCTCAGGCCAAGACGTTTTGAGTACCTGGGGAACTTACGAAGACGCGATTCAAGAAGGCTACCGGGTTTGCGGACTCGATAGGCGGTTCATGGTGAAGAAGATTGAGGCGTATCCCCGTGTACTCTTTAACTCTCGATCGGTTGAGCCGGTATGCCGACGCTGATCCTGCCGATTACGAATGACGGTTCCATCGTCGAGGCTCTCGTCGGCCCGAGCCATCAACGGACAATGGCACTCCTAGCCTTAAAGCAGCCTGTTCCACCACCCGTTCGCGTTCGCTTGTTGGTGGATACCGGAGCCACATCAACCAGTATTTCGCAGGGCCTTCTGGTATCGCTCAACCTCGTCACGACCGGTACCGTTCAGCTTCATACGGCTTCTTCTGCAGGAATTCCGTTGGAGTGCGAACAATACGATGTCAGTCTCGTATTCCCGGATGCCTTACCGGGTGGCTGGGGATTCGCGACCGTTCCCATTGTCGAGTGCCTCCCACTCGACGGACCCATTGACGGCCTCCTCGGTCGCGATCTCTTGGATCGCTCGATTCTGACTTACAATCCCTTCGCGAACATCGTCACCATCTCCTTCTAATGCACCCCCAATACCCCTTCACACCGCGCACCTACCAGACCGCCGGCGCTCGCCTCAGCTACCTCGATGAAGGTAGCGGCGAGCCCGTCGTCATGCTCCACGGCAACCCCACGTGGAGCTTCTACTACCGCAACCTCGTGCTCGCGATCCGCGGCAAGTACCGCTGCATCGTGCCCGATCACATCGGCTGCGGGCTCTCCGATAAGCCGCCAGTCGCGCTTTACGACTACTCGCTGAAGTCGCGCATCGACGATGTCGAAGCTCTCCTCGAACACCTCGGCGTAAAGGAGAACATCACGCTCGTGGTCCACGATTGGGGCGGCATCATCGGCATGGGCTACGCGGCCCGACATCCCGAACGCATCAAGCGGATCGTGGCTTCCAACACCGGCGCGTTCCATTTGCCGAAATCGAAACCGTTCCCGTGGTCGTTGTGGTTGGGGCGGAACACGCGGCTCGGGGCATGGTTGATTTTGAAGCAGAACGCATTCTGCCGGCTCGCGGCGAGGTGGAACGTCGCGCGAAAGTGGCTGCCCGAAGACGTGTGGCAGATGTACATGATGCCGTACGATTCGCCGGAACACCGCGTCGCCGTGCTCAAGTTCGTGCAGACGATCCCGCTCTCGCCGAAGGACGAAGGCTACGACCTCGTCAGTGACATCGCGTTGTCACTGGGGAAGTTCGTGGCGGTGCCGATGCTCTTGCTCTGGGGCATGAAGGACTACGTCTTCGACAAGCATTTCCTGAACGAGTGGCAGCGGCGTTTCCCGCACGCGGAGTCGTACACCTGGCCCGATTGCAGCCACTACCTGCTCGAAGACGCCGGCGAGGAAGCGATTGCGAAGGTGGTTGAGTTCCTGAACAAAGCCTGATTCAAGTCACGACGATTTCCGCTTCTTGGAAGTCCGTTTCGCCGAGCCACCAGCCGCGAATCGATGCTTGGATGCCAGCCAGCCCGACGATCACGTGCATCACGGTTTCGCCCCAGTAGTTTCGCGCCAGGTCCGTCTTGCTGGGAATCGGTTCGCTCGCCGGGTGCGAGTGGTAAATCGCCAGCACCTCGAGACCTGCGGTTCGCCTCCCTTTCTCGGCCGCGATCATCGACCCCGATTCCGACAAGTACTCCGTCGGGCTGAACAGCTCGTTCACCAAGGGGAAGTGCCACGCCACGCGGCCTTCACCATTCTCAATCATCCCCGCGAGCAACCCGCAACACTCGTTAGGAGTCTCGGCCCGTGCGTGCGCGATCACGGCATCGAGCAGCGAACGCGAAATGTGCAGTTTGAATCGTGGCATTACTCCCGAGAGGCTCGCACCCCCCGCTCGCCGGGTTCCTTCATACTGTATTCTCCTGAGAGAATTGTTCCCGCGAATGAGAGTACCATGACCACCCTCGCAGACCTCAAGGGCCAGACCGTCGCCTTCGCCGCCTCCGGTGGGCTCGATTCCTGCACCGTCACCAAGTGGCTCAGCGAGAACGGCGTGAAGGTCGTCTGCTTCACGGCCGACATCGCGCAGCCGGACGAGGCGAACTTCGACGAAGTGGGCACCCGCATGAAGGCCTGCGGTGCGGCCGATTACGTTGCCGTTCCGCTCCACGACATGATCGCCGAATCGGGCATTGAGGTGATCCAATTCCAGGCTCGTTACGAAGGTGCATACTGGAACACGACGGGCATCGGCCGTCACGTGATCGTCGCGGGACTGGTCCCCGAGATGAAGAAACGCGGCATCAAAATTCTCGGCCACGGTGCGACCGGCCGCGGCAACGATCAGGTCCGCTTCCAACTTTGCACGAACATGCTCGCCCCGGAAGTGGCCGTGTACGCGCCGTGGCGCGATCCCGCGTTCCTCGCCAAGTTCCGCGGCCGCACCGAAATGATCGACTATTGCGAAGGCCACAAGCTGCCCATCAAGGTGAGCAAGGGAGCCCCCTATTCCACCGACGCGAACCTGCTCGGGCTCACGCACGAGGCCGGGAAACTGGAGCACCTCGATACGCCGCCGTGGTTCGTGACGCCGGGAATGGGCGTGTTGCCGAAGGACGCTCCGGATGCACCTGAAACCGTGACCGTGCGGTTTGAAGCCGGCCGACCGGTCGCCATCAACGGGAAGAAAACCTCGGCGTTCCAGGCGATTCAGCAAGCGAACGCACTTGGCGGCAAGCACGCGGTCGGCATTGCGACGCACCTCGTCGAGAATCGATTCGTCGGCATCAAGAGCCGCGGCGTGTACGAAGCTCCGGGCATGGAACTGCTCGGCTGCGCGTACGCGTTCCTCTTGCAACTGGTCCTGGATCGCCGTAGCCGCGAACTCTTCGATCAACTTTCGCTCTACGTCTCGAAGCAAATCTACCAGGGCTATGGCTTCGACCTCGGCACGCACATGGCTCGGCAGGCGCTCGCACCGATCAACGCGCTGGCCACGGGCACGATCCGCTTGAAGCTGTACAAGGGCCGCGCCGAGTTCGATGCCGCGGAGGATGTTCCACACCAGATGTACTCGGAGAGCAACGCGAGCATGGAAGCGATCGGCGAGTTCGACCACGCGGACAGCGAAGGCTTCCTGCGGGTGCTGCAAGTAAGCGCCCGAGCCCTCGCGGCCAACAAGCAGGTCGTGCCCCCGGCGTGGGCCAAGTGAAAGCCACTCTACTCCGACCGCTTGGATTCCTCCGACGACGCTGGAAGCTCGTCGCGGGGGTTGTCGCTCTCGGCTTCGTTCTTGTGAATGTGCTGGCGGCCCGGCACGCCAAGGCGTTTCTCACCTATGCTCCGGCGGCTGAAGCCGTCGTCCCGCCCGAGCAACTCTCGACATCGCAGAAGCTCGGGTTGCTGTTCACCGGTGTGTCGGTTCCACGTCCGGTGAACGCATCCGATCCCAGGTCGCTCGGCATGCCGTTTGAAACCCACCGCATCGAACTCGGCACCGAGTGGCTGGAACTCTGGCACGTTCCGTGTGAGAAGCCTCGTGGAGTCGCCATTCTCTTTCCCGGCTACTCGGCTTCCAAAAGCAGCTTGCTCACCGAGGCCATCGCGTTCCGCGATATGGGCTTCGATGTGTTGCTCGTCGATTTCCGCGGTGTCGGTGGATCGAGCGGAAGCGAGACGACGCTCGGCGTGCGCGAAGCCGAAGATGTCAGAGCATCCGTTCAGTTTGCCGAGAAGCGCTGGCCGAATCGACGGGTCGTTCTCTTCGGTCGCTCAATGGGTGCGGCGGCCGTGCTTCGTGCCGTGGCGCATCTCGATGTGAAGCCGGTGGCCATCGTCATCGAGTGCCCGTTCGATCGGATGTTGAACGCGGTTCGCAATCGCTTCGCGGCCCTCAGCGTGCCATCGTTCCCCGGTGCGCAGCTACTCGTGCTCTGGGGCGGGCAGCGGCTCGGCTTCGACGGATTCGCTCACAATCCCACTGAGTACGCAGCCCATGTGAACTATCCGACGCTCGTGCTGGCCGGCTCAATAGACACGCGGGCCACGACGCACCAGGTTCGCGAAGTGTTCGACCGCCTGAACGGGCCGAAGCGGATTCACATTTTTGAAGGGGTAGGACACGAATCGTTCCGCGCTCGCGAGGCCGAAGCTTGGGACCGCGAGGTTCGCGAATTCCTGGCTCCCCTCATTCCCTGACTGCACTCGGCGTTGTGCCGCGTCGCATTCCGCCCGTACAATCTCGGCAGGTTCCCAGGTTCGTACGGAGTCGCGCAGTGGCATTTCGGGTGGGCAGCGGGCACGATACGCATCGGTTGGCTGAGGGCCGTCCGCTGATCCTCGGGGGCGTGCGGATCGAACACCCCAAGGGCCTCGTCGGCCACTCCGATGCCGATGCCGTGCTGCACGCGGTCACGGATGCGTTGCTCGGGGCCGCTGGCCTCGGCGACATCGGCGACCTTTATCCGGACACCGACCCACGCTGGAAGGATGCCGACTCGCGGCACTTCCTCGTTGAGACACTCGAACGCCTGAACCGTCTCGGCTGGCGAACCGTCAATGTCGACGTCACGATCTTCGCCCAGGAACCGAAACTCGGACCGGTGAAAGCGGCGATCAAACTCAAGCTCGCGGAACTGCTCGGCATCGCCGCCGATTGCGTGAACGTGAAGGCGAAGACCGGCGAAGGCGTCGGCCACATCGGCCGCGGCGAAGCCATCGGCTGCCACGCCATAGTTCTAATTGAAGAATTAACCACAGAGGCACAGAGACACAGAGAAGACATGAGGAGAGATTTGACATGAACATTCAAATCTCAGTACATTTTTTCTCTGTGTCTCTGTGCCTCTGTGGTTAGCTCCGAGGATTCGGCCATGTCCCTGCATGTGTACAGCACGTTGACTCGTAAGAAAGACCCGTTCCACAAGAAGCCGGGCGACGCGGTTTCGATGTACGTTTGCGGGCCCACGGTCTATAAACCCAGCCACGTCGGGCACATGGTCGGACCGGTCATTTTCGACACCGTCAAGCGTTACCTCACCTACCTCGGCTTCAAAGTGACGTGGATTGTCAATATCACCGATGTCGATGATAAGCTCATCAAACGCGCGGCGGAGTTGAATACGACAGTACCTGCCCTCGCCGAGAAAATGACGGTCGATTATGTGGACTGCCTCAAGAAGTTGAACGTGATTGGCATCGATCAATTCCCCAAGGCGACGGACCACATCGACGGCATGAAAGCGATGATCGGCAAGCTCATCGAGAAGGGACACGCCTACGCCGCGGGCGGCGACGTTTACTTCGACGTTTTGAAGGACCCCGATTACGGCAAGCTGTGCAACCGCGACCCAGAACAACTCGAAGCGGGTTCGCGCGTCGAGATCAGCGACAAGAAGCGGAACCCCGGCGACTTCGCCCTGTGGAAGGGCGCGAAGCCCGGCGAGCCCAAAGAGGTGACTTGGGAATCGCCGTGGGGAGCGGGCCGGCCCGGCTGGCACATCGAGTGCTCCGAGATGGCGACGAAGATTCTCGGCAACACCATCGACATTCACGGCGGTGGGCTCGACCTCCAGTTCCCGCACCACGAAAACGAACTCGCGCAGAGTGAATCCGCGACCGGGCAGGAGTTCGCTCGCATCTGGATGCACAACGGTTTGCTCAAGATGGGCTCGGCGAAAATGGCGGGCTCGGTGGGCAACGTCGTGAACGTTGCCGATGCACTCAAGCACATGAGCGGCGACGCGATTCGCTTCTTCCTCCTGAGTTCGCACTACCGCTCCCCGATCGACATGGGCGAATGGGAACCCGAGAAGCCGCTGCCCAACGGGATGCTTTCGGCGAAGGCGGCTCACGATACCTTCGTACGCTTCGCCGATCGCGTCAAGCGCGTGACCGGAGCGACGTTCGCCAACCTCGACCTTCCCACGCAGACTTCGGGTGCTCGGCCGACCGCCACGATGAATCACGCCTCGTTTATACGCCGCTTCAACCAGCACATGGACGACGATTTCAACACGGGCGGCGCGGTCGGCGTGCTGTTCGAACTGGTGACGGCGTTGAACAAGCAGGCCGATCGCGGCAAGCTCGAAGAACCCTCTGCCGCGGATGCGATCGCGAAAGCCGAGTTCCGGGAAGGAGCGGTGCTGGCGAAGGAGTTCGCGGACATTCTCGGGCTCAACTTCACCTCGGCACCAGCGGCGATGGGCGGCGATAAACTCACCGGGAGCCTCATCCAGTTGGTCGTGGATTTGCGCACGACCCTGCGAGCCGAGGCGAAGAAGATCGCGACCAAGGACGATCCGGTGAAGGCGATGCTCTACGATCAGGCGACGAAGGTTCGCCAGCAACTCGAGGCGCTCGGCGTGATCGTCGAGGACCGCCCGACAGGAACGAGTTGGCGCGTGGGTTGAGGAATGGAATCGCCCATGTTTCCACATCCTTGCGGCGAAGAGCTCGAGCGGTTGGTCGCGGCCGGTGCCGATCCGGCAACCGTGGTGCCGGACGATTTTGTCGTCGTCCGAGGCGGTACCAATCCGATGCCGCCGATATCCGAAGCGTTCTCGTGTTCGACTGGTCCCAATCTCGAATCCGCAGCGTGTGCAGTGCCTTACAACCAAATCCGAGTCGCGACGGCCGGTTCGATCCGAAACGCCGGTGGTGTTGTAAAGTGGAAAACCGAGTATTCTCAACGCCGTACGATGAACAAACAACACGTCAATGTGATGGAATCTTCAACGAGCGTTTTTGGAGAACTCGGGCCGAATCCCGTTGCAAAATCCGCTAGGATCGATGGTAGGAAGTAATGGGGAGAACTGTCTATGTACGACTGGATTCCAATTCGTTACCTCGGCTTCTGGGATGTTCCCCGCAATTTCCTGGTCCGTTTTTCGGGCGACCTCTACCTCTTCGACTGTCCGTTCGATGAAGAACGGGACGAGTATCACGAGTACTATTCGGTTTACATCCTTCCGGAGATGTCGCGAGAACAGATCGACGCGGATTGGGCGGGGTTGCCTGCCCGCGCTCTTCGTAAGACTGGCGTCGTTCCGATCGACTCAGTTCGCTTCGACCCGACCAAACGAAAAGAGATCGGAGCAGAAGTCTTCGACCTTCTTGCCGCGAACGCCCCTTCGGCCAACGGAACCGCGGCCCATGCCCCCGTCCCAATCTCCTGACGTTCCCCGCCGCATCCTCGGCATCGATCCCGGCCTTCAGGTCGCGGGGTACGCCGTGCTGGAAGTCTCCACGAAAGGCCCGATCATCCGCGATGCGGGGGTCGTTCGCTCGGAAAAAGAAGAGCCGCCCGACATGGCTCGCCGGCTCAAGACGCTCTACGACGGCATTTGCGAAGTGCTCGATGAGTGGAAGCCGCAGGTCATGGTCGTGGAGCAACTGTATGCTCACTACGAGCATCCGCGCACGGCAATCCTCATGGGACATGCGCGCGGCACGTTCTTCCTCGCCGGGGCTCAGCGCGGCATCCCGGTGTTCAGCTATGCGGCCACTAAGGTGAAGAAGCTGATCACCGGTAGCGGTCGCGCCGGTAAGGAACAGATGCAATATGCCATCGCCCGCGAACTCGGGCTCGACAAGTTGCCCGAGCCGCACGACGTGGCTGATGCCCTCGCCATTGCTCTGTCGCATTATTTCGCCAGTCGCGGAACACTCGGCGGATCGAAGGCCGCAACGTTCACCGGTGTGAACATGGCGGCGTTAATGGGAAGCGACCCCGATGAAATTGAAGGCGAGCCTTGAAACCCGGTTTCTGCTTGGGAAACCGGGTTTCTGGGCGCAAGAGAAAAACCCGGTTTCCAAAGCAGAAACCGGGTTTTGAAATACCATGATCACCAAAATGACCGGCACCCTGACCCGCGTTCTCGACGACGAGGTGCGCCTGCAAGTTGGGCCGATCGAATATCAGTTGCTCGTGGCCGAGGCGGTTCGCCGCGTGATTCAGATGCGATCCGGTGAGGAACTCACCTTCCACATCAGCGAATACCTCGAAGGCAACTCGAGCGGCAACCGCTTCATCCCGCGCCTCATCGGCTTCATCCACGAGAGCGAGCTCGACTTCTTCGACCTGTTCTGCACGGTGGAAAAGATCGGCGTGAAGAAAGCGCTCAAGGCGATGGCCCGGCCCGTGCGCGAAATCGCGGACGCCATCGCTCGGCAAGATGTAAAGTGGCTCAGCACGCTCCCCGGCATCGGCGCGACCACCGCCGAGCAGATCGTCACCACCTTGAAGCGCAAAGTGATGTCGTTTACGGCAGGCTCGGTTCCCGTAGAACCCTCCGAACCCGGCAGCAAGCCGAAGGCACCCGGTGAAGCCGTGCCCACCACCAACGGTAAGATGATCGACGATGTCTATCAGGCGTTGATGGGGCTCGGGCTCGCGCCGGCCGAGGCGCGAACCCAACTCGATTCGCTGCTGACGAGCGGCAAGACGTTCACCTCGGTGCAGGATGCCATCGCGTTGATCTTTGCGAGGTCGTGATGGCGGATGCTTCCGATTTTCGACGCTCGGCGTACTTGCTGCTCACGGCCGTTGCGGTTTCGATCGCGGCGGCGAAGGTCGTCGGCGCGGAGAACGTGTTCGAACCGAGCCGCTACACGCCGCCGACGAAGGACGCCTACTCCGCGAGCCCGCCCGATCCGCCGCGAAATTGGCCCGCCGTGCGGCCCGACCCTTCACCCATGTTCGGCTCGAACGACAAATCGCGCTGGGCCACGGTGCGGGCACTCGTCGACGACGGCACCTACGTGATCGGCAAACGCAACTTCCCCGACGGCGGCAACCCGAAGGCCTACCGCGATGAAGGCATCATCGCCGACCCGCAGTACAAGAGCCTCGACGTCATTCTGCGGCCACTGGAACCGGACGTCGCGGGACGCAGCGCGTCGAAGGAGTTCTACTCGACGAAGCCGCCGATCTACGCCACGATCCTCGCCGGCGAATACTGGCTGCTCAAAAAGGCGTTCGGCTGGTCGATCGTAAAGGATCGCTGGCTCGTGATCCCCACGATCCTGCTCACCGTGAACGTGCTGCCGTTCGCGCTCTACTTGCTGCTACTTTCGCGGTTGATCGAGGCGACGGGCAAGACCGACTTCGGCAAGTTGCTCGCGTTCATCGCCGCGTGTTTCGGCACGTTTCTCACGACGTTTTCCGGCACCCTGAGCAACCACCTCCCGGCCGCGTTTAGCGTGCTGTTCGCGGTCTATCCCATCGTGAAAGCGATGGCCGAGAATCGCGAACTGTTGCCGCGCGAGTACGCCGTGTGCGGGTTCTTTGCGGCGTTCGCGGCCACGTTCGACCTGCCGGCGCTCGCGCTGCTCGCCGGGCTCGGCGTGCCACTGCTTCTGTCAAACTCACGACGCACGCTGCTCTACTTCGTGCCCGCGGCACTCATCCCGATTGCGGCTTACTTCGCCACGAACTACGCGGCACTCGGCGAGTTGATGCCCGCTTATGAGAAGTTCGGCGGGCCTTGGTACAACTTCGACGGCAGCCATTGGGCGAAGCGCGGCACGCCGTTAGGAAAAGGCATCGATTTCAACGACGAACCGACGAGCATCTATGCCTTCCACCTCTTGCTCGGCCACCACGGCTGGTTCAGCCTCAGCCCGATCTTCCTACTTGCCTTGGGCGGATTGATCGGGCTCGGCATCCGCAGCGCGAGCGATGTGAAGAACCTCTTCTCACGAAGCGGAAGTCCATCCGCGTTCACGCCGCCGCTCTTCGCCGCGCTCACACTGGCACTCTCGCTCCTCGTGCTGGTCTTCTACCTGACGCGCACGACCAGCTACAACTACGGCGGCTTCACGAGCGGCCCGCGCTGGCTCTTCTGGTTGATTCCGCTCTGGTTGTTGGCGATCCCGGCTGCCGCGGATCGAGTGGGAAGTTCGCGATGGGGTCGCGGCCTGTGCGCCGTGCTGCTCGGCTTCTCGGTACTCTCCGTTTTCTATCCCGCGTGGAACCCGTGGCGCTCGCCGTGGATTCAGCAGTTGCTGGAATTCAAGGGCTGGCTGAAGTACTAGATCACCATGGCTGAAAGCCGTTGCCACGAGGGTGGAGAAACTGCCCAGCTTACCGCCTATCGCCCCGATTCTGTCTCAACTTCCGTCTCTGCT
>JAYTGN010000247.1:0-11844 GCA_043733485.1 Gemmataceae bacterium
TTCTCAATTGAGCATGACGAGGTAGCTCGTCAAGTTGTCATGAATCTCACGATTTCCAGGCCTTTTGCACGCTCCCGAAGATGTTTAATGCGTTGGGGCGTTGCCCTGGGCTGAGAGATCCCAGGCTTTCAGCCTGAAAACCACTTCTACGAAGTCATTCTCGACTCACCTCATGTTTCCACCAGTGGAAGCCTCATCTGGGAAGTCGATCTGGGAAACTCCAAGCATCGTTGTCATACCCAAACCAACGGATTCCTTGCCATCCAGGGTGAGAACCATAATATCTCACCTTGCGTCCGTCGGCTTCCGGCGGCTCACACACTAGCCACGAACACTCACACTATCATGTCCATCGATAAAAGTTTGAAGCGCAAGGGCGGGATGTCCCGGCCACGGTGCGTGCTGAAGCGCTCGGAACGAATCCTGAAAATGCTGGAAAACGGCACGTTTAAGGAGGGCACGAGCCCGTTCGGCCTGCCGAAGACGCGCGTTCAGAAGATCGTGATCAAGAAGAAGGCGAAAGTCGAGAAGGTGGAAGGTGCCGAGGGCGCGACTCCCGCGGCAGGAGCCGCAGCGGCCAAGCCGGCCGCCGGCGGCAAGAAGTAACCCGCCCGATTCGCCATCATGCCTACCGCCTATCTCGGCCTGGGCTCGAATCTCGGCGACCGTTGGGCCTCGCTCCAGGCGGCCATTCGCCGCCTGCGAGCCGAACCCGGCCTCCGCGCAATTGCGATTTCGCAGATCTACGACTCGACTCCCATCGATTGCCCGCCCAATTCCAGCGACTATCTCAACGCGGTCGTCGCCGTGGAAACGGACCGCTCGCCAGCCGATTTGTTGAAGCTGCTCCATCACATCGAACGACAGTTCGGACGCATTCGAACTGAAACCAACGCTCCCCGTACGCTCGACCTCGATCTGCTACTTTACGGCGACCTCGTCATCGACACGGCGGATCTGGTCGTGCCGCATCCACGGATGCACGAGCGGGCCTTCGTGTTGCTTCCGTTGGAAGGCATCGCGCCGGACGTCGTGCATCCCATTCTCAAGAAGACGGTGAGCGAACTGCTCGCGGGTGTGAATCGCGAGGGCATTCATCGGGCAAGTCAACCGCTTCGATCGACACCGGGACAACTCGCGGGTCTGCGATGTCTGGTGACCGGCTCGACCTCGGGGATCGGCCGAGCGATTGCCGAGGCGTTCACCGAGGGGGGTGCCGACGTCATCGCGCACGGACGACAACCGTTCCTGGAAGGTCCGGGGATTTCGGCCGATCTCCGCGATCCAGCGGAGTGCGATCGGCTCGCGGCTCAGGCATGGGAAATGTCCGGTGGGCTCGACGTTCTCGTTCTCAATGCCGGGGCGGACACGCTCACCGGCGACGCTGCGAAATGGTCCTTCGACGAGAAGTTGGAAGCGCTCCTCGCCGTGGATTTGAAGGCGACGATGCGGCTGGCTCGCAACCTCGGCACTCGGATGAAAGAACGCGGTCGCGGTTCGATCATGACCATCGGTTGGGATCAGGCCGAGACTGGCATGGAAGGCGATAGCGGCCAATTGTTCGGAGCCGTGAAGAGTGCCGTCGTGGGCTTCACGCGCAGCTTGGCACTGAGCCTGGCTCCCGAAGTGCGGGTGAATTGCATTGCGCCAGGCTGGATACGAACCGCGTGGGGCGAGACGGCCTCAGATTACTGGCAGGAACGGGTGCGGCGCGAGACGCCGCTCGGAATCTGGGGTCTGCCGGAGGATGTGGCGGCGGCCGCAGTCTGGCTGGCGAGCCCCGCGGCCGCGTTTATTTCGGGTCAGACGATTCGTGTGAATGGCGGTGCGGTTCGGGTTTGAGCGACGAACCCAGAGCTCCGGGCGGTAGAAATTCCACCGCCCGGATCGAATTGCGACTACTTCGGCTCACTCCGGGTTGCCGGCCTTGGGAGCACCAGCCCCTCCGGCCTCCTTCTTCTGAAGGACCGGCGCCTTGTCGGGCTTCTTCGGCTCGCCCGACTTGGAATCGGAGCCACCGCACCCCGTTAGCCCGAGGGCGAACGAGGCGAATACCGTCAGGACGATTCGGGAATAAACTCGGCGCATCAGCTTGCTCCTCCTTAAGAATTTCTCAGTCGAAAGTCACGACGATACCATCTTGGATACCGCTCATGTAAACGAACGTACTGAAGTCCATGCCGCTCCTGAGGGGCCGCACCGACCCGTCCCCAAAGCAGAAGTTGACGATGCCCGTGTGCTGGCTGCTGAAAGCCCACCACTTACTAGTAGTCGGATTGTTCGCAGGACCGGAGTAGGGCGAATCGAACCCCGAATAGTTGAAGCCCGCGACCCAGCTCGGACCGGAAACACCGTTACCGATGCTCCCGCCCCAGCCGATATATCCACCCGCCATCTCACCGAACAAGATCGTGCCGCTGGAGCCGTCGGGAACCGCGATCTTGGTCCGCGACAGGTGAGTGAAGTATCCCTGATACTCGGGAAAAGACGACTTCGAGTAATAGCCGCCCATCCCGATGTAGCTGGTACGACCGACAACCGTGCAACCGGGACAGGCCGAAAAGACGTGCGCATTGCCACCGTATCCAGCAGGCTTATCAACGCCGGCCGCGCCGTAGTAAGTACCCATAAGAACGGTCACATACGACTCCGGGCCGACGTTCGACGGGCACAGGAAGTTCTTGGGCGAGCCCGCGGAAGCGTATGCATCCGGATTGGAAGGGGTTGGGGAACCAGACGGAGGTCGGTAGGCGGCAACGGTGTACCACATCCGCGAGAAAGTGAGTGAACCTGGAATAACGCCCGGAACGTTCCAGAGTCTGAACCGGGCATCCTGCTCCAGATAGGGAAGCAGATGCACGCCGACCCCGATGCCGTTGGCATCGGTACCAGGGGGTAGGTAGCCGTTGGCGCTCTCGTAGTTGTGAGCGGCAAGACCCCACTGTTTGATGTTATTCAGGCAGCTCGCGCGGGCCGCGGCCTCGCGGACCTTTTGCACGGCGGGCAGAAGCAGGCCGATGAGGATCGCGATGATCGCGATCACGACCAGGAGTTCGATCAGCGTGAATCCACGCACGATTCGAGAACGAGACATCACGAAGCCTCCTAAGAACGGAATGAAAACGCGGGACGGAGAAAAACGGCCAAGGGAGTGGTCGGCCGAATGAACGCTAGGCCAGTCAGGGCCTCACACTGGTCCGGAGGCAGTAAGCCACCGGAAAAGTAACATTCCTTTCCGAACGCATACGGGGCGTGAGGCCGAGAAAACCGTCCGCGGACGCACGACCAAATCGGAAGGCCTAAATCGGAATCACACCCGCGAGTGTCGCTGCGGATGGAAGCGTGGGAGGGAGGATCGAGAGGGTTTTCGTTTTTTGTTCGCTGCGAATGCGAACGGTGGCATACGAGCTTGCCAGCGAAAAACCATCTCACGGAATCATTTGACACGATGCGGGCTCAAGCGCCAAGTCCCATTTTCACAATTCTTTCTCTTTTATCGAACGGGACCCTCACGCCAGCTCAGCCTTTCCGGCACAAAAGCGTGACGTGGCGGAGGATATCGCGCACGGAAATGACCCCAATCGGACGGCCACCCGAGACCACCGGCAGGTGCCGATACCCTCCCGCATCCATCTTTCCGAGTGCGAATGCCAAGGTATCGTTCGGCGCGACCGCCTCGGGGTCGCGGGTCATGAAATCCCCAACCGCCAGCGCCGTATAGCTCGGTTGGCCCGCGACTTTGATCAAATAATCCCGCTCCGTGAGGATGCCCGCGAGTTGCCCGACGGCGTCCGTGACGAGCACGGCACCGACTCCGCGGTCGATCATGATCCGGATCGCCGCTCCGAGGTTGTCGAAGACGGACACCGTGACGGGCTTGCGAGGCTGCAGTACGGAGACCGTTTCGGTGGAGAGGCTCCACTCCACCCGATCGCTCTGGGCCGGTGCCTCGAGGTGCGTCAGCGACAGCATGCAGTTGGCACACCCATCGCTGCCCGGTTTGTTCTGGTGGCCGCACGCGGGACAATACATTGCGAGCTTCGTTTTTGGATTGGGGATTTTGGATTTCAGCATCGTGACGGCGAGTTTCCAACTTGCCGCCACGAGGAGAACGACCGCCGCGACCTTACCGAGGTTCGGGCTCACCCGTTCTTACACAACAAACTCAAGACGGCCATCCGCACGGCGAGGCCGTTGGTCACTTGATCCAGGATTGCGGAACTCGGGCCGTCGGCCACGTCCGGCGTGATCTCGACGCCGCGGTTGATCGGCCCCGGTGCGAGCAGCAGTACGCCAGGCTTCGCCCGTTTCATGCGCTCGCCGTCCATCCCGAAGAGCAATCGGTATTCGCGAATCGAGGGGAAGAGCCCGCTGCGTTGCCGTTCGAACTGGACGCGCAGCAAGTTGAACACATCGCAGCGCGGCAAGATCGCATCCAGATCGTGCGCCACCTCGACTCCGAGCCCCGCGACTTCTGGCGGCACGAGCGTCGTGGGGCCGCACACGATCACGTGCGCGCCGAGCTTCACGAGCCCGTGAATGTTACTGCGGGCCACGCGGCTATGGGCGATGTCGCCGATGAGCGCGACCGTGAGCCCGGCCACCCGGCCGAGACGTTGCCGAATGGAGAAGATGTCCAACAGTGCCTGCGTCGGGTGTTCGTGAGCACCGTCGCCGGCGTTCACCACCCGAACGTGAGGCAGCAAGTGCTTCGCCAACATGTGCGGTGCGCCGGGCGAAGAATGCCTCACCACGACGGCGTCGATTCCCATCGCCTCGATGTTCTTCGCCGTGTCGATGAACGTTTCGCCCTTCGCGGTGCTGGACCCGCTCGGCGAGAAGTCGAGGGTATCGGCACCGAGACGGCGGGCCGCGAGGCCGAAGCTCACGCGGGTGCGGGTCGAGGGTTCGTAGAAGAGATTGGCGACGACTTTGCCTTTGAGGTCGTCGCGCTTGGGGGAGTCGCCGACGCCCACACCCAGGAAGCCGGTCGCGGCATCGAGGATGCGCGTGATTTCCGCGGCAGACAGTTCTTCGAGTCCGAGCAGGTGTTTCATGGATCGCTCTGGTGGCACAGGCCTTCTTGCCTGTGTATGGATATGAACCACAGGCAGGAATGCCTGTGCCACCAGAGCCAATCGGCTCATTCCTGTTTGGGTAACTCCGCGATCCGAATGTTGCGGAACAGCAGATCCGTGGTCGGGTCGTGGCCCTGAATCGAGAGGTGCCCTTTCGCGGTGCGCAGCCCCTGACGCGGGTTATCGTTCGCCTTGCGGTCGTCGGTCCAGTCCACGGTCTGGTAGCCGTTCACCCAGGTCGCGATGTGGGCTCCGCGGGCGGCAACGGTCATGGTGAACCACTCGTTGTCGTTGCTCACGACCTTGCGGGCCGCGACGCGGCGATAGATCGCGCCGGTGCCGTAGTCGATGGGCTTGGTGCGGTCGCCGAGGTAGGCGTTCTGAATCTGGGCTTCGTAGCCGTTCTGATAAGCGTCCGGCATGCAGCGGAAGAAGATGCCGCTGTTCAGCGCAAGGCCGTTGGTCTTGCACTCGAACTGGAGCACGAAGTCGTCGAACTGCTTCTCGGTCTGAAGGTCGCCGGGCCCGTTCTTCGCGCTGAGTTCGCCTTCCTTCGTGACTTCAAACTTGGTGGCGGTCCGCTTCGGATCGGTCTGCGTGACTTTCCAGCCGTCGAGATTCTTGCCGTTGAACAGGGGCTTCGTGCCGTGCGGTTTGAACTTCATGGACTTGACGGTGAATATGCCGCTGGCCGGGATCTCAAAGTGCATCGGGGTCGGCCCGTTGAAATCGAGTTTGTATTCGCTGATGACCGGACTGTCTGTACTGATAGGTTTCTTGCTTCTGGAGGAGTTGGTGCCCGGTGTGACGCGAAGTTGCAATTCAAACTTGGTCGGCTTCGGGCCAATGGCGTACGTGTGCGACTGTCCGTTGATATGCAGTTCGCCCACACCTTCCGATTCCATCATCAGATCTCCGGCGAAGAACTGTGTCGTTGGCGTCAGGATGGTTTTCTTCTCGCCACCGATCACGAGCTTACCGTCTTTCACGACCGCGTCGCCATCGACTTTCCACCCGAACGTGGTCTCGCCGTCGAAAAGCAACAGCCACCCGTCGGCGATTTCCTTCGGAGTCAGCGCGTTCGGCTTGGGCTTCTCATCCGCGAGAAGCGGACTTGCGAAGGTGAACGCGAGCAGCAGAGCGAGAAGCAATCGCGACATGGGAGTCTCCGGGAATTCAAGCGAACAAGTCACTCACCTTCAATCGCCAGCCGGGAAGCACGGGTTCGGCGTCGGCCACGTCGCCCACACGGTACACGATCGGCGTCGCCGGATCGCCAGCCCGGTAGGCCGCGATCGTTTCCGCTTCCGGGTCGACATCCCACACAATCTCGGTGCCGGCCGTGAAGTAATCCACTCGCTTCTCTTCGTACTCCTGATCCTGTGCGGGACCGTAGTCGCTTTCGCTGCGAACCTCGACCGCGAAGATCGGGAAGCCGCGAATGTACCCCATGTGCTTCTTCGGAATGCGTCCCGTGTAAAACGATGAGTCCGGGCAGAACGACTGACGACCCGAGGGAAGCGGATCGTCGAAGCCGTAGGCGGTCTGGTCCGCGATGACCGTGCCTGTGGCACCGCTATCGACGTACTTGCTGAGTGAAATTGTAATCCGGAGTGCGACCTCAACCGGCCAGTATCCACTTGGCATAAATGTCACGATCCTCCCGGCGATGAGTTCGGCCTTGCCGTCCACCTTCATCAGGTCGTCGAGTGTCGCAGCAGTTTGGATCATGACCACCTCCTGGAACTGTCTCAATTGTCGGACGCGGGCGGCTTCGGGTCAACCCAATCCCTTTTCAGAACCGCCACGTCACAGATTCAGCACGTGCCGAACTGCCGATCGCCGGCGTCGCCGAGGCCCGGCACAATGTAGCCCAGTGCGTTCAACTTTTCGTCGAGTGCCGCCAGATGAATCGGCACATCGGGGTGCGCGGCCCGCAGCGCGTCGCGGCCCTCCGGCGCCGCGATGATTCCGACGAACGCCACACGCGCGATTCCGGCTTTCTTCAAGATGTCGATGGCCGCGATGGCACTGCCGCCGGTTGCGAGCATCGGGTCGAGTACGAGCGCCAGATCCATGTCCGGCTTCGCGGGCAGCTTGTTGTAGTACGTCACCGGCTTGAGCGTGGTGTGATCGCGGTACAGCCCGAGGTGCCAGACCGAGCATTCGGGTAAAGCCTGCAGCATGGCGTCGGCCATGCCGAGCCCGGCCCGCAGCACCGGCACCAGGCCGATCTTCTCCTCGATCTCGCGGCAGGTCGTTTTCATCAGCGGCGTGGCCACTTCGACTTCGCGGAGCTTCACGTCGCGGGTCGCTTCAAAAAACAAGATGCGCGAAATCGCCGCCACGAGGTCGCGGAACTCCGGCGGCTTCGTATCTGCCGCACGCAGTCGGGCGAGCTTGTGTTGAATCAGCGGATGCGCAGACACGTGAACGGACATGGCGATCCTCAAAGTGATGACGCATCGAACGCCGCGGGAATCAACTCGCGCACGGTGTACCGCGCGACCTTCCCCTGAAGATTCGCACAAATCACTTCGGCGTCCGGGGCGAACTCCCAGAGCAGTTGCCGGCACGCCCCGCACGGCGGCGTCGGCACCTCGGATGCGGTCACGATCGCGACCCGCCTGAACCGACGATGCCCCTCCGACACGCCCTTGAAGATCGCGACCCGCTCGGCACACATCGTCAGCCCGTAGCTCGCGCTCTCGACGTTGCACCCGAACACGATCGTGCCGTCTGCCGCTTCCAGGGCCGCACCCACTTGAAACTTCGAGAAGGGAGCGAACGCCTTCTCGCGGGCCGCCGTCGCCGCTGCAATCAGGGGTGCGAGGTTCATGCAATTTCCTCCAGGATCAACGGCGATTCAACGGGCGGTTCGTCCGCGATGTCGAAGGCTTCGCGCAGCAACTCGTGAACCCGTGGGAGTTGGGAAGGGTGACGATAATAGACGTGGAAGATGTCGGAGTCGGCTTCGACCCGATCGCCGGGTTTGGCCGTCACGACGATCCCCACGGCGGGATCGATTCGATCCTCGGCTCGCTCGCGCCCGGCACCGAGCATCATCGCCGCAATGCCGACGCTCTCGGCATCCATCGAGTTCACAAAGCCGGAACGATTGGCCAAGACAAACGTGATGATGGGTGCCGAGGGCAGCAGCGAATAATCTTCGATCACCCTGGGGTCGCCGCCCTGCTGCTCGATGCACTTGCGGAACACTTCGAGCCCGGCGCCGGAATCGAGCGCGGTTCGCACTTTGTTCAAGGCTTCCGCTTCGGTGGAAACCAGCCCCGCGAGCAGAACCATTCGCGCCGCAAGCTTCACCGAAAGGTCCGTCAGATCCTTCGGCCCACGTCCCTTCAATGTCTCGATCGATTCGATCACTTCGAGTGAATTACCGACCGCCCGGCCGAGCGGAGCATCCATCGCGGTGATGAGTGTGGACATTTTCAGGCCGTTCGCGGTGCCGACATCATTCAGCGATCGCGCGAGCGCCCGGGCGTCGTCGCGGGTCTTCATGAACGCACCCCGGCCGCACTTCACGTCCATCACGAGGCCTGAGATTCCCTCCGCCAGTTTCTTGCTCAGGATCGACGCCGTGATCAGCGGCACGCTCTCGACCGTTGCGGTGACATCGCGGAGGGCGTAAAGCTTTTTATCGGCGGGGGCGATGTCCTGGGTCTGGCCGATCATGCCGAGCCCGACGGTGCGAAGGGCGTCGCGGAACTCGGCTTCGCTCAGGTTCACGCGGAAGCCGGGGATGGCTTCGAGTTTGTCGAGGGTGCCGCCGGTGTGCCCGAGGCCGCGCCCGGACATCATGGGAACGATCGCGCCGCAGGCGGCGGCGAGCGGCCCGAGGATGAGCGAAGTTTTGTCGCCGACGCCGCCGGTGCTGTGCTTGTCGACCTTGGGGCCGGGGATGTCCGAGAGGTCGAGCCGCTTGCCGGAGTCGGTCATGCACAGCGTGAGGTGGGCGGTCTCGGCGGGCGTCATGCCGCGGCAAACGATGGCCATGAGCAACGCGGAAAGCTGATAGTCTGCCCAACCTTCGCCCGTGGTCGCACCGCGAACGAACGACGCGATTTGCTCGGGCGACAGTTCGCCTCCCTCGCGCTTCGCACGGATGATGTCCACGGCACGCATGAGGGTTTGCTTCACTACTCTCGTTGGCAGTTTGGTGTACGATATGCGCAGGGAACTCAAAGTCGGTCAGGAGTGAAGTTCGTGACGATCACCACGGCAACCGAGCGAATCCTTCCTCTGGCGCGAGCGATCCAGGAGTACTGGGAAGTCGAGTTGCCGAAGCGACATCCCAAATATCCGCTGGTGGACCCCAATGCGGACGATGGCCCGCCACCTCCGGAGACCGAACAACTACGCCGACTCCTGGAGCAACTTCCGGAGGATACGCTTTACAAGCTCGAGTTCATCCTGTCTCCAGGGCGGGCACGTTTCGATAAAAGTCGTCTCGAAAGCCGATACCAAGAGTTGCGAGATGAGTACGATGCTCCCTTTCTGATCGTGCACATGCTCGATAATGTCCATCTCGCTGACGAGCTGGAATACGGTATGGAGACTCTGAACGAAAGGGGAATCGGACTCGATCAACTCGACCTAATTCCTGCCGGGGTATGACGTGCCGTCGAGCGCCCTCACCACGCATCTCCAGGAACTTCTTAAGGACGCCGAGGACCTGGAGGATGCTCATTCCCAATTGAGAACAGGCAGACGAGGTCGACAGTTCAAATTGGCTGCGCTCAATCGGGCCACTCTGGTGTTGTGCGTCTCGGCATGGGAGTCGTACGTCGAGGAGTTGATGCGGGAATGCGTGCAAATCTTGCGTCCGACCGTTCCGCCGATCGAGCCATGGCCAGCACTCAACGCTTATGTTCTCGGACTCCTCGGTCGATTTCACACACCGAATGCAGGAAATGTCTCCAACCTGATCAACAGCGCCCTGGGCTTGCCGAATATTCCACGGGCATGGAAATGGGCAAGCTGTACCTCCATGCAGGCCATCGCTCGCCTGGAGGACGTACTTGAGTTTCGACATCAAATCGCACACGGCGTGAATCCCCGCCCCACCATCCGCAACTATTACTCGCGATCGCTGCCGGGCTTCATTCGTCGATTGGCCGATTGCACGGACCGGGCGGTTCGGGATCATGTCGTGACAGCGCTCGGCATCCCGGAACCCTGGCCGCTGTAAGCCTCATTTGGATCGGAGTTAACCGTGCCCGATCGCGCTGCGCTACTCATTGCCGTGGAGACATTTTCCGAGGCGGGGCCGGGCATTGCCTATGCCGCGGCCGACGCCGCGGAGTTTCTGCGAGCGCTGCCCGCCGCCGGCTACAACTCGGAAAAGTGCCTGCTGCTCGCCGGGCACCGCACCACCAAGGCCGTCCTCGAATCGCACCTCGCTCGCCTGTCCAAATTGCTCGGCAAACCCGATTCGCTGCTCGTACTCGTCGTCTCGCGGGCCTTCTCCCATCGCGGTCGCGGCTACCTCGCCTGTGCCGATACCATTCACCCGGACCTGACCGGCACTTCGCTTCCGTTTCTCGATTTGATGGACGCCATCGACAAGACTCGCTGTCCGGAAGTGACCGTGCTGCTCGACCTCGATCCGCTCGCGATTGCCGGCGAACTCGCACCCTCCGGCCTCAACGAAGGCGAACTCCAGAAACTGTTCGGCGAGTCGAAGTCGTGTACTGGTCTGCTTGCAACTTCACTCGGCGAACGCTCCTTCGAATCGGCCACGCTGCGGCACGGCATCTGGCGGCATCACCTCATCGAAGCCTTTACCGGGAAGACGCGAATGGGAGTATCGAAAGATGGCACGCTAACCGCCGCTGGCCTGCACGCATTTCTCACTGACGCCGTGCCGCGAACGGTGCTGCGTGCCTACGAATCGCCTCAAGATCAGATGCCGTTGCTCTTCGGCGGCGCGAACGCCGGCGCGATCGTCGCGGAACTGGCCGACGTACTCGGCCCCGCGACGGGCGTGCTCGACCCGGCCCGCATGCGCCGCGTCGTCTTCCGTTCCGAATCGCCCGGCAAGGTGAAGGAACTCGCCGGGTTTCGCAAGTCGCACTCGCTGCCCGAACGCGCCAACGATTGGGCGCGCAAGTTCGTCAACCGCATCGCGCAGCCCGACATCAAGTCCGACCTCGACGCGACGTTCGACATGATCCGCGAACAGTTCCAATACAAGCGGAAGGACATGGAGGTGTCCGCGGAGCGCGATGGCCTCGGGTTCATTCGCACCCCGGATTTTGAATACACGGTGACGGTGAGCGTGAACCCGGACGAGCCGACGGACGTGGTCTGGCGGCGCGAAGTGAGCCGGCTCGCCGACCCCAGTTTCGTGCGATCCGAGGGCTTCCTGGCCGTCTTCGGCACGGCGTTCGACAAGCTGGTCTTCGAGTTCGCGCAGCCGGTGGATGTGGCGGAATTCGTGGACCGCATCGAGGAGAATCCGCCGGAGGGCGTGAAGGTGACGGTGGGGAGCGATTCGGATGCCGCCGAGGTAAAGTTGGCCGGGTTCGCGGGGCGCATCAGCGTGACGCCGGACGCGGTGACCATCGAGGGCCGCACCGGCGCGACCGCGGGCCTGCTCGATCAGTTCTTGATCTTCCTGGGCAAGTTCAACGGTTTGGGCGATCAGAATGCGATCGCGAGACGTTGATCTGAGTTGCCGCAATTGTGCAGTGGTCATGGGAGGACTCCGTGTGGTGTCGAGTTTGGAGTTTAGCCGCGACGCGGA
>JAYTGN010000248.1:0-4519 GCA_043733485.1 Gemmataceae bacterium
GTGCGGCTCGATCAATTTCAACACGTCGGCGGTCGGCTTGCTCTGGCCGTTGTACCAGGTGAGCGTGACGGTCTTGGTCGTGTACTTCGTGCCGGGGAAGACGAACTCGACTTGGCAGTTCAGGCCCCAGTTCGTTTCGTTCGGGGCGTCGCCGGTGCTGACGATCGAGTTCGGGTTGCCGACGCCGATGGCCCCGAAGACGGGGTCGAGGATGTGGCAGCCCATGTCGCCGAAGGTGCCGGTGCCGAAGGCGAGCCGCTTGCGCCAGTTGCCGGGATGGTAGTACCCTCCCGCGAGGAAGGGGATTTCCGCCGAGACGCCGAGCCACTTGTCCCAGTCGAGGTTCGCCGGGACCGGGTCGGTGCGGTCGGGTTTCTTCGCTTTGTCGCCCCAGTCTTTGTTGCTCCAACTGTGGACGGCGCTCACTTCGCCGATGACTCCGCCGTGAATCCACTGCACGAGCGTCTTGTGCTCGGCGGACGAGTGGATTTGAATCCCCATCTGCGAGACGATCTTCGCCTTCTTCGCGGCCAGCGTGAGCTGACGGGCTTCGTAGATCGTCTGCGTGAGCGGCTTCTGCGTGTAGACGTGCTTGCCGCTTTGAATGGCGCGCATCGTGGGCGCGGCGTGCATGTGGTCGGGGCACGAGATGTTCGCGGAATCGAACGTCTCCTTGTCGAACATCTCGCGCCAGTCGGTGTAGGTCTTCAGGTCGGGGAACTTCTTCTTCAGATCGGCGAAGACTTTGGATTCGAACGCTTTGGAATCGACATCCGCGACGGCGACGAGTTTGAGATTCTTGCTCGCGGTCAACGACCCGAGATCCGAACCGGCCATGCCGCCCGCGCCGACGCTGACGTGCAGCAGTGTCTCGCTCGGGGCGGCCTTGGAAACGCGGTAGACGGACGGCAAAGCGAGCGCGGCCGCCGCGGTGCGGAGGGCGCCGCGGCGGGTCATTGGGAGAAGGGTCATGGCGGCGGGTTCCGTGGGGAGAATCGGCTTGGACCGGGGAGGTTAGGGCCTTCGCTTTCAGGATACACACTCTTGGCGGTGAGCGGTGAATTCTTCGCTCCAACGGAGCGTCCGATTTTAGCCAGGCCGCAAGGGTTTGGAAATGATCCGCTGTGCAAACTTCAGGGGCGCCGCAATCGCTCCGTTGTTGTGGCCACCACCACATCGCCAGCCGAAGTTGTCGGTCGGGAACCGAACATCCGCCAGGCTTCGCCGGTCCAGAAAACAGCCGAGGTCGCCGCCAGCAGGATGGCCCAGTCGGCGAAGTCGAGGGGGACGGTTCGGAACACCGATGCCCCGAACTGAACGAGCAGCACCTGACCGATCAAGATGGCGCCGGCCACGATCAGGAAACTGGGGTTGTTGCCGAGGGTCGGGAGCACCGACCCGCCCCGACCCCAGCCCTTCGCGTTGAACAAGTTCCAGAACTGCATCAAGACGAAAGCGTTGAACACGAGTGTCCCGCCCCGGCTGGCGTCATCCCCCGCAGGCAGTTCACCGATGCCGCGCAACCAAAGAATCATCCCGATCAGCAGGGCCAAAAACAGTCCGCCGACGCCGAAGACGAACCGCGCCATCGGCCGCGTGACGATGAACCCGGCCGGGTTCCGCGGCGGGCGGTCGAGCACGCCGGGGTGCGGTGGCTCGGTGGCCAACGCCAGCGCGGCAAACGTATCCATGATGAGGTTCACCCAGAGCATTTGCAGCACCGTCAACGGGAGTTCATAACCGAGGAACGGGCCGAGTACCGCCAGCCCCAGAGCGCAGACGTTGATGGTGAGTTGGAAAAGGATGAAGCGCTGGATGTTCTCGTACAGCGTCCGGCCCCATTTCACCGCCGTGACGATGCTGTTGAACGAGTCGTCCAGCAGGATGATGTCACTGGCTTCCTTGGCGACGGATGTGCCGCTCTTGCCCATCGCCAGCCCGACGTCGGCGTAGTTCAGTGCGGGGCCATCGTTGACGCCGTCACCGGTCACCGCCACGATGTGTCCGCGCTCTTTCAGCAAGCTCACGAGCCGCAGTTTGTCGGCTGGGCGCGCCCGGGCCAGCACCACAAGCCGGTCGGCGGCCTCCCCCGCTTCCGCATGGGGCAGCGCGGCGAACTCGGCCCCGGAGAGCACGGCACCCTCGGGTGCGCCGGTCGAAAGAACGCCGATCTGCCGGGCCACCTCGGCGGCCGTGTCGGGCGTGTCCCCGGTCACAATTTTCACGGGGATCCCCGCGCGGCGGCAGGCGGCGACCGCTGCCGGCACCTCGGCGCGAACCGGGTCGGCGAGCGCGACGAGCCCGAGCCAGATCAGCCCCGACGTCAACTGGCCGGGGTCGGGCGTTTCGGCTCCTTGAGGTCGGTAGGCGAAGCCGAGTGTCCGCATGCCACGCGATTGAAATCCAGCGAGCGCCGCCGTGATGGCAGCGCGATCCGGATCGGAGATCGGCACGGCTCCCGCCGCCGCGTGGATTCGGTCGCATCCCGCGAGGAGCACTTCGGGTGCTCCTTTGACGTGCAGGACCGCGACGCCGCGTGCCGAAGTCCCGTGGGTCGCCATGAACTTCCGCTCGGTGCTGAAAGTCCACTGTGTCCGAACGGTGAACGACTTGCGAGCGACGATGTAGTCCTCACCCGCTGCTTGAAGCCACAGCAGCAAGGCTCCTTCGGTCGGGTTCCCGATGACCTGGAACTCGCCCGCTTCGTGCCCCAAGTGCGCGGTGGAATTCGCCGCGATCGCTTCGATCACGAGCGAGCGCAGCGCGGTGTCGATGGGCAGGCCGGCCGATTCCCCTTCCCCAAACATCGCTGAAGCGACACGCATCGCGTTGGCCGTCAATGTGCCGGTCTTGTCGGAACAGATGACCGTCGCGGCGCCGATGGCTTCGGTGGCGTCCATCCGTCGCACGAGGGTCTGCTGGGCGGTCATCTTCCGCATGCTATAAGCGAGGCTGAGCGTGACGCTCATCGCGAGTCCCTCCGGCACCGCGACGACGATAATGGTGACGGCGATCATGAAGTCACGCAGGAATTCGCGCACGGCCGGCCGGGGCAACCACGCGCCGGGGTCGCCGGGCACGATTCCGGCCGTGATCCCGATACCTACAACCACCGCGAAAAGGATCACCCCGCCAATAGAGGATAGCAACCATGGACGGGCGGCGGCCCACCATCCACCCGTATTGTCGTCATCGGCTTCTTCCACATCGATGGTTCCTCGCATCAACGCGAGCGCATCTTGGGCCACGGGGAGCCAGACTGAGGTGAGCGCCACGGCGACTCCGGCGACCAGTGCGGCGACCACGAGCCACTGGCCCGGTGCTAACTCCAAGCTGCCAATGACTGCCCCCCGGCCCACCAGCGCCGCGAAGGCGGCAATCGCCACGGCGAATCCGACGACGCCAATGATCTTGCTGAGGCGGGCGAGTTGGCGGTTCAGCGGACTGACTGCGCCCGTCGATGCGGTCGATTCTCGGAGCGTCTTCCCAATCTCGGTCGCATCGCCGACGGCGGTCACTTCGAAGGTACCGTAGCCGTCGGCCACGGTCGTACCGCGGAGCAGCGTCCCCGATTCGGCGCCGACGCGCTTGTCGGCGGGCCGCGATTCGCCCGTCAGTTTGGCCTCGGAGACGAGCAGTCCGACCGCTTCGACGAGCGTGCCATCGGCCGGGACTTCCTCCCCGACTTCGACGAAGGCGAGGTCGCCGACGACCACGTCGCGCTTCGGCACTTCGCGGTAGGCCCCGTCGCGGACGACCTTCGCGGGCACCTCGTCTTCGGAGCGGTTGAGCACGTCGAACTCGCGGGCGGCGCGGTGCTCGTTCCAGTAGGCGAGGAAGGTCGCGAGGAAGATGGCGACGAGGATCCCGGCCCCCTCGGCGATGCGGCCGTCGGCGAGTCCGACGGCGATGGCCAGCCCGGCGGCGAGCATGAGGATGCGGATGACGGGGTCGTTGAACTTGCTCAGGTACTCCCGCCACCAGGTCGGGCGCGGTGGGGGCGTGAGCACGTTCGCCCCGTGCCGGGCGCGGCTGGCCTCGACCTCGGACGCGGTCAATCCGAGACGGACGGGGGGAGCGATCACGGAGTAGCCTCGGGCATCGGGTCCCGGATGCATCGGCAGCGGCTCGCGGACATCGCCGATCTCGCGGCGTCGGTCCAAGCCGCCGGAGCACCTCAGGCGAAGAAATCGGCGACCGGCACGGCGAAGCCGGGGAGGAACGGGGCGGTGAGGGTGTCGGTGGCGGCTAAGACTTGGGTCGGTTGATTTGCAGCGTGGGCTCGAATTGCCGTGACTTTTTGGTCGAGAACCCAGACGACTTCGACACCGGCGGCGAGGTACTCGGCGACTTTGGACTCGACTTCCGGCCAACTGTCGTTCTTGCTCTTCACTTCGATGACGAGCTTGGGGATGGTTTCGAGATACCCCTCCTTCGAGTGCTGCAACGGGAATTGATCGGCCGTGAGGAACGCGGCGTCGGCCACGACGACGCGATCCGGGTGACACTGGGATGATCG
>JAYTGN010000249.1:0-4516 GCA_043733485.1 Gemmataceae bacterium
AAGATGAACAAGGGGAAGCCGCCAAAGCCCGCATCGAAGATGAACAAGGGGAAGCCGCCAAAGCCCGCATCGAAGATGAACAAGGGGAAGCCGCTGGCCGAAGGGCAGTTCAATGCGCTTGCGGACGCAGCGAAGATGGACAAGGGGAAGCCGCTGGCCGAAGGGCAGTTCAATGCGCTTGCGGACGCAGCGAAGAATCTCCGCCTTGCTGGGAATGAGCGTCTCATCGTGGAGGAGCTTTGCAAGCAGAGCGGCAGGGTGCCGCTGTGCGACTTGGCGACCTTACTTGACTGGCACCATCCGTTCGATGGAACATGGAACGCGGCTCGCAACCGATTGAACAAGAAACTCAAGAAACACGGCTGGAAGCTACGCACACACGACCGAATAGCCGTGGCCGAAGCCCTCAAATCGAGCGCACGAAAGTAGTACGCGGAAGTGCGCTTTCCGTACGAGAAACGTGCGCTACATCTCCGCCATGATATTCCTGTCCATCATCGACAGGAGGAATCATGGTCCGCCGACCCTATGACCCGCTCGCATTCGTCCCCTCACCGGACGTGATCAGAGACAAGCTTCGCGAAACACTCACACTGGCGGAACGCCTTCGCCTGCTGCTCGATCTCTCCGAGCGGCTCCGCTTACCCCTCGTCTCTGCCGAAGCACTCACTCCGCCCGTAAGCGGGGAAGGAGTGACCCATGTCGCCTGACGTTCTCCCACTCCGCCCGGTTGAGACCGTAATCCCTGCCGCCGAGCCGCAATTCGAACCCGGCGACCATTCCCGTTTGATCGACCGCGACGAACTCGCGCGCCGACTCTCGGTCGGCGTCTCGACCCTCGACCGACTGCGGGCAACCGGGAAAGTCGGTCCCCATCCGATCCGCGTCGGGGGTGCCGTCCGCTTCCGAATGGCCGAAGTCGCATCCTGGCTCGCAACGCCAGCCCCGAGCGGCGAACTGCACGATTCCGAAATATGGCCGCCGATTTGGGCCGCGATCCAACGTCGCGCCGAGAAGTGAAACCCCGAACACCCACAAACGAAAACAGGCCGGGGAGCTTGGCGGCACCCGGCCCGTTTGAAAGGAACCAACATGAGCATTCTATCCGATCCTGGCGACCGTGGGAACTTGCGCCGCGTGTCGGTCGCGCGCCGTTGTCCCGTCTGCGGAAAACCGGATTGGTGCCTCGTCGCCGCCGATGGTTCCGGAGCCATCTGTGCCCGCGTCGAAAGCTCCAAGCGGTGCGGAGATGCCGGCTGGTTGCACCGGCTGACCCTCGCAACGCCGGGCTGCCCTGACCGAGGGCGCATCACGCGGATTCAATCCCGACTTCCCCTTCCCGATCTGACGGCCCTCGCCGAGCGCTGCAGGTCGTCACTCGTCGCCGAGCGCCTCGATTCGTTGGCCGAATCGCTCGGCTTGTCGGGGCAGTCGCTCACTGCTCTTCGCGTCGGCTGGTCCGTCACTCATCGCGCATGGACCTTCCCCATGCAGGATCCGTCGAGCGGCAACGTGATCGGTATCCGGTTGCGAAGTCCGGACGGGTTCAAGTTCGCGGTGACGGGCGGGAAGGAAGCGTTGTTCATCCCGACCACGGAAGCGGGCCCGAGCGATCCGCTGCTTATCGCCGAGGGTGCGACGGATACCGCGGCGCTGCTCGACCTGGGCTTCGCGAACGTTGTGGGCCGGCCGAACTGTACCGGCGGAATCAAGCATCTCGTCGCCCTCGTCGGGGTTCGCCGGCCGAACGGAGTGGTGATCGTCGCCGATGGCGATGAGGCCGGCCGCACCGGCGCGGCAAACCTCGCTTCCGTTCTGCGAGTGTTTTCTCCCGAGATACGAGTCATCGAACCCCCGGCCGGGATCAACGACGTTCGCAACTGGAAGCGGGCCGGCGCGAGCCGGGCGGATGTCGAGGCCGTCATCGCAGCAACGACTGCCCGGCGGCTCATCGTCTCCACCACGATTCGGGGGACGCGATGAACGACCCCGAAACCCCTGCCGCCGTGGAACTGGTCGCCGAGAAATCCGGGAAGCGCTGGAAAGTCGTCGTGAAGGTCAACGGCGAGGTTGGCTTCCTCGACACGCTCAATCCGGCGTGCGCGAGCCAGCGTGCAAAGTTCATCAAGAACGTCACGGATCGGTTCCCGGCTGTCCCGGCGGACGCGATCGAAGTCGAGCTATTGAAGATCGGGACTGTGCCAGAAGCGCCCAAGCATCCCGTCGCCGCCGGTTGTGCCCCAGCGGACCCGCTCGCGGATACTCCCGCCGACGTGATCGCCGACGCCGAGCGAATTCTCCTCGACCCTGAACTCATTTGCCGCGTCTGCGACGACGTGGCCTCGCTCGGCGTGGCCGGGGAACGGGACCTGGCGCTGACGGTCTTCCTGATCGGGGTTTCGCGTCTACTCGCCAAGCCCCTCGCGGGGATCGTCCGCGGTTCGTCGTCGTCCGGGAAGTCGTACCTCATCGAACGGGTCGCCTCACTCTTCCCACCCGAAGCCCTGATCTTCGCCACGCAGATGACTCCGCAGGCGCTGTTTCACATGCCGCCGGATTCGCTCCGGCACAAGTGGGTCGTTGCCGGGGAACGGTCGCGGTTGGAAGACGACGACCGGGCGGAGGCGACGCGAGCACTCCGAGAAATGTTGTCGTCGGGCCGGCTCTCGAAGTTGATGCCAGTGAAAATTGAAGGGGGCAGGATCGAAACCGCAACGATTGAGCAGGAAGGCCCCATTGCCTTCACCGAGACAACCACACTCACCACGATCTTCGAGGAAGACGCTAACCGTTGTCTCCTCCTCGGGACTGATGAACGTGAGGAACAGACGCGGCGGATCATTACTGAACTTGCAGGCCGCCATTCGGCGCCGTGCCCTGACAAGCTCGAACGGGTGCGTTCGGTGCATCACGCGCTTCAGCGCATGCTCCCGACTGTCGAAGTCCGAGTGCCGTTCGCTGACCGGATCGGGGCGCGGTTCGATTGCAGCCGCGTCGAGGTCCGCCGCGCCTTCCCGCAGTTGCTCGCGCTGATTCAGGCGAGTGCGCTGCTTCATTTCCGGCAGCGGGAAACGGCGTCTGATGGCGTGTTGCTGGCAACCTCCACGGATTACCAGATTGCCCGCCGCCTGATCTCCAGGCCCTTCGCGCTCTCCCTCGGCGGTGGGGTGTCGGACTCAGCGCTCCGTTTCTTCGAGAAGTTGAAGGGATGGGCACGGGAGGAGTTCACAACTCCAGAAGCGAAGAAGATGGCGTCGGCCGGGAAGTCGGCCTACGGCTGGTTGACGGAACTGTTCGACGCCGGTGGCCTCGAATTACTCGAAGAGTCAAAAGGGCGGAAGCCGGCGAAATGGAAGCTCACAGGCAGCGAGCCTTTGCCGGGGGCGGGAATCATCCCCGAAGTGGATGACATCTTCCCGGAGTACCGGAATCGTGGACACAACGCCAAAACTGCGGAATCGTAAGGGGTTTAGTGTCCAGCGACCGAAGGTGTGCACAACCGGACGCAACCATGCTTCCAGTTGCATCCAAGGTGACCGTTGGACACAAGAACGCTGCGAAATGTAGCGAATCGCCGTTGTGTCCATGTTTCCAGCGCGGGGGGGCGTGATGTTGCTCGATCTCGATTCGATCTTCAACCCGGACCGTCGAGTGTTTTCGATCCGAAGCCCGGCCGATCTACCGGAAGACTGGCGCGAAATGTGGGAAGAGCGGGCCGCGATCATGGAGTTCGACGGCGGCTCAACGCGAGAAGTGGCCGAGCGCGACGCGTTCCTCGAAGTTCAGAAGTTGATGACCGCGGCGGGGTCCATTTGACGTTCCGGCTTAGTGTAGGTAGTCCCTCAATTGCCGAGAGAGGCCCATCAATGGCGACGCTGTTCAAACCGACCCGTCCCTATCCCGTGCCCACGGACGCGACAATCGTCTCGGTCGAAGGGAAGCCGCATGTCGAATTGAAGGAAGGGCGGAAGGCGGTGCGTTACCCACTCTCCGAGGACGGCACGCACTACTTGAAGCCGGGGAAGAAGTGGGCCGCTGACGTGCGGCACGCGAACGGCAAGCGGAAGCGGGTTCGGTTCTCACCGAACCACGACTCGGCTGCTCAGATGCTGGCAGACCTCTTGAAGAAGATCGAGAACGAAAAGGCCGGCGTGATCGACCGGACAACCGAACACCGCAAGCGCCCGCTGTCTGCCCACCTGGATGACTGGCTTACGGGCCTTCGAGCGAACGGTCGCGAGGCGGTGTACGTCGCCTTGAAGGCGAGCAGGGTGCGGGCTGTCGTGGAAGGATGCAGGTGGGTATTCCCAGGCGACATGACCGCCGACCGGCTGGAGACGTTCCTTGCCGACCTCCGAAACCGCCGTCCGGAACTGCCGCACATTCCCGACGCGGTTGAATGGTTCACGCTCCGCCAACTTGCCGGGTTACTCGGTGGAGTGAGTCGGCAGACCGTCGCCGCCCTCATCCGCCGGAATCGGCTATCCGGAACAGGACGCGGCAAGAGCCGGCTATT
>JAYTGN010000250.1:0-11794 GCA_043733485.1 Gemmataceae bacterium
TGCGGCGTCCGATGGTAGCCAGGGGTGACGCGAGGCTTTGCGAGCGGAACCCCTGGAAGATGGTCGTCCTCTTCGATTCTTGAGCCGCGGAGCGGCGACCGAATTCGCGCCCGCCGCGTTCTGTCGCCGCTCCGCGGCTTCGTCGATGGGTTTATCAACTCCTCGCCAGGGGTTCCGCTTCGCTCCACCCCTGGCTACCATCGGACGCCGCATCCGCGGCGATCAACCGCATCCGTCCCCATTCCGGTGCCTTTGGTAATCTGTCTGTCATTAGCCGCGACGCGTAGTCTGCGGAGCGGAGCGCGACATCGCCAACGCGCTCCGCTCCGCAGACTGCGCGTCGCGGCTAAACGGTAACTCCCCGGTGTCATTGACGAGTGCTTGCGAAGGTGACGCCTCGGAGTGCTACTCCGACGTTCGTGTATGGAAGGAACCGCTGGCCCAGGGACTTATTGTGTCAAGTTGGGAGGCCATGAGAGCGGTTCGGCGTCTGAAGCCTCACCCGTCGTACACGTCGTCGGTCACCCGGAACGCGCCACGCTTGCAGTACCCGGCGAAGTCGGCCAGCCCGCCGCGGGCGTACCCGCTGAAGAACGCTAACTCCGGGCTCGCGCCCGCCGCCGACGGGGCCGTCTCTTCTTTCGGGATGGCCACCAGTGCTCGTCGGAGCGCAGCCGCCAAGGCCGCGGCGTCGGCTTCGGTGACCTGCTGCCGGGCACAGGTGGCGTAGTCGGTCGCGTCCCACTCGGTCACCCGCACCCCGCGCGGCGGGCGGGTGCCGGCCGGTAGCCAGCCGAACTGCCGGGCGAGGTCGCGGACCACGTCCCAGGCTTCGCGCTTCCACCGGAAGCGGCCTCCCCTCCGGACCAGCGTCGCACCCATCGGTGTCTTCCCCGCCGCCGCTGAACCATTGATTCGACTGAACACTGCTGCACAGTAACGCATCCCATTGCAGAGTCAAACGGATTCGCCTTTTACTCATGCCAGTTGACAGCCCGTTCGCGGATCGTACGCTTCCCGCGCCAGAAATTGTCCACTTCACCCGAAATCAACTCCGCAACGGCCCGACGGCACGCTTGGCCTCTCTGGTCAAGCTGGGAGGCAGCGGATTGCGAGGCGGGGTCGAGGGTTGCGGCAAAACGCGAAACGCGCATGACCAGCATGGCCCGTCGCCGACCGCGGGAAAGGCCTTATTTCATGGGAAATGCGAGCTTCAGGGTCGGAACAAAAAAATAAACCGGGATCGGCCACACTCGATAGGAATACTCCATGAAGATCACCGCCCTCGAAACGATTCACCTGCCCGAATACCCGTCGATCCTGTTCGTCGCGGTTCACACCGACGCGGGGCTCGTCGGCTACTCGGATACCTGCTACATGCCGGACGCGATCGCCGGGTTTATCCACGGCTTCGCGGCACCGATGCTGATCGGGCACGATCCGCTCGCCATCGAACTCCACTGGCGCAGGCTGTACGAAGTCATCGCTCACATCGTTGGAAAAGGGGCCGAACTCCGCGGGCTCTCGGCCATCGACTGCTGCCTGTGGGACATCTTCGGCCAAGCCGTGGACATGCCCATCTGGCAACTGCTCGGCGGCGCGGTTCGCGACCGCATCCGCACTTACAACACCTGCGGCGGGCCCGGCTATGGCCGTGCGGCCAAGGGCGGGACCGGCTACGGTACTGAAGACACGACCGGCCCATGGGAAGACCTCGCCGGGTTCATGGAACGGCCCGGCGAACTCGCTCAGGAATTGCTCGAAGAAGGCCTCACCGGCATGAAGTTGTGGCCCTTCGATTACGTGGCCCACTATCCCGGCGGCATGGACAACTGGCGCAACTTCCGAGGCATGTTCGACCCCAACATCCGTTCGCTCGGCGGCCACGACATCAGTTCGGCGGACATGAACCGGGCGCTCGAACCGTTCCGCCAGATCCGCAAAGCCGTCGGCGACCGCATGGAAATCATGGTCGAAGGACACGGGCTCTGGTCGCTTCCGGCAGCGCAGAAAATCGCGCGAGCTTTGGAAGAGTTTAAGCCCGCGTGGCTCGAAGATTTGATGCGGGCCGACGACATCGACGCGCTCGCCGAACTGCGCCGGAGCACGACCTGCCCCATCCTGGCGAGCGAGTATCTGGCCACCCGCTACGAGTACAAGCCGCTCCTGGAGAAGCAGGCCGCGGACATCGTGATGATCGACCCTACTTGGGCCGGTGGCATCACGGAGAGCAAGAAAGTGTGCGCGATGGCGGAGGTTTACAAGCGGCCGGTCGCGATGCACGATTGCACGGGGCCGCTCACGCTCTACGCCGGCATTCACCTCGCGATCAACGCACCCAACGCGATCTATCAGGAGTCGGTGCGGGCGTACCTGCGGGTGAACTACCCGGAACTCGTGACGGAACTTCCCACGATTGAAGCCGGTCACATCCTCGCCCCGACGAAGTCCGGCATCGGCACGACATTGCTCCCCGACGTTCGCCAGCGCGCGGGTGCGACCGTTCTCTTGAGTAAATAAGAGGATTCCGTGTCTGGTTTGAATTAGCCGGAGTGTTTTGCTATCAAGTATCATTGCGATAGTGACTGAAATTGAGCGCGAACCAGTTGCCCCCCGCTGCCTCTCACTTCCCATACACCCCGGAGGTTTGACAGATGGCGTCTGAAGTGATCAGCCCGAAGGATTCAATGAGCCGTGTTTCTGAGGCATCAACGCCCACTTTAAGTGGCTTGTCTGCGGTGGTCGCTGCCATGAACAGCGTTTTTTCAGTTATTGGGAAGGAGCAGGAGGATCGGCTCGCTTCATTTCGTATCGCAATTGAGCCGCTGATTGCATTTCATCAAGAACGAACATTTGAACCAGTACAAGAAGCTATCAATCGGATCTGTGGGGCAATTGCTGCCTTTCAGCGAGTTCATTTTGAGAGTCCGCTGCATTCATTTATCCAAAGCATTCTCCATGAATCAGCAGTCGCAAAGCCTGTCCAGCCGCGAGTGATTGACGGATTGCTCAGGCGTGCGTGGTATCACAGCTACCACTTTACAGATCGCCTTATCATTGGCCTGGACGATCTTTTTCAAAGGCAAGAGTTCGATCAGGTCGATCTCGTTATGACCGATTTCGCTCGCCTACAGTTGGAGCGAATCAGAAAGGCACTCCAAACAGGATATCCGGATCGGGCGTCTATTTTGAGCGATGCATTCGATGCTCACAGCAGCGGCAAATACTCGCTGAGTATTCCAGTATTCTTGATACAAGCTGACGGGATCGGCCGAGATGTTCTTGGAACCAACAGGGACATACTTTATAAGAAAGAAAGTCAACGGAAGTCGGCTCTCGACTCGCGCCTCCAATCGTTCAAAGTACCAGGGCTCGGGCGGCTTTTCTATCCAGATTCTATTCAAGGCCGAATGTTATCTCCACTTGAAAAGCAGTGGAGCCTCGCCGTTACAACTGAAGAGCAAGCTAACAGTCAGCTCAGCGATCCCTTTTATGGACCGTTGAATCGGCACGGAGTTCTGCATGGGATAGACACACATTACCCTACGGAAGTTAACTCTTGTCGCTGCATACTCCTACTGGGATTCCTTCTTGACGTTAGGTCAATTCTTCATGAGGAATTGCCGAAGGAGTATGCCGAAATGTGCGAATTATTCTCAAAGCGAACGAATCGAGAATCATCTCCACGGTGTTAGGTAAGCGGACAAGACATTATTCACTTACCTTCACGGTCGCCTTCTTGCTGCTTAGTTCCTTGTCGCCTATCTTCAGCACGATCGTATGATGGCCGGGTTCCTGCACCTCGACGGCACGACGTTGCTCCCCGACGTTCGACAGCGCGCGGGTGCGACCGTTCGCTTGAGTCGGTAAGATGCCTGAGAACCGATCACTTACGCACGAGTTCCTTCATGGCCGTCAATCTTCCGCCGCACTATCACGATGCCGAGGCCCGCTACAAGAAGGCCAAGACGGCCGAGGACAAGCTCGCCGCACTTCGCGAAATGTGGGTGATCCTGCCCAAGCACAAGGCCAGCGAGAAGGTGCAGGCCGAACTCAAGACGAAGATCAGCGAACTCAACGATGAGATCGAGCAGGTCAAACTCGGGCCGAAGAAGGCCCAACCGGGCACGTTCAAAATTCAGAAGCAGGGTGCGGGGCAGGTGGTGTTTCTCGGGCCGCCGAACGCGGGTAAATCGCGGCTCATCTCGAAGCTCACGAAGGCGTCGCCGGCGGTGGCACCGTATCCGTTCACGACCCGCGAGCCCGTGCCCGGCATGATGGAGTTCGAAGACGTTCGCGTTCAACTGGTCGATCTGCCGCCGATTACCGCGGACCACTTCGAGCACTTCATCACGGAGATCACGCGGGCCGCCGATGCCGCGATCTTGTTCCTGGATCTGTCGGACGACGACGGCCCCGCCGCGATGCAAGCCGTTCTCGATCGGCTCAAGTTGGTTCGGCGCGAACTCGTGGGCGGCGATGTCGTGGACGACGATCCTACGATTTACCACTTGAAGACGCTGCTCGTCTTCAACAAATCGGACGATGAGGCCGCGGATATCCGCCTCGAAATCGCGAAGGAATCGCTCGGCAACCGCTTCCCGTCACTCGTGATCTCCGCCGAGCAGGGAACGGGTTTGGAAGAACTTCGCCGGGCGGTTTACGACCTCCTCGGCGTCATGCGGATCTACACGAAGCAGCCGGGGAAGCCGCCGGACATGACGAGCCCGTTCACGTGCCCCATCGGCAGCACGGTGGCCGAACTGGCGGGTCGGGTTCACAAGGATTTTGAAGACAGCGTGAAGTCCGCCCGCGTCTGGGGCAGCGGCCTCCACGATGGCCAGACCGTGGGCCGCGAACACGTGCTGCACGAAAAGGATGTCGTCGAGTTGCACGTGTAGTTTGCTTGAGCCGATGCTACCCGCGGTGTACGCTACCTGCATCCCTTTCCTTCCTGGAGATTCCCATGAGCGAAGCCGCCGCCATCACGCCGGAAGTGCGTCAGGCCCGCATGACGGAGTTCATGAAGTTGTTGCCGCTGACGCTGGAACTGGCCGGCTTGCCGCGCACGAACGAAACCCGGTTGACGACTGCGGATCAGATCGAAGCGCGTGTGATGAGCGTGCGCGCTGCTTACAAGCAGGCGCGGAGCCTGCTGAAAGAGATTGGCGAAGGCGGAGCGTGAGGTTTAAGAAACCCGGTTTCTGCTTTGGAAACCGGGTTTCTGTTTGGAGAGAAACCCGGTTTCGAGGCCAGAAACCGGGTTTCAAGCTCCTACCTTATCGCGAGGCAGGTGGCCGTCGCGAACGTGCGGCTATGGGCCATGCTCAACAGGAACCGACCCACGCCCTTCGACTCCGTCAGTTCTTCGATTGCCCCGCCGACTGTCACGGTCGACGACTGTCCCTTCTCGCTCTCAACCTCGATTTCCGTCCAGTCGATGCCGCGGTGCCACTTGGTTCCGATGCTGCGGAGTACGGCTTCTTTCGCGGCCCAGATTGCCGTGAAGTGTTCGGTCGTGTGCGTGCGGTCGTTGCAGTATCGAATTTCGCGCTCGGTGTAAACTCGAGCGAGGAACGTCTCGCCGTGTTGGTCGATGAGCTTCCGCACTTTCGTGCAGTCCACGATCTGGGTGCCGATGCCGACGATGTCCATGGAACGTTCTCGCGATGCCGTACAATTCCCTCGCCCCCTGCCAGTTTACCGGCGGCGCGGGACGAAGTCTTCTCAGGATTGAACACGAACGGAATCGCAGCCATGGCAACCGGCCTGCCCACCGAACGCGAATTACTCGCGGACCTCACCGACGATCAGCAGGCCGCGGTGACGCACGCCGAGGGGCCGCTGTTGATTCTGGCCGGTGCCGGCTCGGGCAAGACGCGCGTCATCACCCGCCGGGTGGCGTACTTGCTTCAACAGGGCGTGAAGCCTTGGAACATTTTGGCGATCACGTTCACGAACAAAGCCGCGGGTGAAATGCGGGCCCGAGTCGAGGCACTGGTGCCCGGCAACAAAGTCGTGGTCTGCACCTTCCACAGCCTCGGTGCCCGGCTCTTGCGCCAGTATGCCGACCGGCTCAACATCGACAAGAACTTCACGATCTACGACACCGACGACCGGAACAAGCTGGTGAAAGACGCGCTCGCCGCGCTCGACATGGAAGAAGGGAAGATCACGCCGGAACGCCTCGGCGGCGCCATCAGCAAGGCGAAAAACCAACTGCTGACGCCGGGCCAATTCGAGCGCAGCGCGAACGACTTCTTCTCTCAAACCGTGGCCAAGGTTTATCTGGGATACGAGAAGCGACTCCGCGCCGCGAACGGCATGGACTTCGACGACTTGCTCTACCTGCCCGCAATGGCGCTGAAGACGAACGAAGAGTTCCGCCGCGACCTCGACGCCAAGTTCCGCTACGTGCTGATCGACGAGTATCAGGACACGAACCTCGCGCAGTACGAGATCGCCAAGCGACTCTCGATGGACCATCCCAACCTCTGCGTGGTCGGCGACCCCGATCAGAGCATCTATAAATGGCGCGGTTCGGACATCAAGAACATCCTCGACTTCGAACGCGACTACCCGGGCACGCGCGTCATCACGCTGTCCAAGAATTACCGCAGTACCAAGGGCATTCTTCATGCGGCGAGCACGCTCATCGCCAACAACAAACAGCGGAAGAAGAAGGGACTGCTCACGGACAACGTCGAAGGCGAACCGGTCCGGATCATCACGTTCGACAACGGGCTCGACGAAGCCGAGGGCGTGGTGCTTCGCATCAAGGAGGCCGTGGCTCAGGGTCGATTCCGCTACCGCGACCACGCGATCTTCATGCGCATCAATGCCCTCACGCGGTCGCTCGAATCCGCGTTCGTGAAGCACGGCGTGCCGTTCCAGATCGTGAAGGGCCTCGCCTTCTACGAACGCAAAGAAAACCGCGACGTGCTCGCCTACCTTCGGTTACTCGTCAACCCGCAGGACACCGTGAGTTTCCTGCGTGCGGTGAACGAGCCGACTCGCGGCATCGGCAAGACCTCGCTGGACAAGCTCACGGTTTACGCTGAGAGGATGGAAATCAGCCACTTCGCGGCTGCGAGTCAGATCGCGATGATCCCCGAGATCAAGGGGAAGGCGAGCACCGGGCTTCGCGACTTCTACCGGCTCATCACCGATCTGCGTTCGCAACTCGAACTGCCGCCGCACGAACTCATTCGCCTCGTGCTGGAGAAGTCCGGTTACCGCAAAATGCTCGAAGGCATGGCCGATGAGGAGGACGCCGATCGGCTCGCGAACGTGGAAGAAGTCATCACGGCGGCGAAGCAGTTCCACGATGCCGACCCAAGTCGCACCCTCGGCGACTTCCTCGAGCAGGTCGCGCTCGCCGCCGATGTCGATGGTTGGGATGAAGAGGCCGACCGCGTCTCGGTCATGACGCTGCATTCGTCGAAGGGCCTGGAGTTCCCGGTGGTCTTCGTGCTGGCGGTGGAGGAAGGCCTGCTGCCCCACCAACGGAGCATCGACAATCCGGAGGAACTGGAGGAGGAACGCCGACTCTGCTTCGTGGGCATGACGCGGGCGATGAAGGAACTCTACCTGTGCCACGCGCGGATGCGTGAGTTTCGCGGTCAGATTCGCTACTCGGTCGAGAGCAGTTTCTTGCGCGAGTTGCCGGAGAGCGTGGAGCGCGTGGATCAGTCGATGTCGCGGAACTTCGCGCGGAGTGCGGCCGACACGTATCGGGCGAAGGTCGCGCCCTCGGCCAACGACTGGGCCGCGACTTCCGCGACCCGCCCCGCGCTTCCCGCGGCCTCGACCACCGCGGGCCTCGAAGACGTACTGGAGAAGGGTGCCGTCGTTCAGCACGAGGAATACGGCATTGGCTCGGTGACGGACGTGACCGGCTTCGGCGCGATGAAGCGCGTCAAGATTCGCTTCCCCAGTTCCGGCGAGAAGGTCTTCGTCGCCAACAAGGTGAAGCTCAAGATCGTGACGCGGAAGCAGGGGTGAGAAAGTGATGGAGGGCGAAGCGATTCAGTCGCATTGCGTCACCTCTTCCCAAAGAGCGACCACTTGCGGCCGCCCTGCTGCGCTTCGCGGAAGAGTACGGCTTCGCGTTGGAACTGACTTACCGCACCCCAAAGACCCAGCGAGATGCACAATGTCATGGACGCAAACACGGCCGGAACGTGCTGCCACGGGAAAGGGTCGGTGCGAACGGCCATGAGCCGCTGTTGAAGCAAGAGCGCGTTCGTGATCGGCACCCACGACATCTTGGCGTCCAGTTCCATGCCGGGGGCCATGCTCCAGTAGGCGAGCGGCAGCACGACGAAGAACATCGGCACCATGTAGTAGTTGCCTTCCTTCGTACTGCGGGCGAAGACTCCGAGGGTGAGGCAGCCGGCCGCGAAGAGCATCGCCACGGGAAGCGAAACCAGCACGCACTCCGCCAGACCGACGAGGTCGAGCAGCGGCGACTTCAAGAACAGCTGTGTGATCGCGACGGCTCCGACCATGAGCATGATGTTCCAAATGGCGGTGCCGAAGCCGAGGAACGTGACGGCGAAAAACTTCCCGGCCACGATCTCGGTGCGCTCCGCCGGGCTGATGAGGAGCGTCTCCATCGTGCCGCGTTCTTTCTCGCCGGCCGTCATGTCGATGGCCGGGTAAATCGCTCCGGTGAGCACCCACATCACGAGCAGCAGCGGGATGATTTTCACGAGTACGTCGCGGAGTTCGTCCGCCATTTTCTTCTCGTTCGATTTGCCGGTCTGCGGGTCGCGCATGTCGATGGGGTTGTCGAAGTCCGGGGGAAGCCCGCGCCGTGCGAATCGGGCGGCCTTCACGTCGCCCGCCCACTTGCGAAGCACGCCCGTCACGCGGCGGACGGCGAGTTTGGAGTTCTCTTCGCCATCGCGGCCGAGGATGCGAATGGCCGGTCGTTCGCCGCGTTCCAACTTCTCGGTGAAGTCCGAATCGATGACGATCAGGGCGTCTACCTGTCGGGAGGGGAGCAGCGATTCGTCTTCAGTTGGGATCGACTTGTAGACGAGAGTCCCACCTGCAGCCGACTCGGGATCCTCGGGCAGGTAGCGTTCCAGGAACTTGTCGTTGGCGATGAGCGGTGGGAACTGCTTCATCTGCGACGCGGCGCTGGCGGGGCCGCCGGCCAGAGGAGCGATGTCCACGCCTGGCTTAGGGAGGAACTCCGCTCCCACCACGCCGACCACGAGTTTCTTGTCCTTCAGCATCGAGACGAAGACCGTGCCGACGCCGATGAACAGCGGGTACATCAGCAGCGGCAAGCCGAGGATGAGGAACATGGTGCGGCGATCGCGAAGCTGATCGCGGGCTTCGCGGAAGGCGATGAGTCGAACGATGGGCCAGCGCATGCAGGGCTCGAATGAGGAACGGACGCGTTCGGTCGAGGCATTCTATGGCTGGCCCTCGATTAAGCGGCTGGCGATTGGACTTCATTGCCTCCAGGCGGCGGAGAGGTGAACGGTGGGCTTCCAGGTGTCAACATCTCGATCCGGGTTACGTGCATGAACCACACTGTCGTCCAGCGCGTTGCCAGGCGAGGCGATTTTTCTGGTTCCAAGATGCCGACGACTGCGAAGCTCTTGCCGGGAATGACTAGCTCCTGGCTGGCGACTTCGACCGTTCCCCCGTCGCTGATGTGAAAGCGAAACGGCCCGAACGGTCGGGCGTCGAGCAGCGCCAGCATGGCATTCGCGTTGAACATGGTTGTCCTCTCGGAAGGTGTTCAGTCTCAGTGAATCCTACCAAATCACGCTTCTGAACTTCGACTCGAAACTCGCCAAATCCTTGGAAAGGGCTCGACGCCCGATTCAAACCGCTCATCCGCATCCTGTCTCTTCGCGGTTCGGAGCATTCCTGTGACACGCTTCTTCCTGATCGCCTGCGCCCTGGCCTTCAGCAACTCCGCTTTCGGCCAGGAGAAGTCGTTCCTGGAGACATCGAAGATCTGGAAGGTCGAACTCCGCGTCGGAGCCGAGGATTGGAAGGCGATGCAACCGAAAGGGGGCGGACCGCCGGGATTCGGCGGACCGCGCGGGCGACGCCTGCCGTCTCTGCGAACAGTTGTGTCAGGACTGTGCCGCGACCTGCGAGAAATCGGGAACCGCTCACGGCAAGTCGTGCGCGAAGGCGTGCCGCGCCTGTGCCGCGGCTTGCCTCGAAGCGCGGAAGTGAGGTGAATCTCCGAGCAACCTCTGGTAGAATTGCAGAGTCACGCCTCTGCTTTTCCGGGGGTTCCGCTCATGATTCGCCTCGATGCCGACCGGCCCGCACTCTCGCGCCGCGACTTCCTCCATGCCGGGGCCATCGCGCCGTTCGGCCTGACGCTCCCCGCCTTCAATCAGGCGAAAGCCGCCCTCGCCGCGACAGACAGCGATGTGAACTGCATCATGCTGTTCCTCCTCGGCGGGCCGAGCCAGATCGACACCTTCGACCCGAAGCCCAAGGCACCCGCCGAAGTGCGCGGACCATTCTCGTCGATCAAGACCAACGTAACCGGCATGGAGATCAGCGAGATCTTCCCGCGGACCGCCAAGCACGCGGACAAATTCTCCATCATCCGTTCCGTCTACCACACCGCCGCGGCAGTCCACGATACTGGCCACCAGATGATGCAAACGGGGCGGCTCTTCGCGGGCGGCGTCGAGAGCCCACATATCGGTTGCGCGTTGGGCTACCTCAAGGGTGCCCGAGGCGAACTGCCGCCCCACGTGCTCCTGCCGCGGCCGATGGGCCGCACCGGAGGGAACCTGCCTCACGGCCACTCCGCCGGGTACCTCGGTAAAACCCACGACCCGTTCATTCTGAACGCCGACCCGAACACGCCGAACTTCAAGGTGCCCGACCTGCTGCCGCCCGATTACATCACGGGGCTTCGCGCCGAACGCCGGCAGAAGCTGCGCGATGCCGTCGATGAAGCGACCGGAGCCTTCGAGAAGAACGCAGCGTCCAAGCAACTCGACGACAACTTCAACCTCGCCTTCAAGATCATGACTTCCGCGAAGGCGCGCGAAGCGTTCGCACTGGAGAAGGAACCCGACAAGGTGAAGGACCGCTACGGCCGCACCCGCTTCGGCCAGTGCTGCCTCATGGCCCGCCGCCTCATCGAAGCCGGCGTCCGCTTCGTTACGGTCAACATGTTCGAGACGGTCTTCGACGAAGTGACGTGGGACATTCACGGGTCGAAGCCGTTCACGGACATCGTGCAGATGTCGAGGGAAGTGGCTCCGAACTTCGACCAGGCGTACACGGCCTTGCTCGAAGACTTGAGCGAACGCGGCTTGCTGTCGAACACGATGGTGACGGCGATGGGCGAGTTCGGCCGCACTCCGAAGGTGAACCCGGCGGGCGGCCGCGACCACCATCCCGGCGTCTGGTCGATCCTGATGGGCGGCGGTCCGATCAAGGGCGGCCAGATCATCGGCGAATCCGATGAGTTGGGTTATTCGCCGAAGAGCCGCCCCGTGACGCCGAGCGAGGTCGCCGCGACCTTGTACAAGGGGCTCGGCCTCGACCCGCACAAGGAACTGCCCGGCCCGCAGGGCCGCCCGATCCCGCTCGCCGACTTCAGCGTGAAACCGATTGGAGAATTGTTTTGAAAGGAACACCAACCCGGAATCGCTACTCACCGGTCGTCATCCGCGGGGCGAGACTCGGACTTCCCACGGGTGAAGACCTGATGGAGAACGAGGAGGCTGCGCTCAACGGCATGCCGCGTGGAACCGACCTCCCCTACGACGACGGTGAACCCATGGAATCG
>JAYTGN010000251.1:0-4505 GCA_043733485.1 Gemmataceae bacterium
CTTTGGAAACCGGGTTTCTTCTGACGTTCCAAGAAACCCGGTTTCCAAAGCGAAACCGGGTTTCGACACCTCTCGACCCCAACTGGGCGGTGAAGAAGAACGAGCCGAGGTTTCGGGAGGCGAAACCAGAGAGAATCGCGCTTCATGAGCCGAACTCCTATTTCGCTTCGAGTTCTTCAAAGGTCTTGTTGATGATCGGGTATTTGCGCCAGTCCTTGGAGTCGAAGTGCCACCACTCTTCTTCGTAAACGGTGAAGCCCTCGGTGCCCATCGCTTGGCGCAGGAGGTCGCGGTGCCAGCGCTGCCGCGACGTGCCGCCCAGGTAATCGGGGAAGGCGCGGTCCGAGAACTCGTCGTACCCGCTCACCATGTCGACGGGCTTGCCGGTCTTGAGGTCGTAGAGCGTGAGGTCCACGGCGCAGCCGCGATTGTGCCGCGAACCCTTTGCAGGGTCCGCCACGAAGCCGTGGAACTTCTCGGGTGTCGCGTCCCAGAACATCTTCGTGACGAACCAGGGCCGATACGCATCGAACACGAGCAAACCGTAACCTTGCTCGGCGAGTTTCTTGTGAACGCGGCCGAGTGCCTCCGCCGCCGGCCGCTGCATGTAGGCCTTGGCCGAGGTGTAGAACTTCGTGCTCAGGAAGTTGTTCTCGGTGGCGTAGCGAATGTCGAACTTCATCCCCTCAATGCGTTCGAGGTCGACCAGATCGGGCTTCAGGAACTCGCCCTTCTCGATGGGCGGCTTCGCGGCCGGTGCTTCCTTGCGGAGTTGGTCCAGCGGCCGCTGCGGCTTGATCTTGAAGGTTTCGCCGTTCTCGCCGTCGATCGCGCGACGCTTGAACACGACCTTTGCGGCTTCCACCTGCGTGGCCCGACCGGACTTGTCGCGGGTGAAGATCAACTTCTCGCCGTGGTACATGCCGCGATCGGCAGGGAACGCGAATACGTTCTCCGATTCCTCCGCCAGCACGTCGATTTCGGTCCACTCGATGAGCGCGTGCAACTTGCCAGCGTACTCGTAGACGAACAGCGTGTTGTGATCCCAACCGTATTCGCCGATGAGGCCGAGCCATTTCTCGGGCGGTGCGGGTGGGGCCGCTCCGGGCTTCTCCTTCGTGAACGTGAGCTTACCTCGGGCCAGCGTTTCGCCCTTCACGGCGAGCGGAACACCCCAGCCGTGTATATCGTCGGAGATGAGGCCAGTGGCCGTTTTGCTCATGCGGAAGCGAGCGCCGCCGCGATCCGCAACGACGAAGAGCTTGCCGCCGGATTCGGTGAGGTCGAGCCAGCGATCGTCGCTGCGGTAGCGTCCCGCCAATGCGCGAGCTTCGTCCGCCGGGAGCGGTTCGCTTCGCTCGATTTTTGGCAGCGGCTTCTCGGACTGCACCGCGAGCATGGCGCGAAGCGATTCCTCTGCAATCCTCGTGACCACCGGGTTCGCCACGTCTCGCGAACAGACCACGATGACGCCGAGTTTTTCCTTCGGCAACGCCATCCACTCGGTGGCGAAGCCATACACCGCACCGCCGTGGCTCACCTGCTTGTGGCCGTCCAACTCGCCAACCATGAAGCCGAGGCCGAAGCCGAACTTCTCATCCTTCTTCGCGAACTGCGGCGCGAACATTTGCTCGATGGTCGCGGGCTTGAGCAACTGTTTGTCCCCAACTTTGCCGCCGGCAAACAGGCACGAGGTGAACTTGGCGAGATCGGTGACCGTGGAGTACATGCACCCCGCCGGGGCCATGCCGAGTTCGAACGTGGGTGCCGGGAACTCGCGACCGTGGTAGGTCCACATCACCGCTTCCGCCAGGTTCTTCTTCACCGCGGGCGTCGGCTCGAATGAACTCGACTTCATCCCGAGTTGGTCGAGAACGGCACGTTGAACGTACTTCTCGAATTGCTCGTGCTGCGTCTTTTGAAGCGTGTAACCGACAACGCCGATGGCAGCGTTCGAGTACTTGATCCGTTCGCCCGGAGAGTAAACCACATCGATGCCGTTGAGGCTGGCAACGGTCTTCTTCAAGGTCGGTTCGCTGGGATCGAAGTAGTTGCCGACCGGTGGCTCGCGGATCAAACCGGAGCGGTGGGCCATCAGCATCCGCAGCGTGATCGGCTTGTGCTCCGGCAACATCTTCGGTTTGAACTCCGGGATGTACTTCGCCACCGGTGCATCCAGATCGAGTTGCCCCTGTTCGACGAGTTGCATCACCGCGACATCGGTGAAGAGCTTGGACACCGACCCGACGCGGTACACCGTCTCGGCCGTGGCGGGCACTTTCTTCGCGACATCCTGGAAGCCGTAACCTTTCGACCACACGATCCGCTGATCGTCCACGAGTGCGATGGAGAGTGCCGGAAGGCGCTTGTCCGCGACTTGCTCCGCGAGGAGCTTGTCGAGTTCCGCGACCGCCGCGGCATACTTCTCCACCGGTTGTGCCTCGAGCACCGATGCGGGAACGAGAAAGAGCGCGAACGCGAGTGCGTACCGCATGACGATGCCTCCGGTTGTTTCGATCGTGGAAGTGAGTGTACCGCAAAACGCGGTTGAGCGAAGTGTTCGAACGCAACCCGCGGCATTCGCGCCGCGGGATCATCATTCCGGCTTCGGATCACCAACGGCCCATGAGGCCGAACTGGATGCCGTTCACGAAGAGGTCGGCCTGCTGGAAGGTGGGCTGCGGGCGGTTCTGCCCCGAGAACGGCACGCCGGGCGGAGGGTTCGGCACGAACGTGACATCGACCACGCGGTCGATCTGGTCGCCAGGGCGAATCACGTTCGACCAGTATAAGAAGTTGTATCCGACGTAGGCCTTGAGCACGGGCGTGACCCAGAAGCCGACGTTGAGCGAGAACTCCGGGGCGACGCTGAACCGATTCTGAGAAAAGGTGCCGAGATTGGGGCCCGTGGCGAGGAGGCCACCGGAGAAGACATCCGGAGAAGTCATTCCGGGTCGCAGCCGTGATTGATACCCGGTGATCTCGACGGTCTGCGTCGTATTGCCCAGCGCGAGCGAAGCGCGGCCATCGACGGACCAGCGATTCCACGTCTTCTCGGCGGCGTACCCCACCTGCCCGCCATTGAAGCGGTTGCGAGTTTCAAACCGATCGGAAACCGCGACCCTCGTGCCGGCGGGATCGTTCGTATTCCCAGGCAGTGCCGTGATGAACTCGTTGATAGTGAGCGACTCGTTCAAGGCCAGGAATCGGTACCCGGCGAAGACCTCCGAATGGAAGTCGCAGTCCTTGCGGAGGGCGTGCCGCAGGTTGACGTCGAAGCCCCAGAGGGTGCTGGTGGATTCGATGGTGAGGGTGCCGGTCGAGGCGCCGGGGAGAGCGACGATCTCGCCGAACTCGCCGGGGAAATTCGGGGCAAAGATGGGTCGCGTAATCGTCGGGTTGGTTCCCGAGTCGAAGGATTGCGACGAGGTTTGTTTGCCGAGGAAGAAGAAGCTGGCATCGACGCCGCACTTGCCGCAGTCGTCGAACCAGTATCCGCCCCGGAGTCGCATGCCGTTGCGGAGCGAGTTGCCGAAGCTGCCCGGCCCGAGGAGGGTGCGGGTGCCGGGGTCGCCGAGGAACCCGAAGCCGCCGGTATCCGAAGTGGTGGCGAGTATGGGAACGTGCTGATTGTTCGCGAACCAGAGCAGGTATTCGGCGCGGAATTCGAGGCGATCCATCGCGGAGGAAGCCGCTTCACTAGTCTCGGCTTTGCTCTCGCGGCCACCCCACCAGCCGGAGTCGTGGTCCATCATCTCGCGAACGGACGGATAGTCTTTCGAGATGCGAACGGAGTGCGAGCCGAAGGTGCCGTGCTTGCCAGGTACGGGCGAACCGGGCGGCACCATGAGTTCGGGCGGCGCGGTTTGCAATTCGCGTTCCGCAGGCAGGCGGCTCGGTTCCAGCAGATCCTTCGCGGGCGGAATCGCAGGCGGCACCGTCCGCGGCTTCGGCAGTGGATCCTCCGGTTGAGCCGTCGGAATCGCGACTGGAATGGCCGTGGGAATCGCCGGGAGTTCGGGCGGCGATCCCAGCGTTGCCGGAATTGGGAACGTCGCGGGCTTCGCGGCGACTTCCACGGGAAAAGTCGGCAGCGGAATCTCGAGAATCGGGCCGACGATGAGCGAACTCGCGGCTCCGCGCGGGCCAGCAGGCACTTCCACGAGCCCGGGGTTCGAGATCGGCTTCACGAACTCCGGCTTCCCTTCCTGCGGCTTGATCTCGGGCACCACGACGGGAAATGCCGCCGGCGTTACTAGAGCAGGAGCTGGCGAAGTCGGTGGAACGACCGTCGGAGTCGGCGGGGTCGCGGGCAGGTTGGAGGACGGCCGCGCCGGGAGCCAGACCGCGTCCGAGGCCGCGGGTGCCGGCGTCCAATCGCTAGCCCGGACCGTTGCCGGTAGCACCGCCGGCGGTGCCGGGCGCGGCGCATCTTCCCCGTGCAAGTACCCGGCCCACAAGGCCACCCCGAGGCCCACTGCTTTGACCCGGTTGCGTTTCATGCC
>JAYTGN010000252.1:0-11672 GCA_043733485.1 Gemmataceae bacterium
CATAGCTGATTCCTTCAGAGGGAACGCAGGAAACCTGTCCCTCCTGCTTGCAGCTCAGAATACACCCGCCTCCAGCTCGCAGCTACGGGACTGCACCCCCGCTGTCACCTCGATGTGGACAGGGCGACGCGGCTTTGGTAAAATACTTTTGTCAGTCGAAAGTTTGGGGATTGGTGTAACGGTAGCACGACTGACTCTGACTCAGTTAGTCTAGGTTCAAATCCTAGATCCCCAACTGCGGAAGGCCTCGCAAGGTTTCTTGCGAGGCCTTCCCGTTTCACCTTCCCCGCGGCGCGAATTCCAGCGAAGCAGTGCCTGCCCCGAGTGCGAATCGATGCGTTCTCTCCACGACATCGCCACTCCGTTTCCGCAGGCCGCGACGGCCGGCCTCACCTCCGAACAAGTTGCGACCAGCCGGGAACGCTTCGGCGCGAATCGGCTCACCCCCTTGCCCCGCGAATCCATCTGGAAGAAGTTTCTCGACAAGTTCGACGAACCGATCATCGGAATTCTGCTCGCGGCGTCGCTCCTCAAAATCGTCATCGACCTCTTCGAGGCCAGCCCACTCGCCGGCGTTCTCGGCCTCGCCTCGGTCCTCGGAACGCTCGCCTGCGGCTTCCTCCTGCGGCTCCGCGCCTGGATTCCCTCACTGCTGTTCGCCCTCGCCGCGACTCTCGTGGTTGTCAGCGCCGCCCTCGGCGACCTCTCCTATGAGGGGCTCGCGGTCATGGTCGCCGTGGCGCTCGCAACGGGCGTCGCGTTCCTGAGCGAGTACCGCAGCGACCAGGAATTCGAGAAGCTGAACGCCAACAAGGACGCGATACAGGTCAAGGTGCTGCGCGATGGTGCTATCGGAGTCGTGCCGCTCGAAGACGTGGTGGTCGGCGATCTCGCGTTCCTCGAAATGGGGGATGAGATCCCCGCCGACGGTCGCATCGTTCGCGCCAACGAACTGATGATCGATCAATCGCTAATGACGGGTGAAAGCGAGCCCGTTCGCAAGACCGCGGCGCGGGAGGAAGATCGGAACGAAGGCCCCGACCTGAGCGGCTGCGTCTATCGCGGCACGCAAGTGCTCGATGGCGTGGGGCAAATGCTCGCCACCAACGTCGGCGACGACACGATGGTCGGCACCATCGCCCGCAAACTGTCCGGGGAGCCGGACGAAGAGTTCGCGAAGGCCGGCGTCGATTCGCGGGAGGATCGGATTCAGCGGAAGCTCTCGATCTCGAAAGCCGCGACGCCGCTTCAAGAGAAGCTCGCCGCGCTCGCCGGGCTCATCAGCAAGATCGGGTACTTCGCGGCCATCGCCATCTTCCTGGCGCTGTTCGTTCGCGGCCTCGGCGTGGGCGAACTGCGCTGGCCCGGCCCGGACGACGATGCCCGCAAGTTCCACCTCGCCAGCATCAAGGCGCTGCTCGGCTACTTCGTCTACATGGTGATCGTAATCGTGGTCGCGGTGCCGGAAGGCCTGCCCATGAGCGTGACGGTCTCGCTCGCTCTTGCCATGCGCAAGATGACGCGCGCCAACGCCCTCGTTCGACAACTCGTCGCCACCGAGACCATCGGCTCCGCGACCGTCATTTGTTCCGACAAGACCGGCACCCTGACGCAAAACAAGATGACGGTCAGCCGCGTGGGGGTGGCCGGGGAGTCGTACGAAAGCAGCACGGGCACCCACACCGCTGGACGATTCGACGCCTTGATTCTGAACGCCGCAGTCAACTCCACGGCGAGCCTGACGGTGAAGGACGGCAAGACGCTCACCCTGGGCAACTCCACGGAAGGCGCGCTCTTGAACTGGCTTCGCGCTGGAGCCTGGAGCCAGACCGATCCATTCGACTACCTCGCGATTCGCTCCCAACATCCGGTTCTCTACCAGATTCACTTTTCCTCCGACCGCAAGCGCATGACGACGGTGACGCTGGTCGAGGGCCGGTGCGTGGTCCTGGTGAAGGGAGCCTTCGAGATCGTTCTCGATGCGTGTACTTCGTATCGGGCAGTCGACGGCACGACGCGGCCAATCGCCGAGGTGCGTGAGGCGATCCAGGCTCAAATTCGCGCTGCCGCCGGCGATGCGATGCGAACCCTGGCCTTCGCTCAGGCCGAGTTGCCGGCAGACTTCCCGCAAGACGAAGACGCGATCCACGCCCGGAAGGACGACCTCGAAGCCGGGCTCACGTTCGTCGGATTCGTGGCGATCCGCGATCCGCTTCGCGAGGATGTCCCGCAGGCCGTGGCCGAGTGCCGGGAAGCGGGGATCGAAGTGAAGATGATCACGGGCGATAACGTCGAAACGGCCCGGGCGATCGGCCGCGATGTCGGGTTGCTCGATGCTCCCGATTCGCTCGTGATGAACTCGGAGGAGTTCAACGCGCTCACGGACGACGAGTTGAAATTGAAGTTGCCGCGGTTGCGAATCCTGGCTCGCGCCCGCCCGCTCGACAAGTACCGCCTCGTGAAAGTGCTGCAAGAACAAGGCCACGTCGTGGCCATGACCGGCGACGGCACCAACGACGCTCCTTCATTGAAGATAGCCGACGTCGGCCTGGCCATGGGGATCGCCGGCACCGAGGTCGCGAAGGAAGCCAGCAAGATCGTCCTGCTCGACGATTCGTTCAGCACCATCGTGCGGGCCGTTCACTGGGGGCGGTCGCTGTACGAGAACATTCAGCGCTTCATCCAGTTCCAACTCACGATCAACGTTTCGGCACTGACCATCGCGTTCCTCGGTCCATTCCTCGGCTTTCGCCCGCCGTTCACGGTCCTTCAGCTTCTGTGGATCAACGTGATCATGGACACGTTCGCGGCCATCGCCCTGTGTTCGGAGCCACCGCGACCGGGGCTCATGAAGATGCCGCCGAAGCGCCGCGACGAGAGCATCCTCTCGCGAGCCATGATCGGCACGATTCTCATTACATCCGCGTTCTTCGTCGTTGCGATGATCGCACTCCACCTCGGCATGGAGCACGGCGGATGGTTCGCGGGCAGCGGAGCGGTTTCGGGTGAATTCCAGCCGCTCACGGTGCGGCAGGTCAGCGTGTTCTTCAGCGTGTACGTCTTCTTTCAAATTTGGAATCAGATCAATTGCCGCTCGCTGTCGCCTCGCGATTCGGGGCTGAGCGGGCTCTTCGCGAACCCGACGTTCCTGGCCATTGCGTCGCTCACCGTGGTCGGTCAAGTTCTAATCGTGCAGTTTGGCGGGTCGGTGTTCGGCGTCGAACCGCTCGCCCTGTTAGACTGGCTGGCAATAGCCGGCGCGACGGCCAGCGTACTGGTGTTCGCGGAGGTGGTCCGTCGCATCCGCGTCCTGCTGTGAGAAACGCCATGTCCGAACCGCTCGTTCCGCTTTCCGAGATGGCCGCGAAGTTGAAGATCGGCGCGTTCCACCGGCACGTGTTCCTCTGCATTGGCGATGCCTGCTGTACGTCCGAGGTCGGGCATCGCGCCTGGGAAGCACTCAAACGCGAATTGAAGGATCGCAACCTCTCGCTCGCCGAGGGGCCGGCGGCCTGCTACCGCACCAAGGTGCAGTGCCTCCGGGTCTGTACGAGTGGTCCCATCGCGGTGGTTTACCCCGAAGGCACGTGGTACTCCGGCCTCACGGCGGAGCGCATCCCGCGCTTCGTGCAGGAACATTTGATTGAAGGGAAGCCGATCGAGGAATGGATATTCGCGAGGAACCCGCTGCCGAATGAATTGGATGCGTAGTGCCCGACGTTCAACTCCGCAAGCGGAACAAACCCACCGTGGTGTAGCCCTGCCCGCCGGCATCGAGATGGGTGCGAAGGGTTCTCACGAGAATCGCGAGCCCGCTCACGGCCGACACGTCCTTGATTTCCAAATACATTCGCTCGGTCCGAACGGGGACCGGCGTGAGGAAGCGGATACCCTCGACCGAGACGTCGCGGCAGGTGCCGCCGATCGGCTTGCCGACCACGCCATCCGAATACTGCGGATAGACCACCACCGCGTTGGTCGCGGCGTGGCGCTCGTCCTTTCGCCGTTCCTCGACGTTCTGCAACTGGCTGCGGAGTTGATCCAGGATCGTGGGCAGTTCGTCGAATGCCTTCTGGGCGATCTCGTAGGAATGCGGGCCGAACGTCGCGCCGATCAGGGTGTAATTCACGCTCGGGTGCGTCGGCCGGTAGACGATGACTTCGATTCCGTTTCGGGGGCGCGGCGGCGTTCCACGCGCTTCGGGGCGGGGCGGCTTCACCTCGGGCGCTTCCCAACGGAGGACGAGCTTCGCCGGGTTCCGCTGATCCACGGACATGCTCCACGCCTCGGCAACGACCACGACCTTGTACGGAACGAGCGCTGCCGGAAGGGTCGAGAGGAAGTGGCAAGCCAGAGCGTCGTCTGGATAGGAATCGTTCGCGAAGACCGGAAGGTTGCTGGCTACCGCGGCCTCCACAACCGCGAATACGAATTGGGAACGACTCAGCGGCGACGGGGCGATCTGATGAGCCGGCATGCCGTGCAGGAAATCCAGACTCACCACGGAAGCGAGCGGAGCCAGGTTCCCCGGCATCGGCGTCTTTTCCCCAGGGCCAATCTCCCTGGGCCGCTCGATCCGTCGCGGACGCTCGAACGTTCCCGACCCGACCGCAACCGGAGCCGCGATCGGTTCGACCGGCTGCGCAGGCGGGGGCTTGGTGCACAGAGTCGACATCCCGTTCGAGTCGGAGTCGCTCGCTATGTTGGAGCGGTCGCCGCGCGGTTCGGAAACCTCGCCGTTCGCACTCAGAGCCTGAATGAACGCCAAGCACGACGGGAAGCGGTCGGCTGGCGATTTCGAAACCGCCCGACGCACCCCGACTTCATCCTCGGGCGAAAGCGACGAGAGATCGGGTTCCGAATTGACGTGCTGATACATCAGCCGTTCGGCCGTCTGCCCGGAATACGGGAAGCGTCCCGTTAGCAGTTCGACGTAGACCAGACCCAAGCTGTATTGGTCGGTGCGGGTATCGACTTGACCCGTGAGCACTTCCGGAGCGGAATACCGTGGGGTGAATCCGTGGCTTCCCTCGGCCGCGCCGCGGTCGGGCTTCTTGCGGCGAACCAGACCGTAGTCTCCGACTTTCACGTGCCCCGAAATCAGAAAGATGTTCTCGGGCTTCACATCGAGGTGCTGGAGGCCGTGGCGCTGGCTGAGGAAGTCGAGTGCCTCGGCGGCTTCGTGGAGGTAACCGAGCAGTTCGGGCCGTGGAATGCCCGGCTTCCCCTCGCCCTGGCACACGCGGATTCGATCTTGGATCTGGCAATCGGCCAGTTCCATGATCGTGACCATTTCGTCGCCGATGAGTTCGACGCGTTCGAGGGTCAGGAGGTACGGATGTCTGATGCCGCGGACTTGTTCGAAGGCGGCGAGTTCCTGGCGATACTGATCGCTGCCGGCGAGGACGAACTTGACGGCTTTGTGCAGGCCGCCGGGAGCCTCGCATTGCCAGACTTCCCCGAACCCGCCGCGCCCCAATAGTTTAATGAGGTGGTAGCCGGGCAGAGGTTCCGCACCAGGATATTTCTCGGATGCCTTCCGAGCGTGAACCGGCATCTCTGAGATCCTGCTCGCTACCGTGTGAATGGATTCGTTCGCTAAACTACCCTAGGACACGATTATTGCGAAAGCAGCATCAATGGGCTCCGGCAGCCTTCGATTCACGACGGGAATCGGGTAAAAACGTTGATCGGCTCAATCCCAAAGTCCGGCGAGCTCCTGCCGCAAACGAGCCAGCACTCGGGAACGGGCGAGGTAGACGGCATTCAAACTGAGCCCCAGTTCCGCCGCAACTGCTGGCGGCGAGCAGCCTTCCACCGCCGTCTTCCAAAATGCCTGCCAGGTGGTGCGATTGAAGTCGGATTCGATCAAACGGGCGGCGCGGGCCGCGAGTACCGCACGATACTCGGCCTCGGCCATCAGCGGCACGGGATCCTCGATTGCAATCTCGGCTCCTTGCTCGTCCATCGTCAGCAACAGCGCGGATTTCTTGCGGCGGTGGTCCTTCCACTTAGGCGAGCGGCAGATAGTGATCGACCCGTTTGAAGGGCTCGTAGGGTGGGCCGGACCGCGACTTGCGAAGGCAAGTCGCGGGAGGCCCACGGGGAGAGTCTCAGCCGATGCACGTGGGCCTCACTCGGCAAGGCTGAAGCCTTGCCTCGCTCCGGCCCACCCTACGCACCCCGGAATGGGTAACTGAAGAACTGCCGCTCGCCTAACGAACTCCACGTTCGGGATTCTGCGACCGGCTTGTACGCCAAATCGTGCCCCGCCTCAGACCGAGCATGTTGACCTTCCCGTGTGTACTGTGCTGTGAGCGGCCAAGTTTGACACACGAGCCGGAAGCGTTAGCGACGGTTGTTGCCAGGAGCCGATCTCACTTTCCGTCGCTAACGCTTCCGGCTCGTTAACCTGTCAATTTCGGCCGCTCACAGCATATCGTCCATCGATGGACTTGAAGGAACCTAATGACTCCCTTCTCCTTTACACCCGCCTCCTACAGCCCTGCGCTCGCGGCGCTGCTTGTACCCGAGCGGATGCCCGAACTCGGGCCGGGTTCGCCCAACCTCGCAGTGAAAGCGGCACTGCAAGCGCTCGATGTCTCTTCGGCGTGCTGCGCCGGGTTGTGGCTTCTGCACGACTTCCTCGACGAATCGCACGCGATCAGTCAGGACTTGGAAACGAAAGAAGGCAGCTTCTGGCACGCGATCCTGCACCGACGCGAACCGGACGCTGCGAACAGCAAATACTGGTGGCGGCTCGTCGGCTCGCATCCGGTGCTCGATCGAATTCGCGAACAGGCACCGGCGCTGGGATACGAGTACGCAACGCCCGAGGCGTTCGTCGATGAATGCGAACGCGTTCGAGGAACGGGGACCGAAGAGGAGATGATCGCGAGGCGGGTGCAGTTGCTCGAATGGCAACTGCTATTCGACTGGTGCTTCAATCGGGCGAATCGACGTCACCCGGCCCCTGACGGGGCTCGGCTCGCCTAGGCGCTAATCCTCAGCGCGCTTCGCCTTGATGCTCTTCACCGGCTTCGCGCTCTTGGTTGCCTTCTTCACCTTCTTCTTGGGCTTCTCGTCGTCATCATCGTCGTCGTCGCTCTCTTCATCGTCGTCGTCCGACTTCTTGCGAAGCACGAGGAACAGTCCTCCACCAATCACGGCGAGGATGGCGAGCCCGCCAACGATGAACGGCCAGAGGGGCGTCTCCTTCTTCGCGACCACGGGCTCGCTCGGCGGCGGCGGCACGATCGTCGGCGTCACGACTGGTGGCAGCTCTTTCTTGGGCAAATCCACGGTCGGAGGCGTCTCGACCTTTGGCGGGGGAGGCGGAGGCGGAGGCGGTGGAGCCTCCACTTTCGGCTCGTTCACCTTGGCCGTGAGAGCCGAGGAATCGATGATGAGCCGCTTCGAGAGGTCGGGCGTGAGGTTGGCCCGCTTTAAGAAGAGGATGGCCAGGGGCGTGCAGACGGTCGGACCTTTTTCGCCGCCGGGAAAGCCGCCATCGGTCCAGCTTCCATCCGGGAGTTGGTTCGAAATCAGAATCTCGGCACCCCAGCGGTACCAGTCCTTCTTGTCGAGCGTGGTGATGTCGTAGAGCACTGCGATGCGTTCGAGTGCCCAGAGGTAGTAGAGCCCGCCGATGTCTTTGACCTTGGGGCGATCCTTGTAAAGGCCAGTTGGCATGCCGACGTTCTTGGCCAAGAAGGTGAGCGATTTGAGGATGGCCTGATCTTGTTCGGGGCGACCGGCAAGGGGATCGACGCCGAGCGCGTTGCCGCAGGCTAAACCGAGCAGGCCGACGCAGGTCATGGCGTGTCCGGGTGTGGTTTGCGGATATCCGTAGCCCCAACCGCCGCCGCTGGGATCCTGGCTGGTGCGGAATCGCTTGGCGACCAGTGCGAAGGTGCGTTCGGTGGGCACGCCGTGCCGGCGAGCCGTCCAGAGGCCGATCATCGCGAAGTGGGTGTTCGAATTGTCGCCGGCTTCCTTCTTGAAGAGGTCTTTCTTCTCATCGGGGTCGAGCGAGTCGTACTTCGCCGGGTCCTGGAAGACGACGCAGTTCTTCAGGCTCGGGACGAGCGCCTTCACGAGGGTCGTCCGCGTTTTCTCGTAGTCCGCGGCATCGACCGCCGCCCGGCTCGGCTTCACGATGATCTCTTCGGATTGCTTGATGCAGAGGCCGAGGCGGGACGGGCGCTCGCGGTAGCTCACACTTTGGGTCGCGGGTGGCGGCGTCATCTTCTTCAAGGCCGCGATCATCTGAAGCGCCTCGGGATCGGAGACGCGGGGACCGCGAGGTTCACCGGAAACCTGATAGGCCCAGCCGCCGGTTGCGGTTTGACCGGCCATCAGGCGAGCGGCCAAAATCTGGATCGTGGGATCGTCGCGTTTCGGATCCTTCATGCGGTCGAGGAAGATGATCGTCAGTGCGAGTTGGTAAGTGTCGGCGAGGGTCGAGGCCTTGGATCGAATGTAGTCCGCGGCTCGCGAAATGGTCCGATCGTTGATGCGAACGCCGCTCTCGAGGAGGGCGATTCCCGTGAGGGCGGTGTAGCCGACGGCGTGTCCGCCTTCGCCCCAGGTGCCGTCGTCGTTTTGCGTGGCCTTGATGAACTCGATGCCGCGGCCAATGGATTCCTCAACGATGGCCTGGTTCAGGGGTGGCAGGTCGCCAGCTTTGGCCGGCTGAGCCGGCAGCGGATTCGATTCGGCCGAGAGCAGCAACGCGGTGCAAAGCGCGAGACCCACCGCCATCCGAGAACTTGCCGCCAGTGCGAAACGCATGAGCATCACCGGGTGAGAGGTTCGCCGTGAAATCGGGAGAGCCCAAGAGTTTGCGACTTGTGATGGTTTAAGAGTAACCCGAGGGCCGGGTGATTCGCAAGGGAAAATCCCTGGGCTTCTGCGTACGGTCGACGGGGATCAATTTCCTGAGGGTCGCTCGAGGAGGAGAACGAACGCTGTCGCTAACTGCTTGCGAATAGAAAGGCTGAAGCCCACATCGGTTGGTGAGCGGAACTCGGCATGACCTGCGTCGTCCGCCGTGGGATCGGGAACGACATCCAGCCCCATCAATCGAATGGCAGCATTCAGGCGGCCATCAATTCTCGGAGTTCTTGCAGAATTCCGGGATGGACGGCATGTCGAACCGGTTGAAAGTTGCGTTCGGTCATTCGGCCCGAAAGTCGATCGATGTGAAGGAAACCCCACGAACCATCGGGTTCGATTTCCAATTCGTGTTCCGCAAGATCATCGGCCCACTCAATCAGCACGCCGCCCGCACGGCCTGGGGCGACGAACACATCGCGAAACGGATCGGTCGGGCGAGCCGCGGCGAGAATGCGAACGAATTCCTTCGCCACTTCCAGCACTTCGTGGTTGAGCGAATCGGCGTTGTAACCGTCCCAATTCGGAGCGAGGTTCTTCATCAGTTCCAGTTGCTCGATTGGCGTAGCCATCATGATACCCCTCACATGCGAGCCTCAACTCGTTCTCATTCTATCAGGCATCCTCAGTAATCATTCGTCCTGCTCACGCAGTTTCGCGAGGATGCTGAAGTCTTCGAGGGTTGTGGTGTCCTGAGCGCCGGTGCGGCCGGATGCGATGTCGCGCAGCAGCCGCCGCATGATTTTGCCGCTGCGCGTCTTCGGCAGCGAGTCCGTGAAGCGAATCTCGTCCGGTCGGGCCAGTGCCCCGATCTCCTTCGTCACGTGCGCCTTCAACTCGACCTTCAACTCGTCCAGCGGCGCAATGCCTTGCTTCAGCGTGACGAAGCAGACGATGCCTTCGCCCTTGAGGTCGTCGGGCCGGCCCACGACGGCGGCTTCGGCGACTTTCGGATGGTTCACGAGGGCGCTCTCCACTTCCATCGTGCTGAGGCGATGGCCGCTGACGTTGAGCACGTCGTCGACGCGGCCCATCACCCAGATGTAGCCGTCGTCGTCTTGGCGAGCGCCGTCGGCAGTGAAGTAGATGCCGGGGTAGTTGCTCCAATAGGTGGTCTTGAAGCGTTCGTCGTCGCCGTAAATGGTGCGCATCATGCTGGGCCAAGGGCGTTTCACGACGAGGAAGCCGCCCATGTTCGCGGGAACGGGCTTGCCTTCCTTATCGACGACCTCGGCGGCGATGCCAGGGAGCGGCTTGGTGGCGCTGCCGGGCTTCGTGGGAACGGCACCGGGCAGCGGCGAAATCATGATCGCGCCGGTCTCGGTCTGCCACCACGTATCGACGATGGGGCAGCGGCCTCCGCCGATGTGCTCCTGGTACCACATCCACGCTTCCGGATTGATCGGCTCGCCGACGCTGCCGAGCAACCGCAGGCTCGACAGATCGTGACCCTTTGGGTGCTGATCGCCCCACTTGATGAAGGCGCGAATCGCCGTCGGTGCGGTGTAGAACACGGTCACGCGGTACTTCGCGATGATCTCCCAGAAGCGGTCTTCGCGCGGCTGGTTCGGAGCGCCTTCGTACATCACGACGGTGCTGCCGTTGGCGAGCGGCCCGTACACGATGTAGCTGTGCCCGGTCACCCAGCCCACGTCCGCGGTACACCAGTAAACGTCGTCTTCCTTGATGTCGAAGACCCATTTGTGCGTGAGTGAGACGCCGAGCATGTAGCCTGCGGTGGTGTGGAGCACGCCCTTGGGTTTGCCAGTGCTGCCGGAGGTGTACAGGATGAAGAGCGGGTGTTCGCTGTCCAGCGGTTCGGCGGGGCAATCCGCGGAAGCGGTCGACATCGCATCGTGCCACCAGACGTCGCGGCCCGGCTTCATTTCGACGGCCGTGTTGCAGCGGTTGAACACGATGCACGTCTCGACGGTCGGGGACTTCTCCAGGGCCGCGTCGACGTTTGCCTTTAAGGGAATGACCTTGCCGCGCCGCCAGCCGCCATCCGCGGTAATGATGCACTTGCTCCTGGCGTCGTTGTTGCGGTCCGCGACCGCCTCCGCGGAGAACCCGCCGAACACCACCGAGTGCATGGCTCCGATGCGGGCGCAGGCCAGCATCGCAATCGCGGCCTCCGGCACCATCGGCATGTAAATCGTGACGCGATCGCCCTTGCCGACGCCGAGCGTCTTCAGGGCGTTCGAGAACTTGCAAACTTCGCGGTGAAGTTGCTGGTAGGTGAGGGTACGGGTGTCGCCGGGCTCGCCTTCCCAAATGATGGCGGCCTTATTCTTCCGCCACGAATTCAGGTGCCGATCGACGCAGTTGTAGGCTGCGTTCAGCTTGCCGCCGAGGAACCACTTGGCGTGCGGCGCGTTCGACCAGTCGAGCACCTTGGTGAATGGCGCGAACCAGTCGAGGCTCTTGGCCTGTTCGGCCCAGAAGCCTTCGGGGTCCTTCTCGGCCCACGCCGCGAGCCGATCGCGCTCCGCGGCGTCGATGTGCGCCTGTTTGGCGAACGCCTCGCTCGGCGGAAAGAGCCGGGTTTCCTTGAGCAAACTGCTGATGTTGACCTGGGGAGAGGACATGGCGATAAACTCGGAATGCGTTGCGGGGATGGCGAACCGGCGACGTAAGTCGCCGGGTGTAGTGCGAGCCGAGAAACCCGGCGACTTACGTCGCCGGTTCGCCAGGAGTCGTCGGTGGCTCCTTCGGCTTCTTCTGATATAGAGTCTGACATGAACCAATTCACCATTGGCCTCGTGCAGATGTCGTGC
>JAYTGN010000253.1:0-4434 GCA_043733485.1 Gemmataceae bacterium
TCTGCTTTGGAAACCGGGTTTCTCTCTGAACTGAGAAACCCGGTTTCCAAAGCAGAAACCGGGTTTCAAATCACACCGTCCACGGGGCCGGCGCTTCACTCACACCCAGTTCCACGATCGCCTGCTTCACCACGTTTACATCGAGTTCGCCGCGACGGGCGAGGGCACTGAGTGCCGCGATCACTACGTGCTCGGCATCGACCTCGAAGAAGCGCCGCAGCGCTTTGCGGGTCTCGCTGCGGCCGAAGCCATCGGTGCCCAGCGCCACGAGCCGGCCATCGAGGAAGCCCCCGAGTTGCTCCGGCAGCGCCCGCATGTAGTCGGAGGTCGCCACGATCGGCCCCGCCGTGTTGGCCAGAACCTGTCGCACGTACGGCTCGCGCGATTCACCCGGATGAAGCCGATTGAACCGCTCGCAATCGAGGGCATCGCGGCGAAGCATCTGATAGCTCGTGACGCTGAACACCGTGCTGCCGATGTTAAACTTCTCGGCGAGAATCTTCTGCGCTCGCAGTGCTTCGTTGATAATCACGCCGCTGCCGAGGAGTTGCACCTCGTGCTTGGCACCGTCCGGCTTCACGGTCTTGAACGGATAGATGCCGCGAATGATGCCCTCGCGCACGCCCTCGCCGGGCAGCGCCGGCATGTCGTAGCTCTCGTTGTAAACCGTGAGGTAGTAGAAGCACTCCTCGTTGCGAACGTACATGGCGTTCACGCCGTCTTCGATGATCACGGCGAGTTCGTAGCCGAAGGCGGGATCGTAAGCACGACACGTGGGCACGGTGAGCGCCATGAGGTGGCTGTGGCCGTCTTCGTGCTGCAAGCCTTCACCGTTGATGGTGGTGCGGCCAGCGGTCGCCCCCATGAGGAAGCCTCGCGTGCGGCAATCGGCCGCCGCCCAGATCAGGTCGCCGACCCGCTGGAAGCCGAACATCGAGTAATAAATGTAGAACGGGATCGTGTTGACGCCGTGCGTGCTGTACGCCGTGCCGGCGGCGATGAAGTCCGCCATCGCACCCGGTTCGTTGATTCCTTCCTGCAGAATCTGACCCGTCGTACTCTCGCGGTATTCGGTGAGCGTGCCCTTATCCACGGGGTTGTACGCCTGCCCGATCGTGGAGTAGATGCCGAACGCCTTGTACATCGGCGGCATGCCGAAAGTCTGGCCCTCGTCCGGCACGATGGGCACGATGAACTTGCCGACGTTGGCGTCCTTCATCAACTGGCTCATGAGCACGACCCAAGCCAGCGTGGTCGATTGCCCCTTGCCGGCGGGCGTGCCCTTGTAAAGCCCTTCGAACGCCTTGCGATCCGGCGGCAGCGATGGGGTGAACTCGTTGTTGCGGAACGGCTGGAAGCCGCCGAGTACCCGGCGGCGATCCCGCAGGTAGCGAATCTCCAGCGAGTCGTCCGCGGGTTTGTAGAACGGCACGTCGCCGAGCTGGTCGTCCGAGAAGGGCAAGTCGAAGCGGTCGCGGAACTGCCGCAAGGCCGCGACCATCTGCCGCTTCGTGATCTCTTCCGGAGCCATGTTCGGCTCGCGTTCGATCTCGACGGCGAGCTTCTTCAACTGGTGGGTTGTGTTCTTTCCCGCGCCGCCGGTGCCCGGCACGCCGTAGCCCTTAACCGTCTTGATGAGGAGTACCGTGGGCTGGCCCTTGTGCTCGACGGCGGCCTTGTACGCGGCATAGACCTTGAGCGGATCGTGCCCGCCGCGCTTGAGTCCCGTGATCCGCGCATTGGGCAAATGCTCGACCAGCGACTTCAATTCCGGCGTGTTGAAGAAATGCTCGCGGATGAACGCACCGCGGCGTTCCACGTCTTCCTCTTCGGAAAGCAGCGACTTGTTTCGCGCCTCGTCCGCCGTTCGCATGTCGCGGCCGATGTACTCCTGGTACTCGCCGTCCACGACTTCCATCATGCGGCGAGCCAGTGCCCCCGTGTGATCCGCCCGCAACAAGGGATCCCAGTCCGAGCCCCAAACGAGCTTGATGACGTTCCAGCCCGCACCGCGGAAAATGCCTTCGAGGTCCTGGATGATCTTGCCGTTACCGCGAACGGGGCCGTCGAGCCGCTGCAAGTTGCAGTTGATGATCCAGGTGAGGTTGTCGAGCTTTTCGCGACCGGCGAGGCCGATGCAGCCGAGCGATTCGGGTTCGTCGCATTCGCCGTCGCCGAGGAAGGCCCAGATGCGGACCCCGTTGGTTTGAGCCAGTCCGCGATCCTGCAAGTAGCGGTTGAAGCGAGCATGGTAGATGCTCATGATCGGGCCGAGGCCCATGCTCACCGTGGGGTACTGCCAGAAGTCCGGCATCAGCCACGGGTGCGGGTAGCTGCTGAGGCCGCCGCCTTCGTGCAATTCCTGGCGGAAGTTCTTCAAGCGGGTTTCGTCGAGCCGGCCTTCGAGGAACGCTCGGGCGTACATGCCGGGGCTGGCGTGACCCTGGAAGAAAACCACGTCGCCGGGGAAGCTCTCGGTGCGGCCGCGGAAGAAGTGGTTGAAGCCGATTTCGTAAAGAGTCGCGGCCGAGGCGTACGTGCTGATGTGCCCGCCGACGTTCGTGTTCTTGTTCGCCTTCAGCACCATCGCCATCGCGTTCCAGCGGACGATGCTCTTGATGCGGCGTTCGATCTCGCGGTTGCCGGGGAATGCGGGCTGATCATCGGCCGCGATCGTGTTCACGTACGGCGTGGTGACGCCGACCGTCATGCGGCCGAGGCCCGTCTCCGCCACCTGACTGATGAGTGCATTGAGCAGGAATTGGGCGCGTTCGGGGCCGCCGTAGCGAAGCACGGCCTCCATCGATTCGAGCCATTCCGTCGTTTCGTGGGGATCCGTGTCTTCCGGTAGCCGACCCTGGCGAGCCAATACATCGGGGCTGGCGAGCATACTTCCTCGTGGAGTGGCGAAGGGAGGGCCGGCGAGTTCAGCAGGCGGATGGGAGAGAAATCGCGCCGCGGAGGATCGAGTCCGTCATTATTCATGATAGAAACGACGCGTGGAGTCGTCCATGCGCGGAAGCCACAGGTGCGGGGCGATGCCCCTTTCACCTCTCCCCCGGCTTTGCAAAGCTGGGGGCTCCGAAGATCGCATGCGATCTGCTCGGCATCGTGGACGTCAGCCCGGCTGGTGGCTCAGCCGCAAGTACACCACCGGGAAACAGCAAGACCACGAACATCACGTAACGCATGGCAGGCCTCGTGTTTTGTTTGTCGGAGCTACCGATACCATACTCATCCGGGAAGTGCCTTCGTAACTTCGTGAGTGTGCCGCTCAAAACTGCTTCGACCTGGTCGGAGTACCGTTGAAGAAAGCGAAACCGTGAAAACGTCTCTCGCACTCACCGCGATGCTCGTCCTCGTACTCGCGGGACGGGCCACTGCCGGGTATCCCGGGTGGAAGCACTCGGGATCGGTCTTCGTTCTCACCACGCCTCAAGGCGCGAACCTGCCGGCCGGGTCATCCGTCGAAGGCTTTCCGCTTCTCGTTCGCTTGCACAAGGACTTCTTCGACTTCCGCCAAGTACAAGTAAACGGGCAAGATCTCCGGTTCGCGTCGAACACGGGCGAACCCCTCGCGTACCAGATCGAAGAGTGGAACGCGGACAAAGGCGTTGCCAGCATTTGGGTGCGGGTGCCGAAGATTCAGGGCAATTCCCGGCAGGAGATCAAGCTCTACTGGGGCAAGGCCGACGCGAAGAACGAATCCAATGGTAAGGCGGTGTTCAACGAGTCGAACGACTTCGTCGGCGTCTTGCACATGAGTGGGCCGGTGAAGGACGAGACCGAAACACTGGAGTCGAAGGATTCCGGGACGACACCTTCGGTTGGAATCATCGGTCCGTCTCGCCACTTCGTCGGGCGGCAGGGCGTCTTCAGTGGCGACAAGATTTCCAACTATCCCTCGGGCGTGAGTTCCCACAGCACGGAAGCGTGGTTCCGGGCGGAGACGCCGAACGCGACGATCGTCGGCTGGGGAAACGAAGGCGGCGGACGCGGCAGCAAGATCCGAATGCAACTCCGCAGTCCGCCGCACATCCACATCGACAGCGATTTCTCCGACGTGCGGGGCGAGGCCCGTCTGCCGCTCCGGGAATGGGTTCACGTCGTCCACACGTACGAGCGCGAAAACGGCAAAATCTACATCAACGGCAAGCTCGACGCCTCCGCGAAACCCGTGCTGAACATCAAGAGCCCGGCCCGGCTGTGGATCGGCGGCTGGTACGACAACTACGATTTCGTCGGCGACATCGACGAAGTGCGCATCTCGAAGGTGGCTCGATCGGCCGACTGGATTCGACTTCAGTACGAGAACCAGAAGCCGCTGCAAACGTTGGTCGGCCCAGTGGTGCAACCCGGCAACGAGTTCGGGCTCCCAGAAATGGAAGTGGCCGTGCTGGAAGGCAGGAGTCTCACGTTCACGGCGAAAGCCGG
>JAYTGN010000254.1:0-11624 GCA_043733485.1 Gemmataceae bacterium
CGGAGGGCGATTTCGTACTGGTTGGTGAACCCGAGAATCCAGTCGCCGGGCTCGGCGGTAGGCCGTTTCGCGGCCTCGGCGAAATCGAAGAACGGCAGGTCGAGCCCGGTCGGTTCCTCGGGCTTCTTTCCATCGAGTTTGATGCGCAGAATCGCGGCATCGAGTTCCTGTTCGACGACCATCACCTCGGCCTTGAGCCGCCGGCCATCGTACAGATGCACGACCAGATCCGACGTGTCGAGCAACTGGCTCGCGACGGTGAGGACGTGGCCTTCCTTGGAAATGATGATGCCGGTGCCGAAGTTGTTGAGGCGCGAGAAGCCGCCGGCTCCGAACACTTTTACCATCTTGGTGTTCACCTCGTCGCAGACCTTATCGAATGGGTCCGCGGCAACGGCGACACCTGGGGCGAGCAGTAGAATAGCGAGGACGAGAATTCGCATGGTGTCAGTTGGGAGTCTACGAAACCCGGTTTCTGCTTTGGAAACCGGGTTTCTGTGTGCGTACAAGAAACCCGGTTTCCAAAGCAGAAACCGGGTTTCGATCACCTACTTCACAGTGAACTTGTTGATCGTGAGAATTCCGTAGCGCTTGTCGCCGTGCCGCACTTCCATCCGGTGCGGCAGCATCAGGCCACCGCCCGCGTCCTTGTAATCGTGAAAGAACACCTCGCACGGATCGGTTTCCTTCGAAACGGAGGTCTCGAAGCCGAGGAGCTTACCGTCGGTTTTGGCGAAGTACCATTTGCACGTGACGGAGGCGTGCTTGGAACGAATCACGTTGGCATCCACGCGGAGTTCCGAGAGCGATTTCGGCGCGGTTCCATCGGCGGGGTAGGGGTAGAACGGCTCGGAGCCCGCATGGACGAACTCGCCTTCAAAGCCCTTCGCACCCATCGTGAGGAACCGATGGTAGTGGTACATGGCCATCATGAGGCCGCCGCTGCCGATGGGTTCGGTCGCGGCCCGGATGTTCAAGCCGGCTTCGAGCGGATGCAGCGTGTGCAAGATATTCATCTGCATGTTCACGAACGGGTCGGCACCCTTCTCGTTAATCTCGATCTTGATGTCGCCCTTGCGTTCGCCGAGGTCGTACTTCCCTTCGAGGTTCCAGACGGGTGCCGCGGTGGAGAAGTCGCCGTGCTTTTTGGCGGAGGCGAGGAGCTTGTCGCGCTGCACTTCGTTGAAGTAGTAGTTCACGTAGCCGGGCTTCAGTTTGAGGAACTTGGCCGCGGGCGAAGCGCTCGGTGGCGGGCCCTTCGGTTCCGGCGCGGGCGGTTGCGGCGTCATCGGTGCGCCCGGTGCCGGAGCCTTCTCGCCCGGTGTGATGTTCTGTACCCGCACGAGCAGTTCCCTGCGCACGTTGTCGCTGCGCACCGTGATCGGCATCCGCCAGTCCTTCGGCAGCGTCCCCAGGATGTTCTTGTACTGGTTCGCGCTCGTCATTTTGCGACCGGCGAAGCTGAGAATCTCGTCGCCCTCCTTGAGCCCGCGGCGAGCCGCGTCGCTGTCTTCCAACAGTTGCTTCACCACCATCTTTTGCAAGTCGCTGGTTTCGTCTTTGGTACCGACCACGGCACCGAGGCTGGCGTGGTCGGTGTCGATGCCCGCGTAGAAGTGGGCGAGGAAGTTCTTGATCTGGTTGATCGAGATGGCGTAGCCGACGCCCGAGTTGATCCGTTGGCGCTTCTCGAAGTTGATGCGGCCGTTGATGCCGATGAGTTCGCCCTTCACGTTGAAGAGCGGTCCGCCCGAGTTGCCCGGATTGATCGACGTATCGACCTGAATGCAGTCCGTATATTCGCTGATCCCCGGCTGGCTGCCCATCGGCTCGTAGCGATTCGTGCCCGACACGAGGCCGTACGTGACGGTCGGGGTGAAATCGAGGGCGATGGAAAAGGGGTTGCCCATGGCCAGCGACCAGTCGCCGATTTTGACTTTGTCGCTGTCGCCGAGCGGGACGAAGGGGAAGGGCGTGCCTTCTTTCTTCGGCAGGAGCTTGATGAGGGCGACGTCGCCGATCTTGTCTTGGCCGACGATGACCGCATCGTAAAGTTGGCCGTCGGCGAGGCCGCACTGCATGATCGCGCCGGCCGGTTGCGTGACGTGGTGGTTGGTGAGGGCGAAGCCTTCGGGGTCGATGATGACACCGGAGCCGATGGCCTGCCCACCGTAGATGCAGACGGCGACGACCGCGGGACTGAGCTTCGCGACGACCGCGACGCGCTCGGCCTCGGCATCGAGCACCGCCTTCGGCGGCTGCGCCGACGCGGCCGGAATGAGGCACGCGACCAGGACGAGTCCCACGACACTGAGAAAACCAAGGGTGCGGTTCATATGTATGTCCGAATCAATAATTACGGATTGATCACGACCACAGCTGCCGGTCCGCGAAAAAGGACATCCAGATAGTTCAAGACGTCTCGGCCAAGAATTCGTTCGTCGCCGGAGTTGTCCACGTTCAATCGACACGGATACTCCGCTCCATCCAGTACGATCCAAATACTAAATTGGAGCGTTTTGATGGTTCCGCCACCGACACCACTCATCAATCCCGGCCTTCCTAAAGCTGGGTTCAGTTGAAGTTGTTTACAATCGGACCAGGGAAGGGCTGTCGTGTCCGAACCCGTATCCACAATCACCTCATCGAGTACGATTCCAGGGCCACCCTGATTTTTCCGGAACTCGGCGCTCACTACGGGCAGTGGTTCTCCGGGGTATGCTTTGTCGTAGGGAAAACTCGAACGTCGCATCCGGTCTGGTTCATATTCGCGCCCGACACATGCGAAAAACGAATGGGGGTCCACGTCGTTTGCTGCGTGCAGCACGACAACTGGCCGATTCCCGAAGGCGATCACTTTCCCGTCCGAGAATCCGATCCACTGCCCGCGGTATTGTTCGAGCAAAGTCTCGCGAACCGCCCAATACTCCGCCTCATTGCGATACCAATCCGGATGGAGTTGCCCCGCGATGTCGGGCGGCAACCCCTCGGCAAGACTTCGATATGTGACATTCGCGTTCATCGTTCACTCGCTACTTTTGAACCCGTGCATCCGCGAGGACCGCTTGACTACCGTTGAAGAACGGCGAACTCGCGTCCACCTGAATGCGGAGCACCTTCACGTTCTTCACGTCGAGGGTCACGCCCTTCGGCTTGTCCTTGCGGCGAATCGTCTCGGTGAACAGCACGCGGCCGTCGGCCTCGATGGTCACGGTCGCTTCGGTGGCACTGTCGCCGACCTGATCGAGGATGCCGATGGTCGCTTTCAGTTCGCGGTAGTCGCCGCCGAGCGTGTAGGTGAGTGCCGTGTCGGCGGGAACCCAGAGGCCCTTCGGATACTCGACGCCATCCATCTTCAGCGGGGCGTTGGCCGGTGCCTTGTCCACGATGTACTGCGACTTCACGTTGAGCGTCTTGCTCGCTTCATCCGCCGGTAATTCGGGGGCATCGACTTTCGGAATCAGGTCCGAGAGGTACGCGATGTTCCCGTGCGCGTAGTCCAGTTGCGACACAGCCTGGAGCGAGGAATACGTCACGACGACGCCCGACACCGTCGTAACCTTCATACCCGAGCCCGCGAGATCGACCGCCTGGGCCAGGAGCATGTTGCCGAACACGTCGTTCACCCGGCAGAGCGTCGGGGCCACCAGGGCGGGCAACGGTTGATTGAACACGAGCCCGCCCGTGGCACGCGACAACAGCAGTTCTTCCTTCACCCCATCTTCTTTCTCGAAGCTCACCTTCGTTCCCTCGGCGTTCCCCTCGATGAGTGTACCCTGGACGAAGCTCAATCCTTCCTGCTGGCGAATCACGTAGAGGTCGCGCTTGCCGCGGGTCTGAAGCATCTTCTTCCAATCGTCGCGATTCTTGGTGTCGTCCGCGCCCCGGAGGGCGAAGAACACGCTCGAAATCGGCAACTCGAACGTCGGGGGCGGAACGTCCTTCGGGCCGGGCATCAGGTCGATCGAGAAGGCCTTCTTCTTGATCGAGTATTTCGCACATCGCAACCGCGTGCCGTCGGTCAGTTCGATCTCGTGGAACTTCACATCTTTGGCGATCGGCAGCGGCCGACGGCCCATGTCGATCAGCACGATCTCTTTGCCCGCGATCTTGATCGGTGCCTCGCCGATCTTGAAGCTCACGCCGTCCTTGTCCACGGCGACGAGGCTACCGGTGAGTTTCTTGCCGGCGCTGGTCGTGAGATCGTCCGCCGCGGCGACGGAAACGAGCAGGCATGAGGATAAGACGAGGAGACCCCGGCAGATGTAACGCATGGCGGGTGACTCGGCGGGAAAAAAGCCGCTCGCGGCTTCGCGATGGGAGCTTACAGGCATTATAGCGCGAGAGTATCTGGTTGCACCCGGAACAAAAAAGCGGTGGCCGGTTGGGTCGGCCACCGCCAGAGTTCGGTTCGAAGAGAAACCCGGTTTCCAAAGCAGAAACCGGGTTTCGAGTGAACTACTTCACGCCGTGGATGCGGTTCAGCGACTTGAAGTATTCGTCGATCATCGGCTTGTACTTCGCCGGCAGTTCGCGGGTGAGGTCTTCGACCACCTTGGCGCGCTCGGAGGGGACCATGCCGCCCCACTGCTCGGACACGGCGCGAAGCTTCTTGTCGTCGATCTTGCCAGGACCCGAGCCGCCCATGACGGTGCTATCCGGAGCCGGGCTCGAAGGATTGAGCGAGCCCTTGCCGGGCTTGAGGCCGCCGCCGGGGCAGTTGCCGCCGTTGCACTGACCGCCCTTGCATTGGTTCTCGAGGTCCTTGATGACCTCATCGAGACGGAACACGATCTTCTTCTGGATGTCCTGGGTCTTCTCGCCCGGGCGGGACAGATCGAGGCGACGACCGCTGTTGTCCATCAGCTTTTCGATGTTGGACAGATCCTTCGGATCGGCGGCCCAGTTCACCATGTCGAAGAACATGAGGGTCGCGACCATCTTGTAGCGATCCGGAGCGTCCGAAACGTCGTCGAGGAGGCGGGTGATGCTGCTCACGGCCGCGTCGCGCTTCATGGTCGCGTGTTCGGACACGGCCTTGAAGAAGAAGTAGCTGGCCGGATCGACCACGTTCTCAGGGGTGATCGCGTTCAGGGCTTCGAGGGCTTCCTCGTAGGCCTTCTTGCCGGCGTTCGACTTGGCGAACACGAGGGCCAAATTCGAGCGGACGAAAGCGTCGGCCTTGGCGTCCTTCAGCATCGCGGGCACTTCGGCGTGGGCCGGTGCGTCCGTCTTGCGGGCGGCTTCGAGGATCGCGGCGGCTTCGGTGTTACCCAGCGCGATGGTGTCCGCGACGCGATCGAGGACGGTCCGGGATTCGTCGGCCCAGGCCTTGTCGAAGGCAGCTTGTTCGAACTTGCCGGTGGCCTTGAGCCACGCTTCGGCCTTGGCCTTGGCGGCGGGGGCCTCGGCGGACTTCAGGGTGCTGAAGCCGTAGGCCGGCTTCTTCACCGCGTCCACGGCGAACGACGGAGCGGCGACGAAGCCCACTGTAAGGGCTGCGGCCGCCAGGCTCATGCGAATCTTCACAGGAAACCTCCACGATACAGGTGTCGGCGGTGAATGAATGCGGGCGGTGAGAGTTCGGTTCCAAGCGATTCGGGATGGAAGCAGGAGATTGCGGAATCTTCCACCCAACCCCGAATCTACCTCGACTGTCCAGTCAACACAACATCTTTCTCAATCTTTTCACTTCTTCTTAATCCTGGGGGCGCGGGCGTCCCGCCCGCATTCTCGCCGAGCGGCCAGGATGGCCACGCTCCCAGGAACTACTGATTCATCATATCCGCGACCTTTTGGAGCATCTTCTTGAGCGTCTCCTGGCGGTCGCTCAGTTGCTTGAGCTGTTCTTGGATGAACGGGTCGCCGGCCTGGGCGCCGGGGGTCCGCTTGCCGAACGCCTCGGTCCGCTGGTTCACCTGAATCTGAAGTTGCTTCAGCAACTTCAACTGCTCGACCAACTGGATCAGGTTTTTCTTCGGGTCGCTCGGCGGCGGCGAGCCCGGCGGCGGGGGCGGCGGCGGGTTGTCCAAATCCTGCTTCGCCTTCTTCAACGCCTCGAGCATCCGCTTCAACTGCGCGATGATCTGCTCCTCGACCAGTTGCGTGTCCGGACCCACGTTGGTGCGGTCGAGTTCCTTCTTGACGGCTTCCATGTCCTTCTTCGCTTCGCCGAGTACCCCGGCGAACACGATCGCGGTCCCTTCGCCTTCGAGCAGACGCAGGGCCTTCTCGGCCTCCTGCGCGATCAGTGCTTCCTTCTCGGCCTCGACCGTCGACTTCTGGCGGTCGGCCGTCGCGATCTCGTTGCCGTTCTTCTTGATCGTGTTGTCGATCCGCTTGGTCGCCTCGTACACTTCGCTTTGCATTTGAAGCATCTTGGCGATGCGGCGTTCGAGGTCTTCCAGCTTCTGACGCATTTCCTTTTCGCGAAGCTGCTTCAAACGCTTCTCGAGTTCCTTGATGGCGTTCGCGATCTTCTTGATCGCTTCGTCTTCGTTCTTGCTGGCCTCTTCGTTCTTCTTGTCGTTCAGCTTCTTCTCGGCTTCCTTTTGATCGGGCACGGCCTCGTCGAGATTCTTCTGGGCGTCGTCGTTGGGGTTGTTCGGGTTCGGCGGCCGCTTGCTCGGCGGAGGCGGGCTACCACCGCTCGGCGGGCCGCCCTTGGGAGAACCGCTCATCGGCGGGCTATCGCTGGGCGGGCTGTCGCTCGGGCTCATCGGCTTCGCTTCGCCGCCCTTGCCGTCCGAGGGCTTGCTGTCGCCCTTGCCCATGCCTTGCGCCTTGCTGTCGCTCGGCTTCGGTTCCGCCATCGGCACCTTCGGGTCCATCGGCTTCGGATCGCCCATGGGCTTGGCGCCCATCGGGTCCATCGGCCCTTCCTTCGGCGGCTCCTTCGAAGTACCCGCCATCGGCATCCCGCCCTTGGGGTCGCCCGGCTTCGGCTCGCCGCTCTTGGGTTCGCCCGCCATCGGTTCCTTGCCCACGCTCTTCGGGTCCATCGTGTCCGACTTCGGCTCGGCAGACGGATCGCCCGGCTTCGAACTATCCGGCTTCGGCTCCGCCTTGTCGTCCTTCGGTTCACCGCCCTTGGGATCGCCACCCTTCTTGTCCGGGCTCAACAGATTGGCGAGATCCTTGGTTTCCTTCGCGAGTTGGTTCTGATCCTTGGCGATCTTCATGGGATCGCCCTTGCCCTCGGTGCGGGCGCGGAGCGTTTCCTGCTCGCGGAGAATCCGCTTCGTTTCCTTCAAGATCGCTTCCAGTTCCTTGACGAGCCGTTTGTTCCGCTCGGCTTCGTCCTCGGTGTTGAGCGTTTCGAGAATCTCCTTGAGGGCCGCGAGAAGGGCCTTGTCTTTCGCGCTCCCATCCTGCAGGTCGCCACCGCTCGGGTTCTTGCCGAGCAGACTGAGCAGCTGCTTGAACATGTTCTCGACGCCTTTTTCCTCGGCAACCTTGAGTGCCGCCCGAAGCGTCTTGGCGCGTTCCTTCTCGTCCGGACTGTCGCTCTTCTCCCACTTCTGGGCGAGCTTGAGCAGTTCGTCCGCGAACCGTTTGTACAGCTTGAGGTTCTCTTCCTCGGTCCGCTTGATCCCTTCGGGGGTCGGCGCGGCGGCGGGCGGCTGGGCCGTCAGCATCGAGGTGAGGGCGAAGAGACCGACCGTGGCGACGAGCGCGAACGGCAGGAATCGCAATCGGGAAGGCATGGAGTCACCTCCAACAGGAAGCGGGGCCAGAAGCCGCCGCGTGAGATCGCATAGTTCCAGACGAGACGCTCGCCATCTGCAAACAGCATACCGCGAAAAAAGCCGCGAAACACCAACGGGAGTTACCGGATCGTTACGTCGAGGCTTCCCAGGATCATCCCAGGGAGAGAGACCAGTCGTTTAAACGTCTTCCGTTGGCATTCGGCTTTGGTTTTAACAGCAGCGATTACAGTTCGTTCTGTCGCCGCGGATGCGGCGTCCGATGGTAGCCAGGGGTGGAGCGAAGCGGAACCCCTGGACACGCGATCGTGAACCCTTGAGCCCCGGAGGGGCGGCGAGACTTGCGATCACCCCTCCGGGGCTCAATCAACAATCCAGCTAATTGCCGTGTTTCCAGGGGTTTCGTTCGCAAAGCCTCACTTCACCCCTGGCTACCATCGGACGCCGCATCCGCGGCGAAAAGCCGAGTTTCAACTGCGGCACAGGACCCTCGAAGGCGTTTAAACCACTGGGGCGGAAGCCCTGGGTTCTCGTGCCTCACTTCACCGTGACGATCACGACCACGGGTTCGCCCACCGCCGGGATCAGCGTCAGCGTGTACTCGCCGTCCTTCGCGCCGGCCTTCACCTCGTACTCGAAGGCCGTCTGGTTCTTCTCGAAGTCGAGCTTCAACTCGACCGGGAAGCCCAACGCATCGGCGGGCACCGGCTTCTTGTCCTTGTCCACGGCGACCAACTTCAGCACGAGTTCGTCCTTCTCGTATTGCCGCCAGTTGATGGTGTGGCGAACCTTCTTGACCTCGCCCTTGGTGAGGAACACCGGGCCGACCGTGCCGATCTTTGGATCCTTTTTGAACTGGTCGACTTCCCAAAGTTCCTTCAACAGCGCGAACTCTTTGCCGATGCGTTCCTGGTCGTCGATGACCTTTTGAAGCTGGGCCTTGAGCTTCTCCTTGCTCTGGAGTTCGCCGAGTTCGGCGCGAATGGCCCGCACCACGCGCTCGAGTTCGAGCAGCGCGAGTTCGGCCTGGGTGACGGAATTCAGGTCGCCCCAGTTGTTGGCGTTCAGCGCTGCCTGGACGAATTCGAGCCGGCGTTCCGCCTCGGGGAAGGTCATGGCCGGCTTCAAAAGACCGGCCTGAACCTGGCCTTCCTCTTCCTTCGTGACGGAGGGCGGGTTCTCGCCGACGATGCGGTCGATGCGGTTGGCGAACTTACCGAAGCGGTCGCGGGTGCCTTCCGTCACGTCGTTGACGATGCACTCGCGGTGAATGCGGCGATACTCGCGGACCACCGATTGCACGATGTCGCGGGCCTTGCCCACTTCCTGCGTCACGTCCGAAGCCTTGACCTTGGCGTCTTCGATGCGGTCGGGGATGCCGTAGAAGGAGCGGACGACGCCGAAGCGGTTCTTGGCCGCGACGAGCTTCACTAACGCTTCGTCGAACCGCGTGGCGAAGGTTTCTTCTTCCTTGTTGATCTCCGCGAGCAGGTCGCCTTCGGACACGATCAGGAGCCGAATCGGCTCCGAATTTTGGCCGGTCTTCGGGCCGGTGCTGAAGTTCGTGTCGGTGGCGACGATGTTCAGGTCGAGCCGGTAGCGGGTTTGCACCTCGGAAACGTTCGCCAGCAACTTGAGCGGCTTGAGGTCGAAGAAGTCGACGTCCGGGCTCTTGAGTTCGATTTTCGTGATCATCGTGGCCGCGGATTCGTCGCGCGGGGAATCGAGGTTCTTGAGCAGCGTGTCCCGCGTTTCGAACTGGAGGGCGGCGCGCTGGTCGATAAAGCGGCGGAGTTCCGCGGAGCCGTTCTGGCGCTGGTCGCCCTTATCGAGGTCCTTGAACTTGGCGGCATGGTAGGCCGTGGCCGCGGCACCGGGTGCGTTCGCGAAGCCCTGGGAATAGAGGAACGAGCGGGTGAGAATCTGCACGCGGAGAGCCCGGCCGATGTCCGAATCCTCGGACCAATACGTGAAGTCGTAGGCGACCTTCGAGAGCCCGTGATCGTCGCGGATGTAGCTCTCGGGGTTGAAGGGAATCTTGGCCTTCGGCGTGACGTAGTAGACGTTCCCGACCTTGCGGATGGTCTCGGCGGCGAGTTCCACCACGGGCGGTTGATCGTCCGCGATCTGGATCATGATCTGCCGCTTCGCCGTCACTTTGTCCGCCTGCTCCACGATCAGGTCGAACTCGATACTCGCCTGCGTGGAGACGGGCGTACTCGTGAGGTGGCCGTCCGCATCGAAGTAGTAGTGGTCGAAGGTGCGGCCGGCCGCGAGGCGGTAGTTGCCCTTGAACTCGACGCTCACGGTGCGCTTGTCGCTGCCGATCGGAATCGGGATCAGTTCGGAGGAACCGGGTCGGGCATCGGGGAGCACGCCGACCTTCGGTTGCAGGTACGCGGCGGTGATGTCGGTGTCGGTCTTCGCGGTGAGAACGAGTTCGGTCCCGGCGACAACCGAGAAGACGGAGCGGTCGCCGGTGAGGGACAAACCCTTCTCGACCATGCGTTGAGGAGGCAGGCCGCGGAACGAGGCGTAGTTGAAATCGGGCGGCGTGTGGTGCAGGTACGCGGGTTGGTATTCCGTCCGCGTCAGGCTCGTGAACAGCGGCGGCGGCAGCAGCGTGATCGTCTTCGCCGGCGTGCGGAAGTCTTCCGCCCGCACCACGAAACTCACCGATTCCTTGAGGTCCGAAATCGGCGACGCAAACTCCTGGTTCTTCTGCGGCCCGAGGGTCACTTCGCCGGATTTCGACTTCCCAGTGTAGGTGAGCGCGACCTTCTCCGGCACGTCGAGTTTGCGGAGCGTGCGGCCCATCGACGGCTTCGCTGCTTGCTCGTCGAGCTTGGCGAAGACGCGGTCGAGGTCGTTGCGGGTGGCTTCATATTCAGGTCCTTGCAGGGCTTCCATGAGCTTCTTGCGGGCCTCGGGATCTTCGACGCCGACGGCCTGGACGCGATCCACTTCCCACAGATTGGGATCGGTGCCGAGTTCGCTATCGGATGCGGTCTGGAAAGCCTTTCTGGGAAGCTCGGGAACCGAACCACCGAGGAGGCTGTCGTTCAGGTCGCTCCAGCGGAGTGGCCGCCAGCCCATCGTGGTCGTGCGGTCGGCGAACACCCATCGGTAGGCTTTCGCGCGAACCACGGGCTCGGGTGCGTCCTTGCCGATGCGGAGATCGTCGGCCGGGAAGTTCACGAGTTCGAGGTGCGCTCGCCGAGGCCAAGGCACGTTGCGAATGAGCAGGTTCCGTTCGAGGAACGCGCCGGTGGTGTGGGCGAACTTCCACCCGAAACGAACCGGATCGGCGGACTTGTTCCCCACGGCGAACGACGCGAACCCGACCACCACGACCATCACCAACAGTGCGACCGCGAGTGCGGCCATGTTGCGCAGTCGCTTCCAGTTGAAGACGTCGTTGACGGGCACGGTGGCCACGCGTTCGCGGGCTTCCCGAATCGTGAGGTCGATCATGGCGGAGGAGTAGCCGTAGCGCGACTGGCGTTCGACATCGGCGAGTTCGACGGCCGTGATCAGGCGGTCGCCGAGAATCTTGGGGAACTTGCGTTCCAGCACGAGCGCCAGTGCCGGGTACGAAAGTTCCTTGAGGAGCCGCCCGGTGATGCGGAACAGGATGATCCCGAGTAGCAGCACCGCCGCGAAGACGAGCGTGACGACGCGGAGCCATCCCGGCGCGTCCAGCACCCAATCCCACGTCGTGAGTTTGAACAGGCCGAAGTCGAAGAGCAGCCCGAACGCGAACCACGCGGCGACGAAGATCGCGGCCGAGAGCAGCCCTTCGATCACGACGTATTTGCGAATCGTGCCGCGCAGCCGATCGAGCGGGTGCGTGACCTGGGAGTGAATGCGATGATCGGACGTTGCGATGGACATAGTGAACCTTGCAACTAGCGGCCG
>JAYTGN010000255.1:0-11622 GCA_043733485.1 Gemmataceae bacterium
CACCCGGCGACTTACGTCGCCGGTTCGCCAAAATCTATGGGTACACCCCGGATGCGACGGGTGTGCCACTCGAAGTAGGCAGTCTCGTTTATGGGGCGATAGCTCTTCACCTCTCCTTGATGGGAAGCTCCGCGTGGGGTCGTCCCTGGGTCCGCGGGCGTCTCGCCCGCGATGATAGACGGCTGGGGGAGCGTCGGCGAAGATGCTGGTGCCTCGCCAATCGTTCCCGGCATGTTCGAGTCGCGGCCGGGACGGCCGCGGACCCGGGTCAGATTGCCTACTTCGAGAGGCACACCCGCGCCCGCAAAGATTGCTGGCACAGCCTCAAACCATCCGGTATACTCAATTCACTTGCCGGAACCCCGCCGAACCTCCTCCCCACCATGCCGCGAATCGCATCCCTCTTCATTCTGTTCGCACTCACCGGCTCGCCCGCTAACGCGGCGGCACCAACCTTCGAGCGCGACATTCAACCGATCCTCACCAAGGCCGGTTGCAATGCGGGCGCGTGCCACGGGAAAGCCCGCGGGCAGAACGGCTTTCAATTGTCGCTGCTCGCTTTCGATCACGACTTCGATTTCAACGCGATCGCCACGGAGGCCCGCGGTCGGCGCGTCTTCCCGGCCAGCCCCGAAAACAGTCTCCTGCTGATGAAGGCGGGCGGCCGCGTTCCCCACGGCGGCGGCAAGCGACTTCCCGTTGAAAGCCCCGAATACCGCACGCTCGCCACCTGGATTTCTTCCGGCACGCCGCGAACTCCTGCCAATGCTCCCAAGCTGCTCAAGATCACCCTGAACGCGCCGTCCAAGCTGCTCGCTTTCAAGGAAGGTCACCAACTCGCCGTCACGGCGCACTATTCGGATGGGTCCACCGAAGACGTCACGCGGCTCGCCGCCTTCACTTCCAACGAGGCCGCGTATGCCTCCGTCGACCAGAACGGCCGGATCGCGGCGGGGCCGATCCCGGGTGAAGCGGCGATCATGGCCCGATTCATGGAAAAGTTCGCCGTCTGCACGGTGCTGATCCCGATGCCCGGCACCGTGCCCGCCGAGGTGTACGCGAAGCTGCCGCGGAGCAATTTCATCGACGGACACGTCTGGTCGAAGCTCCAGCAACTCGGCATCACGCCGTCCGATTCCGCGAGCGACGCCACGTTCCATCGCCGCGCGTTCCTGGATGTGATCGGGCGATTGCCCACGCCCGACGAGACGCGAACTTACCTTAAGGACGCCGATCCGAAGAAGCGCGAGAAGCTGATCGACCGCTTGCTCGAACGGCCAGAGTACGCCGACTTCTGGGCGAACAAGTGGACCGACCTCTTGCGACCCAACCCGTACCACGTCGGGATGAAGGCCACGTACAACCTCGACCAGTGGCTGCGGCAAAGCTTCCGCGAGAATAAGCCTTACGACCGCTTTGTGCGCGAGTTGATCGCTTCGAAAGGCAGCACGTTCTCGAACGGTGCGGTCGTGATGTATCGGGATCGCCGCGAGCCGGCCGAACTCACCACGATGGTGAGCCAACTGTTCCTCGGCGTGCGGCTCGACTGCGCGAAGTGCCACCACCATCCGTTTGAAATCTGGGGGCAGGACGATTTCTATTCGTTCGCGGCGTTCTTCGGCCGCATCGGCCGCAAGGGCGTGGGTATCTCGGCCCCGATCTCCGGCGGCGAAGAAACGATCTACGCCATTCCCGCCGGCAGCGTGAATCACCCGCTGACGGGCAAGTCGATGAAGCCGACGCCACTTCTAGGTAAGCCGCTCGACATCGCACCGGACAAGGATCCGCGCGACGTACTCGCCGAATGGGTCGCGTCGAAGGACAATCCGTATTTCGCGAAAGTGATCGTCAACCGCGTCTGGGCGGATCTGATGGGTCGCGGCATCGTCGATCCCGTCGACGACCTTCGCGCCACGAATCCGCCGAGCAATCCCGAACTGCTCGATGCCCTGGCCGCGGACTTCCGCAAGAACGGCTGCGACCTGAAGAAGCTGATCAAGAGCATCGCGATGAGCCACGTGTACGGCCTCAGCACGATTCCCAAGGACCGCAACGTCGCGGACACGCGGAACTACTCGCGCCACTATCGGCAGCGGCTGCGAGCCGAGGTGCTGCTGGACATGGCGAGCGACATCAGCGGCGTGCCGGAGAAGTTCGAGGCGATGCCTCCCGGTTCGCGGGCCATGGAGGTCTGGACGGCCCGTTCGCAGTCGGACTTCCTGGACAGCTTCGGCCGGCCCGATCCGAACCTGGACCCGCCGTGCGAACGGACCTCCGACACGACCGTGGTGCAGGCGCTGCACCTGATGAACAGCCCGAACTTGCACCGCAAGGTGACCAGCGACGACGGCCGCGCCGCGGCGTTAGCGAAGAGCGACAAGACGCCGACGGCGATCGTGGACGAGGTCTATTTGCTGGCGTATTGCCGCTTGCCGAGCGATACTGAGAAGGTTGCCGCGTTGAAGCGCTTCGAGAAGAAGGACGCCTCGCGGCGGAGTGCGACCGAAGACCTGATGTGGGCCTTGATGAACACGCCCGAGTTCGCGTTTAATGATTGAGGTAGAATCGCAGGAGGAGGTGGAGCGTATGTGGGAAGCACTTAAATCCGAAGTGATCACGCGCCTGCCCCGTCAGCATCTGAACGGGAAAGCGAACGGCACTGACTCAACGAAGGCAAGCCCGCAGGTCGGCACGTGGGAGGAATGCCTCTCCGACCTTGAACGATACCGGCTCTACGGCGAGGATTGGGACGGTCAGGGCGCCGCATTTGGGAAGCCCGCGAAACTGATCCCGGGCGAGATCATCGACAGCGCGGTAGCGCTGGCCCGCGCACTCCAACGTCACGGTGTACTTGCCCCGCACGCGACTTGCCCCGGAGTGCGGGGCACGGTCTCACTCGAATGGGATTTGACGTCGGACCGCTCGGTTACACTGGAGGTTGTCGAGCCGACAACCGTGGAGATGTCGTCATTCTCTCCCGGTGCCGTAGTGGAGGAACTCGTCCTTACTGAGGCCGTGACGGCTTGACCCTGATGAGATTGCCTCCATGAAGGACGAAAGCACGCCCGTTTCGCCAGACGAGGTGGTAATCCGATTGATCTGGGGAAAGTTCATCAAGCCCAACCGACCGGTCCCTGTCAGTGAACAGGCCTTCCAGCCGCGAGCGGATGAAACAGACGGGATCTCGGTCTTCCGGATGGCTTGTCTGAATGTCCCGAGTGATGCACTGACTGTGATAGCTCCTGAGAAGCGTGACAAGTATGTTCTGGCGATGCTGCCCGTGGCTGAGATCCTCGCGCTCGGGCTCACGGTAGCGCCGGCCAGGGTCGATGCGGTTCCGGGTCATGCGGTGCTACCCGAGTTGAATGTCTTGGCACTCACGAGCGATGGTGCGAAGTGCAAAGACTGGCGAAAGCAACTTGCGGTGATTGCCTCCCGGAAATTGATCCCGCCGGCTGCCGATGCGAAGACCTGATGGGGTGCTGATGAACACGCTCGAGTTCGTGTTTAATGACTAATTGCTTCTCGGAATCTCTCACGATGACCACGGCCGACTTGATTGCGAGATTGAAACATCCCAAGGTTGCGCAACCTGGAGACTTGGTCTTTGTTTCAGGCGGAGCATACCCTGCATATGTGGAGGTTGCAGAGATCCTTGAGATCACGCTTAACGGTTATCTTCGATTGACTGGACAGAGCAAGGGGTGCAGGCGGACCGATCTGCCCCCGGTCACAGAGAAACGGATTGCCAGCTATCTTGAATCGCTGAGATTGTTGGCGATGCCGGTTGTGACCGGCTACCGACCGCTTAACGCTATGTCAGTTTATCCAGAGTCGCGAACCGGATGCACTCGTGTCGTAGGTCGGGAAGAATGCGAAATCGCTGTTCAAAGCTGCACTCGTTCGCCCTCGAACTACGTGGACACTCGAGTTAGTCTCACAAACAGAGGCTTCTTCTCGATACTTCTGCGAGAATACAACTGGGAGGATTCGCAGCCGCGCTACGAATCGCCGTTTGCATACGTCAATGACGTACGTCAACGAGTTTTCTCGGTGTACGGACATGAGAAGCTTTGGTCAGGACAAACTGTCGAGTTTCGAGTTTGCGTAAGTTCTTGGGCTCCAGCAGGGAAGCTGAGTCTTTATCTGCCTTCAGGATTGTTTGGTGGCGCGATTGGCACTTATACCTCGCTAATTGCAGACGTTCCGGAGCCGATCGAGATAGCCGAAGTTGTCGAACTGACTGAAGCAGACATTGTGCAGTAGTAATCGAACCACCGGTTGGAGACGAGTGATTATGCCCACGCACACCAACCGTTCCGGCGTCAGTCGCCGGGATTGCCTCCAACTCGGGCTCGGTGCCCTGCTCGGCGGCGGGCTCGTCTCCGCGTTGCGAGCCCGAGAGGTTCACGCGCCGGCCAATGCCAAATCGTGCATCCTCATCTGGATGGACGGCGGGCCCACGCACTTCGAAACCTTCGACCCGAAGCCGGACGCGCCCGCCGAGTATCGCGGCGACTTCAAAGCCATTCCCACCGCCGTCACGGGCGTCCGCTTCTCCGAACACATGCCGCAACTCGCAAGGTGCCTGAACAAGTACGCGATCATCCGTTCGATCCGCCACGAACAGGGGAATCACGGCGCGGGCAACCACTACATGATGACCGGCGCTCCGCCGCGGATTCCGGTCGGATGCGGGGCGTTCGTCAGCTTTCATCCGAGCATGGGCTCCGCGGTGGCGTACGAGAAGCCCGCCCCGGTCGGGCTGCCGTCGTACTTCTCGATGCCGAGCATGACGCGTTCCGGCGGGCCGAACTTCCTCGGCGCGAAGTATGCCCCGTTCGTCGCCGACGGCGACCCGAACAGTGCCTCGTTCCGCATTCGGGATGTCGCGCTGCCTGCGGGAATCTCGGAAGGGCGGTTCGCCGAACGCTCGTCGCTTCGAAGTGAAGTAGACCAGTTCCAGCGCATTCTCGACAAGGCCGCGGGAGACCCGGCCCTCGCGCTCGACGACCACTATCTGCAAGCCAACGAACTGATGCGGTCGAAGGAGGCCCAAGCCGCGTTCCGCATTCAAGACGAATCGACGAAGGTCCGCGACCGCTTCGGGCGCAATTCTTTCGGACAGCGCCTGCTCCTGGCCCGGCGACTCGTCGAAGCCGGCGTGCCGTTCGTCACCATCAACGACGGCGGCTGGGATCACCACACGGATATCTTCGGTGCCCTGAAGACGCGCCTGCCGCAGTGGGATAACTCGGTGTCGGCGCTCATCGCCGATCTCGAAGAACGGGGCCTGCTCGACAGCACCCTGGTGATCGCTTTGGGAGAGTTTGGTCGTACGCCGAAGATCTCGAAACTGACCGGCGAGGCGAAGCCGGGCCGCGATCACTGGGCGAACGCGATGAGCGTCCTGTTCGCAGGCGGCGGCACCCCCGGCGGGCAGGTGATCGGCGCCACCGACCGCAACGGTTTCGCCGCGAACGAACGCGTGCTCTCACCGGAGAACTTCGTTTCAACCGTCTACTCGAAGCTCGGCATCGACCCCGGCAAGATCCTCTACAACACGCAGGGCCGCCCGAACCACCTCGTCAGCGACCCCACGCCGATCAAGGAATTGATGTGAGCAGAAGCACGACTCACCACAGAGGCACAGAGTCACAGAGAAAACCAAGATCGAGAGAGAAGTATGAAATGGCTTTACTCCCTCCGCTTTTTGGCTTCTCTGTGTCTCTGTGCCTCTGTGGTGAGTTCCTCTGAGGCGGCAGCTCCCACACTGACATCTCTGTTTCCGGCCGGCGCTCAGCGCGGGACCACGACGGATATCACCGCCGCCGGTGTTATCGATAAGTCCACGAAGTTGTGGGCCAGCGGCAAGGGTGTGTCGATCGGACCCGCCAAGGAGAAAGGCACCTTCACCGTGACGGTCGCCGCCGACGCGGTACTCGGAACTTATTGGCTGCGCGCCTATAACGGCGACGGCGCGAGCGGCCTGCGGCCGTTCCTCGTCGGCACGCTACCCGAAGTCCTGGAGAAGGAACCGAACGACGAGCCGAAGCAACTGCCGATCCTCCCCGATTCGTGCGTCGTGAACGGCAAGCTCGCGAAGCCGGGCGACGTCGATTGCTTCGCCATCACCGCCAAGAAAGGGCAAACGCTCGTCGCTTCGCTAGAAGCGAATCGCACGTTGAAGTCGCCGATGGATGCGATGATGCAGATCGTTTCGACCGATGGATTCGTCCTGGAGCAGAACAACGACTTCCACGGCCTCGACCCGCAAATCGCGTATGCCGTTCCGAAGGACGGCACCTACTTCATACGCGTGTTCGCCTTCCCCTCGACGCCGGACACGACGGTCCGCTTCGCGGGCGGCGATGCGTACGTCTATCGCTTGACGGCGACGACCGGCGGGTTCGTGGATTACACGGTGCCCCTGTCGATCGGTCCGAACGTGAAGGCAGTCGAGGTTCGAGGGTGGAACATCTCCGACGAATTACGGACGATCTCCGTGCCGGAGATGAATTCGCCCGATCCGCACATCGCCTTGTTCCATCCGAAATTGGCGAACCCGTTCCGTGCGAGAAGCGAACGGGACGCTATCGCGAAATCCTCCACACATGGGCTCGCGAAACCCGGCGACGAAGTCCGCATCCCGTTCGCGGGCAAGAAAGGCCAGGCACTTTCCATCCAGGTCGAGAGTCGTTCGTTCGGCCTCGCGGTCGATCCCGTGATTCGCGTTCTCGACAAGGATCAGAAAGAACTCGCCCGCGCCGAACCGCCGAAACTCCACAGCGACACCGCACTGTCATTCACGCCACCCGCCGACGGCGACTATTCGATTGCCGTGACCGATCTCTACGGAGGTGGCGGGCCGCGCCATGCATTCCTGCTGCGAGTACTCACACCCGCACCGGACTACGATCTGACGGTCGCGTCGGATCGGTTCGCGATCCCGCCCGGTAAATCGCTCGACATTCCCGTGAAGATCGCCCGCAAGAACGGCTTCGCGAAACCGATCGAGATCGTCGCGGAAGGGTTGCCAGCGGGAGTGACGTTCGAGGTGAAGGTGCCGGCCGGCAAGGCCGACCCGAATAGCACCACGATCGCGCTGACCGCCGGGAAGGCGGGAAGCGGCGGTTCATTCCGGCTCGTCGGCAAGGTAAAAGACGAGCCCCTGTCGATGCGAACGGCAATGGCCCCGTTGACGGAGTTTGAAGAGGTGACCGCCGACCTGTGGTTCGCGGTGATGGACGGCCCGATGTCGCCGACTCCGCCCAAGAAGTAGATTCGATTACCTCGGCGGCTGCGGGAGAGCGGTCCATCCGTCGCTTCGCGTCCGGCTCGAACGCCACAGCACTTCCAATTCCGTCTGGCCCCGGCTCGCACCCTGGCCCGGAAGTAAAATCAACTCCTTGACGAGGATCGCTTCTACCGCCTCGATTTGGCGTTCCGGAGGATGGGCCTCGTTCCAGCGGCGGCGCAGGTACGCATCCACGCCCTTCGTGTGGGTCGGGCAGTCGCGTTCGAACAGATTGACCATGACCTTCCGCCAGCGCATGTTTCGATAGACCTCACTCACGACGGGCGGCCGGGAATTCTGCACGGGCAGATCCGGCTGCCAAAGGTTGACCCGTTCGCCATTCGCAAGCGTTCCATTCACGTTGATCCATCCTCCGTACTCGAAAGGCCGCGGTGCGAACATGCACCAGAACTGGTCGAGTTGAGCGGCATCGCCCAGGATCTGGACCGGGCTTGGGGTCAGCCGAGTCTCCAGGTTTTGAGAGGCGAGCCGCGCGACATTGAGCAACAAGACGTAGCTCACGAGCAAGGCAATCAGGGCGGGAGCGAAAAGCACCGACAGGCCGCCAGCGGTGGGGGCCGAGGCCGTGGGTTCCGACTCCACGAGGGGCACGCACGAACGGCTGAGTCCGTTACGCAGGAACGGCGAATCCCAGAACGCCGCCGGGAGCAACGCCGTCCAGTACACCATGCAGATCGGCGAGAAGATTCCCACGTCCATCGTCGCCAAGATGCCGAGATGCAGCCCCCAAAAGGAGGCGATGACGGCCATGCGGAGGCGATCGTTTCGCCACGGCACGAAGAGGGCGAGCGGACCGGCCATCTCCAGTACGAGCGTCGCCAGCGTCAGGACCTGCAGAAGTCGCGGGTAGTCGAGTAGGGCCAGGCCTAACCGCGTCGTGTGGTGATCGCCGCTGAGCGCCAAGTAGAGCGCGGTGAACTCCGAACGCCAGGGCGGGTCGGACTTGAGCAATCCCGAAAAGACGTAGATGCAGGCGAGTTGAATCAGCAGTGCCGCGCTGGCCGCGTTGCAGATCGTTCGTTGCGGGGGCGGGCCCGTCCGCTTGGCGTCGAGGCTCCAGCACGCTCCCAGCGGCAGGAACAGGCACCAGAATAGCAGACAGCGCAAGACGTCGTCCCCGCCGATCAGGATGAGCGGATTCCGAGCTTGCAGCCCGACCAGCAGGATCCAGGAACCGAAAAGTGCCCACGACGTGCGGTAGCCGAGCACGACGCAACCGCTCAGGGCGATTCCGGCACCGATCAGCAGCTCCTGGCACCACGTCGCGCCGCTCAGCATGTGGAGCGAACACCAGTGCGGCGGCGCGGTGGCCGCCTCGCTCGCATTCAACTGCATGCGTGCGGTCCGAGGCAACAGCCCCTCGTCCGAGAAGAACGCGCCGATGTCCGGCGTCAGGTCGCACAGATTGCCGAGCAGGACGAGTCCGAGCCCGATCCGGAGGACTGCCAGCGATCGTACGTCCAATCCGAACACGCGACGCCAGACTGTCTCCCCATTCGACATCGCGCCGTCCTCGGATAGAGGCTACCGCGGCGCACTCCCCACGGCAGCATCCAATCCTAGGACGCATTTTTCACCGCGAAGGCACGAAAGAGCCACAAAGATTCGCTCAGGAAGGCACTTGCGGTGGCAACGGGGCGCTTCCCAGGCAACTTCGGCATCCTCGGATAAAATGACAGCGACCTCGAAAGGAAGCCGGGGCTCCGTTCGTTTCAGGATCACCGCACGATGAAATTCGACCTGCACCTGCACACTTCGCGTCATTCCCACGACTCGGAAACCGACCCGTTCGACATGCTCGAATCGGCCCGCAAGGCGGGTCTCGATGGCGTCGTTCTCACGGAACGCGACTACGTGCGGCAGAAGGCCGTGGAACTGCTGGAGAAGTGTACCTTTTGAAGTTCTCGGTGGCACCGACTATTAGCCGATGCCACCATCTTTACGATCACTTGATCCGCAACGTGACGAACTTCTTCTCCTCGATGGTGCTCTTCACCGGCGTGGCGGCGATACCCGAATTCAACAACTGATACGAGAAGTCGCCGGCGGGCACGGTGATGTCCAACTTCGTGTTCGGAGCCACGCGGTACGAGGTGCTGTTCACGACGATCGAAATCTCGACCGCGTACTCGTTGACCACGCGAATGGTACCCTTGCCGGCCATCGGGTCCACGATGCTCGGCTTCAAGGACGTGGACTGCTTCAAGGCATTGAGTTGCAGTTCCAAAGCGGTGATCTTCTCGCCTTGAAGGAAGACCTTGTCCTTGAGCCGCTTGAGTTCTTCGACGGTGCCGACATCGACGGGTGAAATTTTGCCGTCGGTGTCCCTGCGGCCTTCGAGCAGTTCCGCGAGCCGCTTGATTTCCTTTTGCGCCTCGGCCAGCTTCTCGTCGACGGTCTTGGCCACGGGATCGGCCGCCACGGGAAAGGCCGGAGTTGCGATGGCGGGGCTGAGTGGCTTCGGCGGTAGCGGAAAGGCCGAAGCGGGCGTGCCCGAGACCATCGCCAACGCACCGCCCATCACGGCGGCTATCGTGGATTGTTTCGCGTTCATCGGTTCTGCTCCAGGTGTCGGAATCGTGGTGAGTGAATCGGGCTTCGGCGGTTTCGGCCGTTCCAATGCCGTGGGCGTGGCCGGGGGCTCGGGCTTCGCACTGGCGCTCGGCACCGCGGCAATCGCGCTCGGCATCACGGGTATCGGGAAGACGAACTTCTCCGTCGGCGGCATCGGACCCTCGACCGGCTTAGGTCGCGAAGCCGAGGTGAGCGGCGGTGCTAGGATCGGCTCGGGCGAAGCCGGTAGAAGCGCCGCCGCGCCGGGCCCACCCGGTTTGACACTATTCCCCGCACTGCCCGGACGCAAGTTGAAATCCGGCGAGGCAGGGGGAAGCGGTTTATCGGCATCTGCCGACTTTGCCGGTTGCGCGGGTGGCGCAATCTCGGGAAGCGTTGGAATGCTCGGAATCGCGGGATCGGGCTTGGGCGCAGGGAACGCCGCGGGTGGTTTCGCGGGCTCTTCGACGGCCGGCGGAACGGATGGGATCGCGGGCTTCGTGAGTGAGGCTTTGAACTCGGGCGAGATCACGTTGCTCGAAGGCTTCGCCAACGGCGGAGGCGGTGTAGACGCAGTCGGTGGCAGGACCGAGGGAAGCACGGGTGCCGGGAGCGAACTCGGTACGGTCGTCGTGGCCTTCGCCTGCGTGACGGGCGCGGAGGTTGTCGCCGGTTCGGACGGAGTCGCGGAACGCGTCCAGACCGCGTTCTCGACCTTCGGCATCGGCTGGGCGCTGACCATGCCAAACCAGCTACCGACGGCGGCACCGCAGACTATGAGTGCCGCCGCCGCTCGCCGCCACGTCCGCTCGTTCATCGCACTCTCCCGAAAAAAGCCGCTTGCGGCTTCGCATGGGCGAAGCCGCAGGCGGCCGATCTGCCGAGCCTAGCTTTCCTCGTACTGAGCGATCCGGTTCACCGGACCCTCCATGTCGTCGGCGGCTTCGTCGTCGACGCGATACTCCATTTGGAAGGCGTCTTCGCCGCTGTCTTCGTAATAGCGCCGCAGCACGCGGGTGGCCCGGAACTCGTGCCGGCTAAAGAACATCTGCGCTTCGAGGTTCCGCTCGCGCACGGCGAGCGAAATCTTCTGCCGCCGATGCGTGGACAGCTTGTTCACCAGCTTGGCCAGCATCTGCTTGCCGATTCCCGTGCGGCGAGCATCCGGATGAACCGCGAAGTTCAGGATGTGCAGCCGGTTCCGGTGCAGCTCGTAGATCATGAATCCGATCACTTGCTCGTCGGTCTCCGCTACCATTCCGATGCAGTTTCGCTGTCGCAAGCAGCGGAGGAAATCGTCCTCCGTCCAGGCGTATTCGAAACTGGCGAACTCGGTCGAGAGAACTTCGGGCATGTCCCGCCGGATCATCCAGCGGATGTGAATGCGGACTTTTTCTCTCTGTGCGCGTCCAGTGCTCATGAACGGGCTCCTTGCCTCAGCCGATAAGGCCGCGATGTTAACCTCGCCCCCAGACGAGGTAAATCCGAATCTGGCCCGACAACCGAAATGCTTCACCGCTTGCGGTTTCGCGATGACTCTCGAATCGCATCGCTAAACCGCAAGCGGCTACTGGCATCACTCTTTCACGAAGGTGGTGCTTTCTTCCTTCACGATCGGCGTCTTCAACTGATCGCAGGAGAGTTGCACGCGGAAGCGGAGGTCGCCGGCGACGTTCCCCTTCACGCGGACCCGATAGACCATCTCGCCCTTCACGCCCAGGGTCGGGAGCGCGTCGAAGGTGAGTTGCTGG
>JAYTGN010000256.1:0-26474 GCA_043733485.1 Gemmataceae bacterium
GTCGCCGCCGAGATCTTTCACCGCCTTCTTCTGGTCCGTGACCCACGTGTTCATGAACAGCAGAGCCTTCCGCTTCGGATCGTAAGTGAGCCCCCACCAGGTATGTGCGATGACGGCCGGGCCGCCGCGCTTCGTGATGAGAACGCCGTTCTTGAACTCGACGTCGGAGGTATCCTTGCCGAGGTCGACGTAGCCGCGAGGATTGTCCGGAGCGTAGAGCATGACCCAGGTGAGGGAAGGCAGATCGAACTCCCACACGTCGTTGAGCCGGTGCGGCACGCCGTGGTTCGCCCCGCAGAACAGCACCCGCTTGCGGTCCGCGGCCCAGCACATCTTGTTGGTGAAGTCGCGGCCCTTCGGTCCAGTCTTGTGCAGGTCGTATTTGCGGGCGGTGTCGTTGAACTCGCCGACCACATCGGCCTTGCCGAGTAGAATCGCCCGATTGGGTTTCAGGGCTGCGAGTTTCTCCGCCACACCGGCTTTAGCATCGAGTTTCGGCGTAACGGACGCGTTGGCTGCGGAGGCGAACGCGAGTCCGTCCAGGCCGGTCGCGAGCGCCAGGGAACCCGTCTTGAGAAAGACGCGGCGAGTGGAGAGCATGTCGTTCATGATGTATCTCGCCCAGGCTGATGGAAGTGATGTTATCCCTCGCGTCTCGGGGTCGCAAACAGGAATCGCTTCCTTTTTTTGCATTCGCAACACACTTGAAGCGGCCCAGGTCGATGGCGAACATGGTGTCGGCAAATCGCGGACATGGTAAACCGCTGAAAGCGGTGAGGATTTCTTCGCCCCTAGCCAGCACCACTGTTCCCGTTCGGACTTCGGTCGCAACTCGAATCGCTTCCGCGACTGGTGTCAGCCGGGCCTGCATCCGCTCACGTCGTTCCCAGAATCGTTGCGCAATGCGGATCGCTTCCCGTTCGGCTCGCTCCGGATCGTTGTCGGTGCACACCACGGTGTAGCACGCGAGATCGGGGACGTCGGTGAACGGGTTGCCGATGAAGAGACCAGCGGAGAGCCCGCCCGGACTCTGCTCGATGGCCTGAGCCTTGCGAATGAGTTCACCGAAGACGCCGGTCTCGGTGATGAGTTCGTCGCCGCGCACGAGTGCCGGGATGCGAACCCGCGCCGTGTCGCTCGATCCATAGACCGCTCCGCCGCGAATGCCGCCCCCGGCCAGCACTGCGGAATAGCATTGCGACCAGTGCTGCCGCCCACCATTCTCCACCCGCGGAGTCCGACCGAACTCACCCACCCACACGACGAGTGTTTCATTGAGCAGCCCGCGATCGGTCAGATCCTCGATCAGCGCCGAGAACGCGGCGTCCGCCGGGGGCATCAATAAGTAGGATCGGGCGAGTGGTTCGACATGAGCGAAGTAACGCGGGGCTGGCAAATGCTCTAATCCGTAGATCATCCCGAGGCCGAGCCTCAATGCTTCTCGTCCAGAGAGCTTGGGCAAGAGGTTTCTCTTGCGGCTTTCCGTCTCGATCGCACGAACCTCAGTATCATGCAAACAACCATCCTCGGCCTCACGTCGGCGGAAGCGGTGGACCGAACGCGCGAGGGTTTGGTCAACCGCACGCGATCGTCCGCCCGAGCGGATTATGCCGCGATCGCGTCCCGACACCTCTTCACGCTCTTCAACTTCATTGTGGTGCCGGCCGCCGTCGCCCTCTTCTACCACAACGAATGGCAAGCGGGCATCTCCGTCTCCGGAACGGCGCTCGTCAACACGCTGATCGGCCTCTTCCAGGAGTGCCGCGCCAAGCGCCAACTCGACCGCTTGGCCATCTTGAATGCGAATCTCGTCCGCGTGATCCGCGACGGGACGGTGCGCGAACTCGCGGCGACCGACGTCGTTCTCGGCGATTGCATCCTGCTCCGCGCGGGAGATACCGTCGTCGCCGACGGCGTTGTCCTGGAAGCAAATTACCTGGAGGTGGACGAATCGCTGCTGACGGGGGAATCCGATTCCGTGCGCCGGCCGTCGGGCGGCCGGCTCCTCTCCGGTAGCATCTGCGTGACGGGGGAGGGGTGCTACCGGGCGGACAAGGTTGGAGAGCAGGCGTTCGCGCAGAGCGTTTCGTCCGACGCGCGACGGTACAGTTACACCTCCAGCCCCATGACGCACGCGCTCAACGCCACGATCACCGTCCTGAGCGCGACCGCACTCCTCCTCTGCGGGCTGTACTTCGCGCTGTACTTCTTCGGACGCGTTGGCACGGACCGGTTCGTGTTGATGATCGCGGCCACGATTACCTCGATGATTCCGCAGGGGCTGGTCCTGACCGCGACGGTCTCGTTCACCGTCGGCGCGGTCGTTATCGGCCGTCGCGGGGCGCTCGTGAAACGGCTCAACGCCGTCGAGGCGATGGCCGCCGTCGACGTCATTTGCACGGACAAGACGGGTACGCTGACCACGAACCGCCTTCGTCTCGACTCCGTCGGCGCCCTGTCCTCCGACGTGCCGGAAGCCGAGGTCCGCCGCCGGCTGGCGCTGTTCGCGTGCGCCTCCGTCGATTCGCAGAACAAGAACGTGCAGGCCTTGCGGAGCGGGCTCGGCGAGGCGGGTTCGGACGTACTCGACCAGATCCCGTTCAAAGCGCGGAACCGGTTCAGTGCCGTCCGCCTCCGCGACGCCGGCGTGGAGCGCGTCTTCGTGCTCGGCGCTCCCGAGGCGGTGACGGCGGGCGAGGGAACCTGGGACGATGAACTTCGAAGGCTCCGAGGTTTGGGACTGCGGATTCTCACCTTCGCCGAGGTGCCGTTGGAGTGCGTTTCGCAAACCAGGTTCGAGCCGGACACCTTGCCCAGCCCGCTCCACGCTCTTGCCTTGGTCGGATTGGTCGACGAACTGCGTCCCGAGGCCGCGGCCGTCCTGCAGTCGCTTTCGGCCCAGGGGATCGCCTTCAAGGTAATCTCGGGCGACAACCCGGAAACGGTGCGCGGCACGATCGTTCACCTCGCCCTGCCGATGTCGCACGAACCGGTCGTGAGCGGGGAGGATTGGGCGAAGGCGGAAGACCGCTTGGCGTTCGTCGAGGCGCACAGCGTGTTCGGCCGCGTGGAACCGCAGCAAAAGGTGGAGATCGTCGAAGCGCTCCAGCGCGGCGGCCACCGCGTTGCGATGATCGGCGACGGCGTGAACGACGTGCTGCCGATCAAGCGCGCCGATCTCGGCATCGCCATGGGGGAAGGGAGTCAGGCCGCCAAGACGGTCGCGAGCCTCGTTCTGGAAAACAATGACTTCGCGATGCTGCCCGAGACGATTGAGGAAGGGCGGACGATCGTCCGCAACCTGCGCCGCGCGGCGAAGCTGTTCCTCGTCAAGAACGTTTACTCGCTGCTCCTGATTCTCTTCTACGTACTCGGCATGTGGGACGTGCCGTTCCCCTACCTGCCGCAACAAGTCAGCTTGTTGAACTGGATGGTGATCGGAATTCCCGCGCTGCTGATCGCGTTGACGCGCGAACGGTCGGCGGTCGTGATCCGCACGCCGTTTCTTCGCGACGTGGGGTGGTTCGCCGTGCGAACGGGCGTCGTCATCGCGTTTGCGGGTGTCGTTCTACTTGCTCTCTCAAAGCACTGCTGGGGCCACGACGAGGAAACGCAGCGAACGATGCTGCTGACGGTGCTGGTGTTGCTCGGAATTACCGTGCTGCACCGGGTACTTGCTGAAGGCGGCGGCCAACCTCTCGCGGCCGACCGCCGACTCCTCCGACTCTCCCTCGTTGTGATCCCGGCGTACCTTCTCGCGATGTACTGGCCGTTCTCGGCGGGCTTCTTCCACCTGACGATGTTCAGCCCGCAGCAGTGGCTGGAAGTGTTGTCCGTTGCGTTTCCCACCTACCTCGTCTTGGTGCTGAGCGACCGGATCACTCGCGGTCGCGCGTCGAACGGGCCTACTTCCGGTTGAACTCGGCATAGAACTCCCTGGCCTTGGCCAGCAGTTGGTCCTCGGTCGTATGGTGGGCGTCCACGACGACCGACCCGACGATCTTTCCGGCCACGTCCGGGTGGTGGTCCTTTAAGTCGGCGAGCAACTGCTCCATCGCACTGCTCCGGCCCGTGCCGCTTCCGAAGACCAAGACCTGTTCGGCCCCCCGTAGCGTCTTGGCCACCGCCTCGTAGTAGCTCTTACGTTCGGGCGGACGCTTGCCGTCCGTCCACTCGTGGGCGGAATGCAGGTGCCGCCCGTACCCGTGGGGATCGTAGGGGGCGATCCGTTCGGGGACGGCCCCGTGGACCTCCGTGCGGTAGACCCGTGCTTCCAGGTGGTCGATGACCACCAACAAGTGCGGGGCGGATTCGCTCCGATCATTCGCCATGATTCTCTCCTCGAATTACGTTTGGTGTTGCGACGCTCTTTCGATTGCTCGAAAAGCATGGACTCGAGCAGCCGAGTGCCGTGAAGGAATGAGCGCAGTTACGCGACGCTGCCTTCACTTTGTCTCGCACAGCCGATGCATTGCCGAACATAGGGAACTACGTCCAGTCGGGCTTTGGCGATCGGCTTTTCGCAGGTTTCGCAGCGGCCGAACGTGCCCCCGTCCACTCGCTCCAGGGCTGCATTCACTTCGGCCAGCATCTGGCCTTCCGCGCCGAGGAGGCTCCGCGCCACCTCCCCACCATCCGTGGCTTCGCCGTCGGCCGTTGCCGAAGAGCCACCCATGGTTTCGGTTCCGGTCGGCCGCAGCGCTTCGACTTTCAGCGTGTCGACCTTCCCGCTCAAATTTGTTGCCAGCACTTGCAGGCGATCGCGGTACTCCGCGACGTCTCGTTCCGTCATGATCGTTTCCTCGGTTCGAAAGACACCGGGCAATGGGAACACGGCCGCACACGAATGCGGACATCGGCGCTGCGGTGCGAGCTACCGCACCCGGCATGCCAAATGCCGAAGGCGCGAGATCGTCGGCCATTTCGAGTGCGGTTACATTAGCCGATGTGCCGAATTCGCACAGTCACCAATCGCACGGATTCGCATTTCGCACACACCGCAACATGTCTTGCGGCTCTCGCCGTCTTACTTCAATCGGGTCCTGCGGGGCTGTTCGCTGCGCGTGGCACCTGTAAAACGGGTATTTGCTACGGCACTTCTTGGTCCTGAGTGGCCGGCCTTTTTCCTGGCGCACGGTTTGCTTGGAGCGAAACTGCGATGATCGCCCGAGTTTTTCCCGGATGTGTAATCCGGGGAGGATCGCCGAGTTTCACCAAGAGGGTTTTACGATGAAGACGAACACGCAGCTGCAGAAGGACGTCATGGACGAGATCAAGTACGGGCCGAGTACCACTGCGGCCCAGATTGGAGTGACTGCCCACGACGGGGTCGTGACGCTGACCGGCACGGTCGCGACCTACGCCGAAAAGTGGGCCGTCGAGCGGGCGGCCGAGAGGGTCGAGGGCGTCAAGGGCCTCGCCGAGGAGATCACGATCAAGCCCTACGGCATTCACGTCAAGAGTGACACGGAGATCGCCGAGGCGGCGGTTAGCGCTCTCAAGTGGCACGTCTGGGTGCCGATCGACATTCAGGCTATCGTGGCCCAGGGCTGGGTCACGCTGAAGGGGCAGGCGAACTGGGAGTACCAGCGGACCGCCGCGCGGGACGCCGTGTGCTTCATGCCCGGGGTGAAGGGGGTCTCGAACGACATCACCCTCAAGGCGACGGCCCAGCCGTCCGTCGTCAAGGACGCGATCGAGAAGGCCCTGGTGCGGAATGCCAAGATTGACGCCGGGACCGTGACGGTGGCGACCGACGGCGGCAAGGTGACACTGTCCGGCAGCGTCCGGTCGTGGGACGAGAAGAACGAGGCCGGGTCGGCCGCCTGGAGCGCCCCGGGCGTCAACAACGTGCGGAACGACATTGCGGTCGTGCTGGCGTGACGGTCGAGTTCGACCGCCGGTGGTCGAACTGAGTACTGCCGACATGGCGACTTACTGCCGTCCCTCCCGACCGGAGGGGCACGGGTTGTTCCACTTCCACGCCGCCGTAAAGGACCGACCGATGCGAATCGCCGTCTTCGACACACACCGTTTCGAGCGCGAGACGTTTCGGGTCGCGAACGAGCGGTACGAGCACGAGATCACATTTTTCGAGCCTCGGCTCACTCGCCATACGGCAGCGCTTGCGGCCGGCTTCGGGGCCGTGTGTCCCTTCGTCAACGACCGCCTGGACGCCGAAACGCTGAATATCCTCCACGGGAACGGCCTGCGGCTCGTGGCACTCCGCTCGGCCGGTTACAACAACGTCGACCTTCCGGCGGCGGCACGGTTGAACCTACCGGTGGTTCGCGTGTCCGAGTACTCGCCGTACGCCGTCGCGGAGCACGCGGTCTGCCTGATCCTGGCCCTGAACCGGAAAATCCACCGCGCCTACAACCGCGTGCGCGAATCGAACTTCTCCCTCGACGGGCTGGTGGGTTTCGACCTCCACGGGAAGACCGTAGGCGTGATCGGCACCGGGAGGATCGGTGCCGTTCTGGCCGGGATCATGAGGGGGTTCGGCTGCGACGTGATCGCCCACGACCTCAAGCCGGACGAGCAACTCGCGGCGCGGGTCGGGCTGCGCTACGTGGACCTGCCCGAACTATACCGCCGGTCGGACGTCGTCTCCCTTCACGTGCCGCTGACGACGCGAACGCACCACCTCATCGACGCGAACGCGATCGCGGGGATGAAGCGCGGGGTGTTCCTGATCAACACGGGGCGGGGCGCGCTGCTCGATAGCCGGGCTCTGGTCGCCGCCCTGAAGAGCGGTCACATCGGTGCCGCCGGACTGGACGTGTACGAAGAGGAAGCAGGCGTGTTCTTCCAGGATCTGTCGGACCAGGTACTCCAGGACGACGTACTCGCCCGGCTGTTGACGTTCCCGAACGTGCTCGTCACGTCGCACCAGGGCTTCCTCACCCGCGAGGCCCTGTCTGGGATCGCCGATACGACGTTGGGGAACGTCCGCGCCTTTGAACTCGGACAACCGCTCGCGAATCTCGTGACCGTCTGAAGAGGCCACGGCGAGCCAGTGATATGGTTTCTCCGCGACGGCCCCATTCTTGCTGCCCTCGGTGTATCCGTGACTTGAACGCAGCCTCGCGAACAAGTAGCAGACGTACGGGCGTGAGCCATCGGTCGTTCCGATTCCCCGACCCGTGATCCCCCTTTCGAGAGGACCGTATGAATACTTCGACTCGCCACGCCGCGTATGCCGTCGTCGCCACCGCCATGCTGCTCCTGGTCGGGCTCGGCACCGCACAGGAAAAGCCCAAGGCGGTAGACCCACCGAAGAAGCCGACGGTGATGCAGCGCAAGCTCGCGCACGCCCAGAAGGTACTCGAAGGGTTGGCCCTTGAGGACTTCGACAAGATCCGCACCAGCTCGGACGGCCTCCTCGAATGCGTCAAGGATGCCTCTTGGCGGATCAACGACACCGACAAGTACGTATTGTTCAGCAACGATTTCCTCCGCCGGGTCGAGAACCTCCGGAAGGCGGCCAAGGACAAGAAGATCGACGCCGCGGCTTTGGCGTACGTGGACATGACCCTCACGTGCGTGAAGTGCCACCAGTACCTCCGGGATACCGGAATCAGCCTCGCCCCGGACTTGTCCCCGTTCACCGTGAAGGCCGTTGCCACGAAGTGACGGTGCACGGGTGGGTCTACAAGATCGAAACGGGCGAAGTGTTCGCCTACGACGTTGGGAATGGGCAGTTCGTGAAACTGGCCGAGTACCACGACCCGCAGACCGAAACCGGAGTGCGGCGACGGACCACTCACATCTGAACGGCGCCGTCGAGAGTTGCCCCGTAGACGTGCCCTTACTTTCCCCCGATCCCCAACGCCGCTTTGAAGTCGGCCAGCCCGCGGAAGTAATCTTGCTGCGCCCCGATCTCCACGATCTCGGCGTCGAACGTCGCCTGCTCCCGCAGGGTGACCCGCAACACGTCGCTTCGACCCAACCGCAGTTGCTCCCGCTCGGCACGGGCCACCAGCCGGGCCAGTTCCACCCGCTTCTTCGCCTGCTGGTAGAACTCGAACGCCCGCTCGAGCGCCGAGAACGCGTCCTGCACTTCGGCGCGGACGACATCTTCGGCATTGCGAAACTGCTGATCGAGTTGAGCGAGTTGGGCCTGGGCCTGCATCACTCGTCCTCGGGCGTCCCGCTGTTGCACGGGCAGTTGGAAGGCGACGCCCGCGTTCAACGTCGTGCGGTCCAGACCGTTCGGCCCGGACAGCGAACTCCTCCCACCGCCCACGTCTTGCGAGGCCGCGACGACCGCGTTCACGCTCGCGCGCGTCTGGTTCGCGGCGAGGCGGAGTTCGACCTCCGCCCGCTCCCGTTGAAGCCGGAGCCGCCGAGGTTCGGGCCGCAGATCGAACGCCGTCAGGAGAGAAGCGTCGAACGTCTTCAAGTCGATGGGCTGAACTTCGGGGAAGTTCGGGAGCCGGTCGGTGCCGGCGAGCGTGGGCGAGCCGGAGCCGTCGCGGAGGAACAACGACAGGTCGATGGTCGCCTGTTGGAAGCCCCGCTGGGCTTGCACGAGGACGCCGTTCCGCAGGGCGATGTTCTGCTGGTTGTCGATGCGCTCGATGTTCGCGGTCGGCCCGGCCTCGACCCGCGCCTTCAACTGGTCGTCGCGCTCCACGGCCAACTCGACCAAACGTTCGACCACGTTGAGCCGCTGGCCGGCAGCGACCCAATTCCAGTACGTCCGCGACGCGGCACGCTGGAAGTCGAGCCGTTGGCGCTCGATCACCGGCTCGGCGAGTTGCATGTCGATCCGGGCCTGTTGGACGTTGGCGCGGGGGCGGTCGATGGCTCGGTCCCGGAGGAGTGGGATCGTGAGGCCCGCCCGGAACTCGCCGCCGTCCGCCGTCTTCTGGCCGAGGTTGTACGTCGGGAAGTCGCCGTACCCGTTGCGGTAGCTGGCGAACGCCCCCAGCCCGCCGAAGGGCAAACCCTGACTCACGCCAGCCGTGCTGCGGAAGTTGTCGTAGGTCGTTCCCTGACCGTCGGCCCCGGCCGTCAGGTTGAGGTCGAACGCCCCCATCGAGGACACCAGCCGCCCGCCGGCAATGCCGCGTTCCTGCTCGATGGCCCGGAGCAGCGGGTAGTTGCTTTCCACCGAGAACAACACTTCGTGCAACACGAGCGGCCCGCCGACGCTCGGGGCCGCGCCGAGGAGGGGTGGCAGTGCCCTGGGTGCGGCCGGTGGTTCACTACTGCGCTTCGGCTCCGGGGCAACCGGGCGAGGCGGGGGGAGTGGTTGCGCCGCAGCAAACTTGCTACCCGGCTCCTTCGGCTCGGCGTGTGCGGCTGGGACGACGAGATATTTTGCGACCGGATCGGTGGGTTGCACTGCGAACCCGCTCGGCGGTGGAAGCTGGCGCGCGGGGGGCGGTCCCGGTGGGTTGGCCGGTTGCGGCCCGAGACAGCCCGACCCGGTGACGAGTAGAAGTACGAAGGCGGCGGCTCGCAGGGTCAGCCGGGCTTCACCTTCAGCGGCTTGCCGCCGTCCTTCTTCTCGGGTGGTTTCGGGGCCACGACCGGCGGGAACCCGTTGAACTGCCGCCATAGTTCGAACCCCAGCGTCACCCGGTTCAGGAACACCCAGCCGACGGCCTGGTTCCCTTGACGCAAGTAAACCCCTTCCGGCCAACGATCCCCTTCAAACATCTCCTCTGGCTCCACGAGGATGCGGAATCGCCCGTAGCCATCGTCGGTCGGGTCGATCTGCCGCACCCGTCCGCCGAACGTCCCCGTCGCCACCGAAGGCCAGCCCGTGAACTGCACCCCCGGCCACCCCTCGAACTGGAGCCGGACGTGCGGCCCCCGCCCGGTCTGCTCCATGTGGGCGGCGATCAGCGGAGCGTCCACGCCGTCGATGAACAGTTCCACCACCCGGTCGGTCGCGTCCGGGACGATCACCGCCAGTTCGTCGCCCTCTTTGACGAACTGCCCGACTTGACCTTCCGCCGAGATCCGGAACACCACTCCGTCGGAAGGGGCTTTCACGAACCGGGCCTTGAACCGCTCGATGCGGTTGTCGATCTCCTGCAACTCCCGCTCGACGGCGAACACATTTTGCTCGGCTCGGCGCAGGTCGCGGCGGGTGGTCGCCACCGTGGAGAGTCCGGTGGCCCCGGCTTGCAGGACGAGGGAGTCGCTGGTGAGCAGGGCGGCGTCGGCCCGCTTGACCTCGGCGTCGGCCCGCTTCACCTCGGTCGCCGCCCGGTCGGAGCGCATCTTGGCCTCGTCCCGGTTCAACTCCGACTCCAGCCCGCCGAATTGCTTGTCCTTGAACAGCTTGTCGAACATCTCGAACCGGCGCTGCTCGAAGGTGAGGGCGAACTCATTGTTCTTGCGGGCCTGCTTGGCAACATCGATGAGGAGCGCCGCCGCGTCCCGGTTTGCCCGTGCTGCCCCAACCGCCGCGTCCAGCGATTTCTCTTGGGCCCCGACCGCTCGGGTTTGTTCGGCGACCTCCTCCTCGGCGGCCTTGCGGCGACTGAACAGAAACTTCCGTTGCGCGTCGAGCCGCCCGGACAACTCGGGGTCGTTATCGTTAATATCGACAATCGCATCCCCAATCTTGACCTTCGAGCCTTCCACGACGTACCACTTCCCGACCCGACCGCCCACGAGTGCCGTGACGGTCTGTTTTCGCTCGGTGGGGGCGAAGGCGACGATCTGCCCGCGCCCCTGGACGGTCTGCTGCCACGGGACGAACATGAGGGCAACGGGCGACAGGAGGAAACCTAAGAGTAGAAGACGAGCGACCCACCGAGCCAACCGTGGGGTTCGGACCCGTTGGAGGGACGAAAAGGGAGCGCTGTGGCTGAAGGCGGTGCGGCTTCGTAGTGCAGTGGTCATCGGCTTCATCCTTGTTCTGTGGGCGAAGCCCGTTCAGGAAGTTCGGTCACTGACAGAGCGATGATCCGGTCGCACATCCCGACGACCTCGGGCTTGGTGGAGGCGATCAGCAGCGTCCAGGGTGCCGAACGGTCGAACAGTCGCGGCGAAAGTTCGGGGGACACTCGCAGGTCCAAACCGTCCAGTACACCATCGAGGATCAACAGGCGAGGACGCCCGACCAGCGCCCTGGCGAGCGTCAGTCGTAAACCTTGACTCGCCGACAGTGGCCCGCCGCCGGGGATCAATTGCGTGTCCAATCCGTGCGACAGATCGTGAACCACCCCGAGCAAGCCGACGACCCGCAATGCCTCGCGAACGTCTCCGGGCGTCAGGTGCGACCGACCGACGCGCACGTTCTCCAGGACGGTGCCGAGGAAGATGTCCGGCCCTTCCACCAACACCACCTGCTCCCGCAACCGCTCCAGAGACAGCCACCGCAGGTCGATGCCGTCCACCTCCACGACGCCGTGGCCCGGCTCCCGCAGGCCGCACAACACCTCGAACACGGTCGTCGTCCCCGACCCCGGCGGGCCGACCAGGGCCACCCGTTCGTTGGGGGCGACGTGCCAATCGGCCTGGGGCGGCAACGTGCGTTGCGAGACCCGAGTGACGCCGTGGACTCGCACCGAAATGCCACTTCCACTGTCCGCGAGCGCGTCCCCGCCCTCCCGTTCCATCGGCAGGTCGGTGAGGAGTCCGAGTTTTTCCGCACCGGACAACAGATCGTAGTACGTCGCGGTGTACTTCCCCAGCTTGGCGAGCGAGGCGACGACGAGGGAGACGATCAGTTCCGCCGCGACGAGTTGCCCGAGGGTCAATTGGCGGTTGATGACCAAGTAGCCCCCAAGCCCCAGCAACGCGGTGCTGGCGACGACCTGCAACCCGAGGGCGAACACCGTCTGCCGCCAGACGACCCGGAAGTGCCGCTGGCGGGCGGTGACGTACTCGCCGGCCAACTGGTCGGCCTTCTCCAGAGCGAGGTGCTGACCTCCGGCGAACTTGAACCCCCGCAGGCAGCGGAGCAATTCTTCCAGCCACGCCGCCACGTCGTACTTGGTCTGCGACTCGTGAAGGCAGGTCCGGACGCCGCCCCACCCGAGTACGAACAAGAGGAAGGCAATCAGCAGGAGCAGAACGATGTCGAATGCGAGCAGTAACGGGTGGTAGAAGGCCAGCACGACCATGCCGACCACGGCGGTCACGATGATCGCCACCCCGTCGAGTAATAGGACGGCGAGCGACTTCTGGAGGTTGAGGATGTCGAAGAAGCGGTTCGTCAGTTCGGGACCGTAGCGCCGGTCGAAGGCCTCCAACTGGAGTCGTGGGAGCCGGTGGGCATAGTCGGCGACGACGCGGACGAAGAGCCGCCGCTGGATGCACTCGACAACGTATACCTGCATGGCCCGGATCGCCGCCGCCAGCCCGAGGATACTCATCAGCACCCCGGCGATGACGAGGATCGGCCACAACAAAATGCCGAAGGCGACGGTGTTGACCAGCGACTCGACGGCAATGGGGGTCGCCAGCGACAGCACGGCGACGGCCACGGCGAACACGATTACTGCCACGATGTCGCGGCGCTCCGGCTCGAGGAGGTACTTGAGCCGGGTGAAGGGGCGAGGCGTGGAGTGCCCGTGCCCGACATCGTGCGAGGCTCCCGCCGATCCGCGTTCAGTCGATGAGTCCGCCATCATTCGCGTTCCCGGTCGGGTTTCAGTCTTCGCCTTGATCGTTCGCGTATCCCGGTTGTCCGTCGAACTCCTGTGAGTCCACTCCTGCCTCCGAAAGCTGGGCCGGTGAAGTCGCCAAGCCTACGCCACCCGGTCGGGACGCGGACGCCGGCTCCGCATGCCGATGAGCCAGCCGCCGACCGCCGTGATGCCGATCAGCCCGGCGACGGCGGTGGCCGACGCGAGCGACCAAAACGCCTCGGCCTGGACCTGTCGCAGTTCGGCGTCGGCGGCCTCGTCGACCCGGTTCGCGAATCGGCCGACCGCAGCGGCATACTCGTCGCGGGTCCGACGGTGGTCGTCCGACTGGAGGAACTGCCAGGCGTCTGCGGCCCGCCCGCCCCGGACCATGCCGATCGCACTTCGTTCGCGGGCCGTCACCCCCTCGGCAGCGGTTGTCAGGCCGGCCGCATCGGTCGCTTCGGGGGCCAACCGGGCGACATCGGAGCGATGCCGATCCGCCTCGTCCGCAGCGTAGCGGTGACGGGCTTCCCACGCCGAGTCGCCGGTGGCGGCGGCCAGTTCGGCGTACCGAGCTTGGGCCTCGTCCAACCGCAGGAGCGTCCCGCGCAGCCCGTGCAAGTGGAGTTCCCGCTCGCGGAGGTGGCCGGCCACCTGGTAGGCGTGGTAGGTGCTCCGCGCCATCAGCCCCGCGACCGACAGGGTCATCAACCCGAGCGTCAGGGCCAGGAGTGGGACGACCGGGTTCCGCCGGACCCACCGCCACGCCCGTTCGGGCGGACCGATCGGGCGGGCATGGATTGGCTCGCCGGTGCGGAACCGGGCCAAGTCGTCGGCCAGGGCCTGGGCCGTAGCGTATCGCTTCGCCGTGTCCTTCTCCAGGCACTTCAGGCAAATCGTCTCCAAGTCGCGGGGAACACCGGTCTGAAGCCGACGGACGGGGACGACCTCGTCATCGGCCACCTGTCGCATCGTCTCCAGCGCGGTCGGGGCGGCGAACGGCGGTCGCCCGGTCAGACACTCGTAGAGGATGCACCCGAGCCCGTACACGTCGGTCGCCGGACCGATCCGCTCCGGCTCCGGCTCCACCTGCTCGGGGGCCATGTAACTCGGGGTGCCGCAGACCGTCCCGGTCCGGGTCAGCCGTAGTGCGTGGGCCTGCTGGCGGGCCATCCCGAAGTCGGTGAGCTTCAGCACGTCGTCGCGGCTGAAGAGGACGTTCGCCGGCTTCAGGTCGCGGTGGACGATCCCGACGTCGTGGGCGGCCTGCACACCGCCGGCGAGAAGTTCGACCACTCGGGCGGCCTCGTTCGGCGGGAGCGGGTGCTCGGACAGGCGGCGGTCGAGGGAGCCGCCGGGGGCGTACTCCAGGGACAGGTACAGACACCCGTCATGCTCCCCGATTTCGTGAATTTGGATCACGTTCGGGTGACTGAGCCGGGCCACCGCTTCGGCCTCTCGCCGCAACCTCAGGCGCTCGGGGCCGGTCGCCAGGGACCCCGCCAGCAGCACCTTCAGTGCGACGAGTCGATTCAACTCGTGTTGCCGGGCCAAGTAAACGACCGCTGCCCCGCCACTGCCCAACTCGGCGAGCACCTCGTACCCTGGAATCTGCGGCCAGGTGGCGGGGTCCGGTTCGAGAGCCAAGTCGATGCTTTCGGCCGCGACTTCACAGATCGGTATCATCGGATTCCTCAGTACGATCGGCCGGTCGGCCGGGTCGGCGCTCCGCCCGGCAGGTGGGAACCGGTGAAGCTCTTTGGGGGGCGGGGCGTGGCCGTGCCCTGCTTCGTGGGCTCCCGCCGAAAAGCGTTCCGTCGATGAGTCTGCCATGGAACCCACTTCCAAAAGGACAACAAGAACTCCGTGCCGTCGGCGTTCACACCGTTCGGTCTCCTGCCGTGGATGCCAATCTCTCGACGCGCGGCGCGTCGTCTTGGCCCGGTGTGCGAGCGCCGTCTTCGCACTCGGGAACGTCGCCGGAATAAAGCGAGATCATCGCGGCGGCGAGCGACTCGGCCAGTTGTTGTCGTTCCTCCCGCGGGGTAACTTTGATGTACAGCCAACCGAGCCCGGCCGCGACGAGGCTCCCGAAGAAATTGTTGATCAGGTCGATCATGGTGTTGTCGAGGCCATATTGCGTGTTCTTCTGGAGCGTCTTGTCCACGAGGAATTCCACGATCTCCCACCATGCCCCCATGGCGTTCCCAAAGACCACTGTGAAGAATCCCAGGATCGGTCCGGTCAAACGGATTTTGCCACTGATGTGAAGGGCGTACGCTGCGTAAAAACCGACGAGCGAAGCCAGCATCGTCCCGGTCAGGTGTAGCAGTTTGTCCCAAAACCACTGCGAATCGTAGAACCGGAGCCACACGCCCCAAAAGGTGTGCAGATGCAGTTGCAGCACCAGCAGGAACACCAGAAACCCGGGAAACACGATGCGGTATTTGCGTCGCAGAATGGCCGGGAGGAGCGACACCGCGACGGCGATTGTCGTCATGATTGCTAACGGCCAATCGCCCTGCCACAGAGCGGCGGGAACGACCCACATCGTCGCCAGTGTCATCGTCCAAGTCAGCACCATTCCCAGCAGCGAACGATCGCGGAGAAATCGATAACCACCCGCAATTCTCGGGAACATAAGATTCCGTCCGGCAATCGTTAATGGGATGAATTGGCTCCAAACCACGGTCGCGTTGACGGCACGGCGTTCACCTTAAACTGACGATCGGCCAGAACTCACTGCCGCGATGATTTTGGTCGTTCACTTCAATGGCCTGGAGGCGCGCTGGCCGAGCTTGACCAGTTCCACCACGGCGATCGGAGCCAGGGAACAGGCAAAGACGATTCCCCAATCCTCGGCGGTGAGCGGTACGGTATGCAATACGGCTTGCAGGAACGGCGTGTAGACCGCCGCCACCTGGAGGAGCAGACAGGCCGGCACCGCCGCCCAAAGCCAGGCATTCGTGAAGAGCTGGGCGGTTAACGCCGAGCGTCGCTGCGAGCGGGCGTTGAAGGCGTGGAACACCTGGGCCAGGGCCAGCGTCGTGAAAGCCAGGGTGGTTGCGTGCTCCAGGCCGAGGCCCTCCTCGCCGTACCAGCGCATGCCGACGAAGAAGGCCAAAAGCGTGACCCCGGCGAGCAGAAAGCCCTGCCAGGTGATCAACCAGACGAACTGCCGACTCACGAGGGGCAGGCGCGGGTCGCGGGGCGGTCGCTTCATGATGTCGGGAGCCGAGGCCTCCAACGCCAGCGCGAAGGCGGGGAAAACGTTCGTGATCATGTTCAGCCACAGGATGGCTAGGGCCGCCAACGGCAGCGGCCAGCCTAGCAAGATCGCGACGAAGATGACCTGGATCTGCGAGAAGTTGCAGCAGAAGGCGAAATGAATGAACTTGAGAATGTTCGCGTAGATAATCCGCCCTTGCTCGACCGCGCCAACGATGGTGGCGAAGTTGTCGTCGGTGATGATCATGGCGGAGGCCTCTTTGGCGACCTCGGTCCCCTTGATGCCCATGGCGATGCCGATATCGGCCTTCTTTAAGGCCGGTGCATCGTTGACCCCGTCCCCTGTCATGGCGACGATTTCGCCTTGCATCTGGAGTGCCTCGACGATTCGCAGCTTGTGCTCCGGCGAGACGCGGGCGAATACGGCGGTGCTGGCGACCACGCGTTCCCAGCCGGGCTCGTCGAGATTTCCCAACTCGCGGCCGTGGACCGTCGTCAGCGGTTGGCCTCGCGCGTCGCGGTCGATCCCCAGCTCGCGCGCGATGGCGGCGGCGGTCGCCGGTTGATCCCCGGTGATCATGACCACTCGGACGCCGGCCTCCCGGCAGGTGGCGATGGCGGACTTGACCTCGTCCCGCAGCGGGTCCATCATGCCGACCAGGCCGACGAAAACCAATTCCCGGTCGTAGTCGGCTTCCCCATAGCTCTCCGGGAGTTCGCGGTAGGCCAGTCCCAGCATGCGTAACGCGCCGCCGGCCAGTTCCTGGTTGGCCTCCTCCCAGGCCCGGCGGTCCTCCGCGGTCAGCGGCGTCACGCCCCCGGTTCGGACCTGCGTCGAACTGGCCTCCAGCAGCGAGCCCGGCGAACCCTTGACGAACGCCACCACCTTGCCTTCGGACGTGCGGTGAACGGTTACCATCCGCTTGGTTCGGCTGTCGAAGGGCACCTCGGCCAGTCGCGGGTAATCCCCCTTCAATGCGGCCGGTGTCTGTCCGGCTTTTTCGGCGGCGACCAGCAGGGCCGCTTCTGTCGGGTCGCCAAGCACCGCGTCCCGGCCCGGCGCGCGCTCGAGGTGGGCATCGTTGCACAGCGCGCCGACCCGCAGGGCCAGCGCCAGGTGCGCATCGGCGCGGGCATCGACGGGCCGGCCGCCCTCGCGGAACTCCCCGGCCGGAGCATAGCCACTACCAGTGACCTCGATGCGCCGGCGATCCAGAACGAGGACGCGCGCGGTCATCTCGTTCCTGGTCAGTGTTCCCGTCTTATCCGTGCAAATAACGGTGGTCGAGCCGAGCGTCTCGACGGCGGGCAGGCGGCGGACGAGGGCGTGCAGACGGGCCATGCGCTGCATGCCCAGCGCCAGCGTCATGGTGGTCACGGCGGGCAGGCCTTCAGGTACGGCAGCGATGGCCATGGAGATGCCGACCTCCAGCATGTGCCCGAAGTCGGTGACCCCGCGTAGCCAGCCCAGCAGGACGACGACCGTGCAAAGAACCAGGACGAGGACGACCAGGGCGTGGCCGAGTTGCGTCAGCTTGCGCTCCAGCGGGGTGTCGCGGCCGACCGCCTCCTCGATGAGCCGGCCGATCTTACCCATCTCCGTGCGGGCGCCCGTGGCCGTCACCAGCAACCGTCCACGGCCGTCGGTGACGACGGTGCCCAGGAATGACATGTTGCGACGGTCCCCGAGGGCCGCGTCCTTGTCCGGGATCGGGTCGGGGTTCTTGAAAACGGCCTGGGACTCCCCCGTTAAGACGGCCTCGTCAACTTGCAAGCGCGCGCTTTCCACGACTCGCCCGTCGGCAGGCACGCGCGACCCGGCACTGAGAACGACCAGGTCGCCCGGCACCAGCTCGGCCGCGGGGATCTCGCGCTCCTTCTTCTCCCGGAGGACGTGGGCCGTCGGCACCGTTTGCCGTTGCAGGGCGGTCAGCGCATGTTCGGCCTTCCACTCGGTTAGGAAACCGACGCCCGTGTTCAGGAGGATGACGATCAGGACGGCGACCGCCTCGATGTTCTCCCCGAGCGCGAAGGCCACGACGGCGACGCCGACGAGCAGGGCGACGATGAGACTCTTGAACTGACCGATGAGGATCGCAAGGGCGGAGCGCCCCCTCGCCGCGACCAAGGCGTTCGGTCCATACTGTTTGCGCCTGCGATCCGCTTCGGCGTCGGTCAGGCCCGTCGTCGGGTCGGTCTGGAGAGCCCGGGCGACTTCGTCCGCCGTCAATGTGTGCCAGAGGCGCTCCTGCTCGCCGGCACCACCGGGCGGCCCAGCCTGAGAATCGGTCGGCTTATCCTTCGACATGCTGTCTGCACTCACAGAATTCTCCGAGTCTGCCTCGCCATCGTGTTGCATGGCCACGATTACTCGCCGTCCGTTACCGACGACGTCGCGAGCCGTCCGTTGCCGACGAGGCCATGAGCCTCCGGTCTGGCTCTGGACGCCTCGCCGGTCTGGTCGGCTTCGATCATGGCGTTGCGCAACTGCTCGGTCAGGCTGGTCAGGTTGCCGGGCGAATGCGGGATCAGGATCGTGTTCGTCCGCGACGAAGCCCCGATGTCCTTCAGCGTATCGAAGTACTGGGTCATCAGAACTAAGTTCATCACGTCTCGGGCCGTCGTACCCGGCACGGACTTGCGGAACTCGTCCACCGAATCCCGCAACCCCTCGACGATGGCCTTCCGCTGCTCGGCGATGCCCTTGCCCTGCAAGGCCTTGCTCTGGGCGTCGCCCTCGGCTGCCTTCACCTTGAGGATCCGATCCGCCTCGCCCTTCTCGGTTGCCGCCACCCGCATCCGCTGCGCCGCATTGATCTCGTTCATCGACTCCTTCACCTTGGGATCCGGGTCGATGTCGGTAACGAGCGCCTTGAGAATTCCGTAACCGAAGCCTTCCATCACCTGGGAGAGTTGGGCTTTCACGATGTCGGCGATGTCGTCTTTCTTCTCGAAGACGTCGTCGAGCTTGATCTTGGGCACCTGGGCCCGCACGACATCGAAGACGTACGATGTGATCTGTTTGCGGGCGTCGTCGAGCTTGTAGAACGCGTCGTAGACCTTTTCCTGAAGGACGTAGAACTGGACGGCGACGACCATGTGGACGAACACGTTGTCCTCCGTCTTGGTCTCGATCTTGACGTCCAGTTGCTGGACCCGCAAGTTGACGCGTCCCGCCACACTGTCGATGAAGGGAATCTTGAGGTTGAGGCCCGGCCCGGCTTCCCGCACGAATTTCCCGAGCCGCTGGACGATGGCAACCGTGCGTTGCTCCACCGTGAAGAACGTGAAGACCAGCGCGGCGATCGCTGCGAGCGCGACGATCCCCAGCGCGATCGCTGCGTAGGGGGGAGTAGGGTCGTTCATTGCCGAGTTCTCCTGGAAAACAGGTTGGGCTTGGAAGCGGGGTCGGGACCGCCTCGCGTTACCGCGAGCGCAACAGGCGGTCGCGTCGCCGCATGAAGAAGATGATCAGCGCGGCGATCGCGGGGACCGCCACGATCGCCAAGACGACCTCCACGACGAAGATCGTGTTGTCGGACATCGTGAGTTCTCCTCGAGAAAGGGTCGGCATTGGTACGCAATCCAGGCCTTGGCGCGGATCGTGTTCAACCTCCAACAGGGTCGGATTCTGAGACGGTGTTCGTCACAACTTCTTCAACCTCGATTCGATTTGCCGTTACCAGCAATCGACACCGTCGACGAATTTCGTGCAGGGCAAGTTGTTTGCCGTAGTACGATCTTGCCACCCCACGAATGACGACCCCACTCAGCATAACCTCAAACCGCAGTTCGCGCAAGTGGCTCCGGTGGTAGTTGCGAATCTCGGCCGCGAGCTGATGCAAGCAGTATTCCCGCTTCAAGCTGCAGTCCTGCTCCAGGCTGCATGCCTGGTCGAGACACGCAAGTGCGGTTCTCATGCCCTCTCCTCCATTGGTGTTTTGCCTCGCATCCGAGTCTTGTTCTGGGCGAGAGCAACGAACATGCCAGGGACGGAGCGACCGTGAACTCGCCGCGATTGGCGAGCGGAGACCCCCGAGAGTGTAACCGCTCCGCTCGCGCGGCACATTCGCGAGCCACAACCGCACACCTCGGTCACCTCTCAGCGCTGTCGGCAGGATGAAAAGAAGACATCATCGGTGCCTCCGCACACGGCGGAGAGACTCCTCTTCCGTTTCCCCCTTGCACTCAACCCCCCACCCACCGTATAGCCCCCGGCCGATGCGCGGGTTCTTTCGCGCTGCTCCGCCGCCGAGGGCCGACGATGTCGCGCCGATTCCACCTACCTTTGGTCATCGCTCTCGCCGCCGCCGTGGGGTGCTTCAATTCCCACAACCCCGGTTACGTCCCCAACGTGCTGCCCGGCGGGCGCATCGAACAATCGCACGCCAAGCCGCGCTTCGGATTCTTCCGCGACTTCGACCCGAAAGCGTGTCGCCTGGACGTGACGCCGCGCGATGCGACCGCGCCGCTCGGCTCGCAGATCGTGCTCGTCGCCACCGTGTACGACAAGGACGGTGAGCCGCGCCGCAGTCGCCGCGTGGAATGGCTGCTCGAAGGGCCGGGGAACATCATCGAAGTGGACGAATCCGGCCTCTACGCGGGCCGAGGTTACAAGGTCGACAACAAGTACGGCGTCACGTACACGGGCTACGTTTCGCACACCATCACCCGAGGCAACGACGACGCGAAAGACGACGTCGAGATCTGCCCTGGGCAGACCTTCTGCGTCGTGAGTTCCGCCGTTCCCGGCGAGACCACGATCACGGCTTACGCACCGGGAGTGTTCAACTGGGAGAAGGGGAAGGTCGTCACGAAGATCGCGTGGGGCGAGGGCCGGTTTGGGTTCCCGCCGCCGGCGGTCGTTCGCTTCGGCACCGAGCACACGTTGAGTACCTCGCTCACCAGCATCGAGCAGAACGGCAAGGACGTGCCGAACTATCGGGTTCGCTACAAAGTGCTCGACGGCGACGGCGCGGATCTGGGTGGCACCGGCTTCCAGCCGGTGCTCGATGGGCTCGCTCAGCACCGGCTGGAAGCCGGTGCCACCCCAGCCAAGCAAAGCGAGTCGCCACTCGATGCGAGCGGTGCCGCCTCCGTGCGGATCGTTCAAGCCACGCCTCGCGTCGGGAAGACGCGCGTGGCCGTGGAAGTGGTGAAGCCCTCCGACAACGGCGTCGGGCCGGGCGTCGTGGTGAGTCGCCGCGAAACGGTGATCGAATGGGCGGCTCCCAACGTGAAGCTGGATGTGATCGCGCCGCCCGCCGCCGGGCTCACCGGCACCGTTCCCGTGACGGTTTCTTTGGCGAACGTGGGCCAGGTCGATGCCCGCGCGTCGCGGATTCGCGTGGTCCTTAGCGATGGCGCAACGCTGGAGAAATCCGAGCCGCCGCCCGTGAAGCAGGAAGCCGGGGCGCTCATCTTCGATCTTGCCGATCTCGGTGCCGGAAAGAAGCAGGAACTCGCGCTCGCGGTTCGCCCCGCCAAGCTCGGTTCGTTCACAGTTGGTGCCGACGTGGCGACTCTGGATGGCCTGCAAGCGCACAAAGAAACGACGACGCGGATCGAAGCCGGAAAGCTCGGCATGTTGATCGAGGCCGCACCGGTGGCCCTTGCCGGCGAGCGGATTCCGGTGCGAATCGCGGTCACGAATTCCGGTTCGACCCCCGGCAACAACGTCACGGTGTGGGCGCGGTTCGACGACGGTTTGAAGCACGCCTCGGGCCAGAACCCGGTCGAACTGAGTGCCGGCACCATCGCACCCGGTCAGACGCGAATCGTGGATTTACCCCTGACGGCAAAGGCCGCGGGGAAGTTCACCGTGCGAGCGACGGCGACCGCCGACGGCAACGTGACCGCCGCCGCCGAGCCGATCGCATTCGAGATTCGCCGTGCGGAACTGCGGGCCTCGGTGACCGGCCCCAAACTCGCCTACCTCGATCAGGACTTCGCCTGGACCATCGCGGTGAACAACGCCGGCGACGGGCCGATCTCGAACGTGATCGTGCGGGCGACGCTGCCTTCCGAGGTGCGTCTGAAGGACGCCGGCGACGCGAAGCCCGGTGCGGGTACGGTCGAGTGGAACATTCCTACCCTGAAGGCGGGCGAACAGAAGACCGTGAAGCTGACCGTGGACGCGATGAAGTTCAGCGAGAAGGCGACGCTCTCGGTGCTGGCCACGGCGGACGCCACGGGTTCGAGTGATGGCACTCCGGTGGGCGATCCGGTTCAGGTGCGAGCCGAGAGTACGGTCGCGATCATCGGCACGCCGGCCGTTTCGCTCGAACTCGTCGCCCCGACCGGCCTCGTCGAAGTCGGCAAGCGCGTGACGTACATCGTTCGCGTGAAGAACAAGGGCACGATCTCGGCACGAAACATCGACGTGACTGCGTTCGCGCCGGCGGAGTTCAAGGCGCTGCGGGCTTTCGGTAAAGCCGACGGCCGTCTCGAATCGGAGGGCAAGGTCACGTTCCCCACGGTCGAGGAACTGCGACCCGGTGAGACGATGGCCTTCTCGATCGAAGTGGAAGCGGTTCAAACGGGCGACGCTCGCTTCCGGGCGGAAGTGAAGGCCGCGGACCTCTCGGCACCCTTGAAGGAAGAGCAGGCGGCCCGCGTGGTGGGGAAGTAATTTAGCGGCCGGTTTACCGGCCGTCTGGCGCGGTGCGGACGGCCGGTAAACCGGCCGCTATTTGAATACAACACTTGCATGAACCCGATCGACTCACTCTTCCGTCAACTTCGCGCCGAGAAGCGCAAGGCCTTCATGCCGTTCGCGACGGCCGGCGACCCGGACTTGGCCTTCACTCGCGAACTGCTGCCCGCCATCGCCGAGGCCGGGGCCAACCTCATCGAAGTCGGCTTCCCCTTCTCCGATCCGATCGCGGACGGCCCCGTGATTCAGGCGTCGTACACGCGAGCACTCAGCCACGGGTTGAAGCTCGCGGACATCTTCGCCGCACTTTCCGACGTGACGAAACGACCCGGCTGGCAGACGCCGCTCGTGTCGATGGCGTCGTACTCGTTGATGTACAAGAAGGGCCCGGCTGCATTCATCGCGGCGGCTCAGGCCGCGGGAGTCAGCGGTGCCGTCGTTCCCGACTTGCCCGTGGAGGAAGCCGAGGAGCTTGCGAAACTGGCCCGCGATCTCGATTTCAAACTGATTCTGCTCGTGACGCCCACCACCTCGCCGGCGCGTGCCGAGAAAGTGGTGAAGGCGTGCAGCGGGTTCGTCTACGTCGTGAGCGTGGTCGGCATCACGGGCGAACGCGACCGCCTGCCCGTGGACCTGAGCGCCCAGATTGCCCGCCTCCGCACCATGACGGATCTGCCGTTGTGCGTGGGCTTCGGCGTGAGCAAGCCCGAGCACGTACGAGGCTTGAAGGACCTGGCCGATGGCGTGATTGTGGGAAGCGCACTGGTCAAGAAACTGGAATCGCCCGATCCGTTGAACGCGGTACGGGCACTGGTGAAAGAACTGAGCGCGGCGCTGAATTGAAGCATCACTTCTTCGCCTTCAGCAACTTCAAATGGGCGTCGCCCACGTCCCACATGTAGTCGCCAATCTTGTACTTCTCCACGGCCGCGGTGATGTGTTCGAGTGCCTTCTTGTCGTCCTTCTCGGACTCGTAAAAGAGAGCCACGTAGAGGTGGGCGTAGAACCGAGCCGAGGTGAGTTCCTTCCCTTCGAGCTTCGCGTTCTCCGCGGCATCGATCACCTCCTGCGGCTTCAACTTCCCCGCGAAGAGTTCGAGTACCTGCTTCATCGGCACCCGGGTGTCCTTGCTCACCGGGATGAGATCCTTGCGGGCCTTCTCGGGCGCGTTCGCACGGGCGTTGCACAGGTAGTGCCACGCGGAGTTCTCGACATCCTCGGGGTTCACGGTGCGGTGCAGGTCGAACTGCTTGCGGCCATCGTCGAAGCGGCCCGCGTAGTAGAGTGCGATGCCGCGTCGCCAGTGGTCCGCGGCAAACTTCGGCTGGGCTTCGAGGAAAATGTCGAAGTCGGCAATCGCTTTCTTCCACTGGCCGCTCTTGAGGTAAGCATCGCCTCGGCGATCGTTCGCGATGGTGAGCTTGGGATTGCGATCGAGCGCGATGGTGAACGCCTTGATGGCGGCGTCTTGCTCGCGGAGGCGCGAGTAGGCCGAACCGGCGAGGAAGGGCGCCTCGGTGTTCTTGGGATCGGCCTTGGTGGCCTGCTCGGCAAGCTGAGCGGCGTCCTTGAACTTCCCGTCCTGGAATGCCGCCGTCGCTTCTTCGAGCAACTTCTTCGCGTCGTCGTCGGCCCGGATTGCACTCATGGGAAGGACGGCAAGCAGCGCCGCAATCAGGATTCGCGTCATGGAAAGGCTCCGTGGTTGGTTCGTGCGATGCTATCCGTTCCGGCCTCGCTCGGCAACGCGGCATCCAGTCTTGATTTGGCGAACCGGCGACGTGAGTCGCCGGGTGTGCTGGAAACCCGGCGACTCACGTCGCCGGTTCGCCGAGAAGTCTTTGCCAAGTGCCTTCGTATAACACGGGAATTGATCTTCTTCTCATTCGGAGTTCCCACATGGCCGCGGCGCAGAATCCTCCCACCCCCAGCGACTCAAACAAGCTCACCACGGTACTCGTGCCGGTCGCCGGGGTCGCGTTCATCGTGGTCTTGGTGATCGTGATCGCGGGAACTTCGGACAACCCGAAGCCGACGGACAAGGGTGGGAAGGGAGGCAGCGACGGGATGCGGGCGCGGCGCGATCCGCCGCCGAGCGACCTCGACAAACTCTCGGACGGCACCGCGCCACAGGCCGACGACCCCGGTTTGAAGGAACTCACGTTGGGCCTGAAGTACCGCGACCTCAAGGAAGGCGACGGCCCCGAGGTCAAACGCACCGATGTCGCGGTGGTCGATTACATCGGCTGGCGGCACTCCGATGGCCATCGCTTCGATTCGAGTTGGACCAGCGGCAAGCCGTTTCCCGCGGATATGAAAGGCGGGGTCATTCCCGGATGGTTGAAAGGCGTACCTGGCATGAAGGTCGGCGGCATCCGCAAGCTGGTGATTCCGCCGGAACTGGCGTACGCGGAACGCGGGGCCGGGAAGGACATTCCGCCGAACGCAACGCTGGTCTTCGAGATCGAAGTGCTGGGAATCAAGTGATATAGCGGCGGGCTTGCCCGCCGGCGCGCGCCGGCGGGCTTGCCCGCCGCTCTATGCTAGCGCTGCACGCGGGCCGACCCGCCCTTCGCAAAGGCTTCGACCTCGGCAAGCGTCGCCATCGTCGTGTCGCCGTGGAAGGTGGTCAGCAGTGCCCCGTGCGCCCAGCCGAGCCGCAACGCCTCCTCCGGCGACCGACCGGTGAGCAAGCCGTAGATGCAACCGGACGCGAAGCCGTCGCCGCCGCCGATGCGATCGATCACGTCCAACTGGCACGTCGGGCTGGCGTATCGCTTCCCTTCGAGCCAGAGCACCGCCGCCCAATCGTGGCGGTTCGTGGAATGCACTTCCCGCAGCGTTGTGGCCACGAGTTTGATGTTCGGGAATTCCTTCACCGTGTTCTCGATCATGCCGAAGAACACCTCCGTGTCGAGTTTGGAGTCGCTCTTCGCAGTCATCTCGGGCCCCTTCACGCCGAGCCCCTTCTGCATGTCTTCTTCGTTGCCGATGAGGCAGTCGACGTGGCTCACGATGCGGCGCAGCGTCTCGACGGCGCGGCTATCGCCACCTGCGGCCGACCACAGTTTCGCTCGGTAATTCAGGTCGAAGGAGACGATCGCGCCCTGGGCCTTGGCGGCCTTCATGCCTTCGATGATGAGTTCGGGCGTGGTCGAAGAGAGTGCGGCGAAGATGCCGCCGGAGTGGAACCACTTCACGCCGCCGGCGAGGATTTGCTTCCAGTCGAAGTCGCCGGGCTTGAGCAGGGCGGCGGCTTCGTTGGAACGGTTGTAGAAGACGACCGGCCCGCGGACGCCGTGGCCGCGATCGCTGTAGACGGTGGCGATGTTCGGCCCGCGCACGCCGTCGTGTTCGAACCATTGGTAGAAGGGCGTCACGCCCATTTCGCGAACGCGGCTTTGGATGAGTTCGCCGATGCCGTAGTTCACCATGGCCGAGGCGATGCCGGTGCGGAGGCCGAAACAATCGCTCAAATTGGCGGCAACGTTGTACTCGCCGCCCGACACGTGAACGTCGAAACTTCGCGCTTTGCGGAAGGGAACGATTCCGGGATCGAGCCGATGGACGAGCGCTCCGAGCGAGAGGAAATCGAGGGCGGTGGGTTCGGTGCGAATGGTCAGGGGCATGAGTGGAGGCTCCGTGATACTTTGGCTATCCGGAGTTTATGGCGGCGGGGTCAGTCCATCCAGTTGTCGAAGCGGAACCAGCGTTACCGTTTAGCCGCGACGCGAAGTCCGCGGAGCGGAGCGCGACATCGCCAGCGCAGTCCGCGGAGCGGAGCGCGACATCGCCAGCGCAGTCTGCGGAGCGGAGCGCGACATCGCCAGCGCAGTCCGCTCCGCAGGCTGCGCGTCGCGGTACTGACAGTCGGAAAAGTCAAGGCACTGGCTGTCGCCGCGGATGCGGCGTCCGATGGTAGCCAGGGGTGACGCGAGGCTTTGCGAGCGGAACCCCTGGAAGATGGTCGTCCTCTTCGATTCTTGAGCCGC
>JAYTGN010000257.1:0-11363 GCA_043733485.1 Gemmataceae bacterium
AGCGGAGCGCTCCGCTCCGAGGACTCCGCGTCGCGGCTAATCGGTAACTCAATACAATCTCGAAGTCGATCACCCATTCCTCAACACCAGCTTACATTCATCATGAGCAAGATCTGCACGCTGAAGGCCCGCGAGATCCTCGATAGCCGCGGCAATCCCACGGTCGAAGTGGACGTGATTCTGGAGAACGGCGTCGTCGGCCGGGCCGCGGTGCCGAGTGGAGCCAGCACCGGTGCCCACGAAGCCGTCGAACTGCGCGATGGCGACAAGAACCGCTACGGCGGCAAAGGCACGCTCGGCGCGGTCCGCAACGTTCACGACGCCATCGCCCCAGCCCTCAAGGGCATGTGCGCCTTGGACCAAGTGAAACTCGATCGCAAGATGCTCGAACTGGACGGCACGCCGAACAAGGGCCGACTCGGAGCCAACGCCATCCTCGGCGTCTCGATGGCGGCGGCTCACGCTGCCGCCAAGACTCTCGGCCTACCGCTCTACCGGTACGTCGGCGGCACCAACGCCACCGTGCTGCCCGTGCCGCTCATGAACATCCTCAACGGCGGCAAACACGCCGACAACACCGTCGACTTCCAGGAGTTCATGATCATCCCCCTCGGTGCGAATACCTTCAAGGAAGGCCTTCGCATGGGTGCCGAAGTCTTCCACAGTTTGAAGAAGGTGCTGCAGTCGAAGGGGCTGAACACGGCGGTCGGCGACGAGGGCGGCTTCGCTCCGAACATCGCCTCGGCGGACGAGGCGCTCGCCATCATCTGCACGGCCATCGAGAAGGCCGGATACAAGGTCGGCGAGCAGGTCGCCTTCGCTTTGGACGCGGCCTGCACCGAGCTTTACGAGGAAGCCAAGACGCTGCACAAGAAGGAAGGCTACTGCTTCTTCAAGAGCGACCCGAAGCGAGTGATCTCGTCCGACGAGATGATCGACATGTGGGCCGGGCTCTGTGCCAAGTACCCGATTCGTTCCATCGAAGACGGCCTTTCTGAAGACGATTGGGCCGGGTGGAAGAAGATCACGACGAAACTCGGGAGCAAGGTACAACTCGTCGGCGACGACCTCTTCGTCACCAACACCGAACGGCTTAAACGCGGCATCGACGAGGGGTGCGGCAACAGCATTCTCGTGAAGGTGAACCAGATCGGCACCCTTACCGAGACGCTCGAAGCCGTCGAGATGGCCAAACGCAACAAGTTCACGGCGATCCTCAGCCACCGCAGCGGCGAGACCGAAGACACGACCATCGCGGACCTGGCGGTGGCCACGAATTGCGGTCAGATCAAGACGGGCTCCGCGAGCCGCACCGACCGCATCGCGAAGTACAACCAGTTGCTTCGCATCGAGGAACAGCTCGGTTCGAACGCCGTCTACGGCGTCGAGATGCGATAAGGAACCGTGCGTCCCCGGAGTCGAGCGGCCGAGACGGCCGCGCTCCCAGGGAAGAGCCGCCTTCTCGCGCACCCGATGGAGCCAACGATGCCCGAGCAGTGGGATTACAAGAAGGCCGGGCTCGACCTCGCCAAATACGAAGAAACCATCGCGGGCATTCAGCAGCACCTCGCCCGCACGCAAGACCGCTCGCGCGTGATTCCGCCGCCGTTCCCACCGCGAAAAGGAGGCAAGGGCGTCGGCGGGTTTGCCAGCCTCTTCGACCTCGACCCCACCGGCGGGAAGTACCAGCATCCCGTCCTCGTGAACTGCACCGATGGCGTCGGCAGCAAGCTCAAGATCGCCGCCCTGATGAAGAAATACGACACCGTCGGCATCGACCTCGTCGGCATGTCCGTGAACGACCTCATCTGCACGGGCGGCGAACCGCTCACGTTCCTCGACTACATCGCGATGCCGGCCGACGACCCGCCGATGACGGCGCAACTCGTGAAGGGCATCGCCGACGGTTGCGAGGAGGCCGAGTGTTCGCTCGTCGGCGGCGAGACCGCGATTCTCCCAGACTTCTACCTGCCCGGCGACTTCGACATGGCCGGGTTCTGCACCGGCGTCGTGGAACGCGCCGGCATCATCGACGGCACCCGCATCCAAACCGGCGACGTCGTCGTCGGCCTCGCGTCGAGCGGCATCCATTCCAACGGTTACAGCCTCGTTCGCAAGGTGGTCTTCGAGGCGGGAAAACTCACCGTACACGATGCGGTTCCCGAACTCGGCACGACCGTGGGCGAGGCACTGCTCGTGCCGACGAAGATCTATGTGAAGCCGATTCGCCGCTTGCTTGCAGAGTATCCGGTGCCTGGGTCGGACGCGATTCACGGGTTGGCGAACATCACGGGCGGCGGGTTGCCGGACAACATCGCGCGCATCTTGCCGCCGGGCCATCGCGTCCACGTGAAGCGCGGTTCGTGGCCGATTCCGCCGGTGTTCTCGTGGCTTCAGAAGCTCGGCAACGTGGCCGAGGCCGAGATGTTCCGCGTCTTCAACATGGGCGTCGGCTTCGCGATCGTCGCCGCGCCGAGTTTCGCGAAGAGTCTCGTGGACCATCTGAACCGGAGCGGCATCGAAGCCTGGATCATCGGCGAAGTCCGCGCCGGCGACGTGGGCGTCGATGTGAGGTAGGGTGGGACGAGGCTTTGCGAGCCCCGCCATCGGGTGATTTCAGACGGCGGGTCTCGTCGCAAAGCCTCCTCGACCCGCCCTACTTCAGAGCTTCGCACGTCTCTTCGAGGTGCTTCGAGAGGCGACCCCACGGGTTCAGCAACTTCGGATCGTCCGCCTTGTAAACCGCATCCGTGACGTAGATCCAGCGCGAATACTTGCGGGCCATCTGAAGGTTTGCACGGTCGAACTTCTCCTGCGAGTGGAGCAGCACACCGCGCGTGAACGGCGGGTAGTCCGAGTAGCCTCCGAAGTAGTCGCCCTTCAGGCGTTCCTCTTTCGGCCAAGCGTTCCCTTCGTGTACCACGATCACATCGGCGGCGTTGGCCGCAAAGTAGCGGCCGGGCGTCTCCGCGCCGGGGTTCGCCACCGTGGGCCAGAACCCCGCGTCGTGGGCGTACCGGTTGAGGGAAGCCTGATGCTTCGCGCCGGGCTCGGTGTCCTCGTAGATCATTTCGTCGAAAAAGATGCCCTGCGTCTGCGGGTACATCTTCAACCAACGGTCGACGTCGGCTTTCACCTCGGCCTCGCGGCGCTTGCCGTAGCGAGTGGAGACGTAGCCGAGTACGACGCAACCCGAGCCGCGCAGGCGATCGATAGCCTTCGTGTAGTTCGCATCGACCTGCTCGCCCGGCCCGGACGCGGGATTGAGAATGACCCAGATGGGAACCGTCTCGTACTTGCGTTTGAGGTCGATGAGCCGGTTGTACTCGGCGTTCTTGTGGATGTTGGCGGGGTAGACGTACATCGGCACGAGCAGCCCAGTACGTTCCTGGGCGCGGAGGTGGAACTCCTGAGCTTGTTGTCGGCGCTTCGCGGCATCGTCCGGGTGGCACCGTGCTTCCAGCCGGTGCTGCTCCTGCACCGGCTGGAAGCACGGTGCCACCCCCGGGAACGCAGCGAAACCCAGAGCCACGATCGACAGTGCCCAGAGCATGCGATTCATGATGGCACTCGCTCGTTGAAAGAAAGGGATTAGCCTACTAACGAAGAAGCCGCTTGCGGTTCGTGCAAGCGGCTGGAGCGTTTCAAAGCAAAGCGGCTTATCGGCTCACGACCTTGTAGTCGTAGGTGTCTTTGTCGCCGAGGCTGACCTGCTTGTGGTAGACGGCCTTGCCTTGGTCGCCGGCGATGTACAGGTACCAGTTGCCGGCGGGGAGCCGCACGTCGAACTCGCCGAACTGGTTCGCCGAGGCGTATTCCTTCTTCGTCTGATCGTCGGCGTTCACGAAGACGAGCTTCGAGCCGGACATCGGCGTAACCCGATCGGGCATCACGACTTCACCGCGAACCGTGACCACGCTCGAACGCGAAGTCGTCTTGTCCGGGCGAAGCTTCGGAGCGTTCGAGTTCGGCTTCGAGAACGAGTTCGACGAGCCCGGGGTGCTGGGCACGTTCGCCGGCGGGATCATGTCGGGCACGACGGTCGGGCCGTTCTCGCGAATCTGCGTCACTTCCGGCCCGATCGGCGGGATGTTCGCGGCCGGGGCCGGGCAGGAAGGTTCTGGCGGGTAGTAGTAGCTCACCACCGGCTGGCGAACCGTGACCGGCTTGTAGCTCGTCACCGGCACCATCGCACAGCGCTCGACGTAGCTCGTCACCGCGTTGCACTTCGACCGCATCTGATACGAGGTACACGGCGTGCAGATCTTCTGCGGGCAGCCGGTGCAGGGATCGTAGTACGTCGTGTACTTGTACGAGGTGACCGGCTCGTAATAGTAGCTGGTGTAGTTCTTGGTCACCGGCTCGTAGTAGCTCTTGCGAACGTACTCGGTGACCGGTTGGTAGTAGCAGCGCTGCACGTAGCTGATCTGCATCTGAGGTTGTGGGCACGCCTGCGGGCAAGCTTGCGCTTGCGGGCAGGTGGGGCAAGTCGAAGGAGCGTAGTAGCTCGTTTGGGACTTGTTGCAATCGTTGCAGCAAACCTGGAACACGTTGTTCCAGGCCGCTGAGGCGGATCCGGCCGAACCGAGCACCCCGCACGCGGCGAGTACGAGAGCGGCAGGCAATCGAAGCAAATTCATGGTGTGACCTCTCCCGAGTGTGGGGCGCGGGCACGCGGCCCGAACGCAGTCCAACTTCACCCTAAGTCGCAATTCGTTCCACTCAATGCGATTTCGGGTGTGGCGCAACCCATTTCCCCGACCGCGACCGTTACAAGCCGCAAGGTTTGCACATTTGTCACCCCTTTCCCAGATTCCGGGTAAATGGGTAAGCAATCCGGGCGGCAAATTGGAATTGTAAAAAGGTTAGCCTCCCAGCTTACCGCCGCCGTCGCGCATCTTGGCGAACCGGCAACGTCAGTTGCCGGGTGGTCCACGTCCACCCGGCGACTCACATCGACGGTTCGCCCTGCGACTCGGAACTTCACAAAAAATGACCTTGACACGCAACTTCATACCCGTTCCGCAATGCGCGGTTCCGATTAAGTAGACGCGCCGGATAACCGATACTTCTTGCCAGCGGGGAACCCACGGATGGGGCGAAACCCACGCGACGGATCGGCAGGCACGGGGGACGATTACATGACCGGCCAAGAGGTCCTGGTCCCGATCAACGAGACGGATTCGCTGCGCCAGCAGCTCCTCCAGGCTCAACGGCTCTCCAGCGTCGGCGAACTCGCCTCGAGCATCGCCCACGAGTTCAACAACATCCTGACGACGATCATCAACTCGGCGAAGCTCGGGATGCGGAACCCGAACGTCGAGGAGAAGCAGAAGGCCTTCGAGCGCGTGACCAAGGCGGGCCAGCGGGCCGCGGCCATCGCGGGCGGCATGCTCGGCTTCGCCCGCAAGAGTTCCAGCCAGCGCGTGAAGTGCGACGTAGCCCGCCTCGTCGAGGAAGTGCTCATCCTCACCGACAAGGATTTGAGCAAGCACCGCATCCACGTCGAGTCGAAGATTCATTCGCGGCCGATGGTGTGGGCCGTGCCGGGCCAGATCGAACAGATTCTCGTGAACCTCGTGATCAACGCCCGGCAGGCGATGATCCACGGCGGGCGGCTCAAGATCGACGTACGGGAGAACGAAGCCGCGGACGTGGCGGAAGTGATGGTATCGGACACGGGCGTCGGCATCCCGCCGGAACAGCTGCGGCAGATCTTCGAGCCGTTTTTCACGACCAAGGAACCGGACGAGTACGGCCGCGGCGGCACGGGCCTGGGCCTTTCCGTCTGCCGGCAGATCATCGAGCAGCACCACGGCCGCATCCGCGTCGAGAGCGTGGTCGGCAAGGGCTCGACCTTCACGCTGAAGCTGCCCCGGAAGTTGAGTGACGACGGGTTGTGAACGAACCGCGGCTGCGCGGTGAACCTCCACCACGATTGCGATCTCCTATCTGCATACCGATAGGAGTTCGAGTCATGAGTACGATCGCGCTTCACTTGCCGAATGAAACGATCGAGAAGCTTCGAGCCAGAGCCGAAAAAGCGGGGACGACCGCCGAGGCGATCTTGGAGGAACTCGCGACAGACATTGCGGACGAGGAAAACTACTCTCTGCACGGTCGGCCCAGATTCATCAGCCAACCCAGGCTGACGGATGAGGAGTTTCGCAAGCTGTTGGATGAGATTGCAGCCGGTCCATCAGGCACTCCTCTGCCACCCGATTTCTCCCGTGAAGACATTTACAACGATCACGATTAACGCGTTCATGCTCGCGGATAGTCGGAATCGACATCTCGATCCCACGAATCCTTGAGTTCGCTCCTCATCCTCTTTTCACGTCGCGGGGCGGGCGAGCGTCGCTATAATCGGCGGAGTTCCGCCCAGAACGCGCCCTCGTCTTTTTTCTCCTCGTTGCCGGAGTTCATTCTTCTCGACGAGCGGCGGGGGCGGCCCGAGGGCTCGTTCATGAGTTTCGCCTGCCCCTATTGCAAGGCCGTGCTGAACCCGAAAGGGCTGAAGCCGGGGAAGTATCAACCGAAGTGCCCGAAGTGCCAGAAGGCAATCGCGATCGCGATTGCGGCCGACGATGCGGGCCTTCTCTCGGCTCGCGTGACGGCGCTGCCGAGCGCCAGTGTACCGGCCTCGCCGAAGCCGCCGAAGCCTCTCGATCCCGAGGAAGTCGCGGCTCGGATGCTCGCCAGCGACGTCACGGGCGAGTTCACGGACGTCGAGGAGCCGCTGTCGAAGGCCAAGCCCCGAGCCCCCGACCCCACGGTCACGCAAGGACGAGCCGGCAACGTCGGTCAGGACACCGGCGACTTCACCGAGGCCGAGGCCGACCCTTCCCATTCACCCGATGAAACCCAGGCCAGCGATGCCGCCGATGGCTTCGGCACCGAGGATCAACCCAAGCCGAAACCCGCCAAGAAGAAGCTCAAGACCGAACCGAGCGCCGAACCGCTCGGCGACGACATCCCCGAGAAACTCGGCGGCTACGAAGTCCTCAAAGTGCTCGGCAAGGGCGGCATGGGGTCCGTCCTACTCGGGAGGCAAATCTCGCTCGATCGCAAAGTCGCCCTCAAAGTGATGCATCCCCGCATCGCCAAGAACCCCGGCTTCGTGGCCCGGTTCACGCGCGAAGCCTACGCCGCCGCTCAACTCACGCACCACAACGTCGTCCAAATTTACGACATTGGAGAAGACCGCGGGCAGCACTTCTTCAGCATGGAATTCGTGCCCGGCCAATCGCTCATGGAGTTGGTGAAGAAGGAAGGCAAGCTCGCGCCGGAAACCGCGGTGGGGTACATTCTGCAGGCGGCCCGCGGCCTCCGCTACGGCCACAACCAGGGCATGGTTCATCGCGACGTCAAGCCGGACAACTTGATGCTCAACACCGAAGGGATCGTGAAGGTCGCGGACCTGGGGCTCGTGAAACTGCCCAGCGGCGACCTCCCGCAACAGGCCGGAGCACTTCCCCCGTCCGACGACGACGAGGATGGCAAGACCGAACTCACGCGGGTCGGTGCGGCCATGGGCACCCCGGCGTACATGCCGCCCGAACAGGCCCGCGACTCCTCCGCCGTCGATCAGCGGGCCGACATCTATTCCCTCGGCTGCACGCTCTACGTGCTCATCACCGGCAAGCCGCCCTTCGAAGGCAAGACCGCGCTCGAGATCATCAGCAAGCATCAATCGCAGCCGATCGTTCCTCCCGAGGTCGTGGTCAAGCGCGTGCCCAAGGCGCTCTCCGCGATCCTCATGAAGATGATGGCGAAGAAGCCGGACGACCGCCATCAGAGCATGGACGAGGTCATCGCCGCGTTGGAAGGCTTCCTCGGCGTCGACCGCGCCGGCGGGCCTTTCAATCCGTCCGAGCAGGAAGCCGACGAACTCGAGAAGTTCGCCCATCAGTTCAACTTCAACTCGAAGGGCAAGCTGAAGAACCTCCTCGCGCTGATTTTCTTCGGCCTCTGCTTGTTGGGCGTAGTCGGCTGCGCGGTCGCGGGTCTGCCGGCCATTGCCGGTGGGTTCGTCGGGCTCATGCTCCTGACGCCGCTCGCTTACTTCGCGATTCACGGCACCATGTGCGGCAGCGTCGTCTTCACCCGCGTTCGCGCCCTCGTCTTCGGCATGCGCTTCTTCGACTGGCTCATGTGGATCGGCGGCGGCATCCTGTTCCTCGCCACGCTCTTCCTCTTCAACTTGCTTTGGGCGTGGCTCGGGTTCGCCGTCCTCGCCGTCGGGCTCGGCTTCCTGCTCTGGTTCCTCACGGATCGTTCCGAAGCCCAGGCGCAGGAAGACGCCCTCGAACGGGCCCGCGCCCTCTTCCGTACTCTGCGACTTGCCGGACTCGAAGAAGACGCGCTGCGGCGGTTCGTCTGCAAGTTCAGCGGCACGAACTGGGAGCCGTTCTACGAAGCGATCTTCGGCTATGAGGCGAAGCTCGCCGCTCGGGCCTACCGCAAGGGGAATACGGGCGAAGTGACGAAGAAAGCCGGCACCTGGCGCGAACCGGTAATCGGTTGGCTCGAGGCTCGGCTCGAAGGACGCCGGCAGGCCCAGGAACGCAAGTTCCTCCAGAAGGTCGAGGCGAAGGCGCTCGAGGCCGAGGGCGTGAACAAGGCGGATGCCCAGGCGCAAGCCGAAGCCATGGCCGGCGACCTTGTGGATCAGGCCAAGGAAGCCAAGACCGCCCGCAAGGAAGGCAAGGAAGGGAACGTCGTGAAGGCGATGTTCGAGAAGGCCCGCCAGAACAAGCGACCGAAGCCGGGCTTCAACCTCGCCGGCGTGAAGTTGCAGAACACCAGTGCGAAGGACTTCCTCAACGAGTGGTTCGGCCGCCGGCTGAGGTTCGCGCTCGGTGCGGTTCTCTTCGCCGCCGGGTTGCTCTGGATGAATCAGAACGGGCTGCTCAAGAAGGAGAACAACCTCGTCGAGCACGCGGTGAACTTCGACGTGAGCGGCGCGAAGAAGTGGTTCGAAGCTGCCGAGGCGCGGCCGCTTTCCATCTCGTTCGTGCCGACGATGTTCACGGAGCCGATCAACTCGTTCGCGGTACCGATCGCGGGCTTCCTGCTCATGCTGGCCGGAGCGTGCTACTTCGGCTGGAAGTCGAGCGTGACGGCGATTCCCGGCGCGATCATCGCCGTACTCGGCCCATCACTCGGCGTTCCCGAGGTCGGCCCGCTCTCGGCTCAGATGCTGAGCCTCGCGATCAGTGCGGTGCTGATCGTGGGCGCTTCGTGGTTAGTGCGAAAGTGAGTGATGCCGCCTGCGGCTTCGCGATATAATCGTGGCAGGAGGAACGACCGTGGAAATTCCCGTGTTGATCGAACCGTTGCCGGGCTCGGGCTTCGTGGCCCGAACCGGCTCTCCATTCGACTGGTCGGCGGAGGGTGCGACTCCCGAAGAGGCCGTGCGCAAATTGCAGAGCCTTGCCTCGGAGCATCAAGCTTCAGGAGTCAAAACCGCGGCTATTTCGGTGAATGGGGGTGCGCATCCCTGGGCTGAAGTAGCGGGGTCGATGAAAGGCAATCCGTTGCTCGAAGAGTGGCGGAAAGCGGTCGAGGAGTACCGCGAGGAAATCGAGAACGATCCCAACCGTTGAAAGCACATGCCCACGTACCTTCTCGACACTGATGCTTTCAGTCTGGTAATGGACGGTGTCGAACCGATCACGAGCCGGGTACTCGGTGCATCCGCGAGCGATCTTTTTACAACCGCGATTACCGTTGATGAGAGCCTGAGCGGCTGGCATGCACTCGTTCGTCGCTCGATCCGTCCCGTTCAATTGGAATTCGCTTACGGCAAGCTCATTCGCGCCGTGCAGTTGTCTGGATGCTCCCCTGATCGAGGATTCTCGCCATGTTCCGCTTCGCCGCACCACTCGCTGTATTCCTCCTCGCCGCGGGCCTCGTCATCGCCCAGGACGAGATTCGCCGCGGGAAAGTGAAAGCCCTCGACGCCGAGAAGAAGACCATCACCATCACCGTGGACGGCAAGGACGAGACTTTCTCCCTGACCGGCGACACCCGCGTGATGGGGCCCGACGGGAAGACCGTTGCCAAGCCGTTCGACGACAAGGGGCTGTCACCGGGTTCCGCCGTCATGTTCAAGGGCGCGACGCAGGACGGCAACCGCGTGCTCGTCGGCCTCAAACTCGGCGGCGACGCACCGCCCGGCAAGCCGCCCGCCATCGCCAAGTTCGATACCTCGAAGCTCAAGACGCTGCCCAATCTCGGTTCCGAAAAGTACCAGGGTTATGAGGGCGGCTTCTACCCCGACGGCAAGAACGAGCGGCCCCAGGATCACGACGCGGCCGGGCTCGCCCTGGCCAAGACGATCGCTCCGCTCGGCCCCGATGGCCAGCCCGCCAAGGACGGTAAGATCGTGCTCCTCTCCGTGGGGATGAGCAACACCACTCAGGCATTCTCCACGTTCAAACGCATCGCCGACGTGGACAAGGAGAGGAACCCGGACCTCACGATCGTGGACGGCGCCCAGGGCGGCATGACCGCCGCCCGCATCAAGGACACCACCAGTTCGCAGTACTGGACCGTCGTCGATCAGCGTTTGAAGGCTGCGAACGTCACGCGCGAACAGGTGCAGGTGGCGTGGATCAAACAGGCGGACGCCGGCCCTTCCCAAGGCTTCCCCAAGTATGCCCAGACCCTCCGCGACGAGTTGCGGCAGATCGTGCAACTGATGCACGCACGATTCCCGAACCTGAAGATCGTGTATCTCTCGAGCCGCACCTACGGCGGGTACGCGACCACTTCGCTGAACCCCGAGCCGTACGCCTACGAGTCCGGCTTCTCGGTGAAGTGGCTGGTCGAGGAACAGATCAAGGGCGAGAAGGAACTGAGCTTCGACCCAAAGAAGGGAGCGGTGAAGTCGCCGTGGCTCGCCTGGGGACCGTATCTCTGGGCCAACGGCACGACCAAGAACGCGGACGGCCTCTTTTACGAAGTCGCGGACTTCGGCGGCGACGGCACCCATCCCTCGGCCTCCGGGCAGAAGAAAGTCGCCGGACAACTGCTCGCGTTTTTCAAGACCGAAAGCACCGCGAAGGGCTGGTTCCTGAACGGGAAGTAAGGCGAGCGGCAGATATTGATTGACCCGTTCGGAGGGCTCGTAGGGTGGGCCGGACCGCGACTTGCGAATGCAAGTCGCGGGAGGCCCACGTGCATCGCCGGGGACTCTCCGCGTGGGCCTCACTCGGCAAGGCTGAAGCCTTGCCTCGCTCCGGCCCACCCTACGCACTCCCTAGATCACCATGGCTGAAAGCCGTTGCCACGAGGGTGGAGAAACTGCCCAGCTTACCGCCTATCGCCCCGATTCTGTCTCAACTTCCGTCTCTGCT
>JAYTGN010000258.1:0-26212 GCA_043733485.1 Gemmataceae bacterium
GCCTCTGGTTCGCCAGCCCGAGCAACGATTGGAAGTTCCACTTCGGCGGGCGCTTCCAGGCCGAGACCGTGTTCTTCTCGCAAGGCTTCAACCTGCGCGGAACGCCTCCCGGTAACGGCGGCATTCAGGCATCCGCCCCGGGTGCTGGGGTCGGCACCCTGGACGACGGCTCCTACTTCCGCCGCGTCCGCCTCCGCAGCGACGGCGTCGGATACGACGTCTTCGAATACGTACTCGAAGTCAACTTCGAGCAACTCAACCTCATTACGTTCGATCACATGTGGGTCGGCGTCAAGGATCAGAACCTCGGGACCTTGCGGGTCGGGCAGTTGAAGATTCCGCAAGGCATGGAAATGATCGGCAGCGATTACCACCTCACGTTCCTCGAACGATCGCCGCTCTCCGATTCGCTCTTTACCCTCTTCGGACAGGGCATTTTCTACCAGAACAACTTCTTGAACAACAATCTCGTGTTCCAGACGATGTTCCACCGGATTCAGCCGATCCAGGCCTTCACCTCGGACTTCGGTGCTGGCAACTATGCGGAAACGACCCGAGTGACCGGCACGCCGATCTATGAGGAGGAGGGCGCGAAAGTCCTTCACGTGGGTGGATCCTACCAGTGGCGGACCGGCGACATCGGCCGCAGCATCACGCCCGGCGGCACCGGCAGCACCTTCGGCGATACGCAGGACGTCGTCCGCTTTCGAGCCCGCCCGAACATTCGCGACGGCGTCGGCGTCGGATCGATCAACGCCCTGGGTTCGAACACCAACCGATTCGTGGACACCGGCTTCTTTCTCGGCGATAGCGTGAACACGCTCGCCCCCGAGTTGCTCTGGATCCACGGCCCCTTCTCGCTTCAAACCGAGGCCGGATTCGCCACCGTGAGCAATGCGAAGAGCCTCTACGGCGGCAACGGCGTCAAGCCCGGGCAATCCCTCGGCAACCCCATGTTCTGGGGCGTCTATTCCGAAGCGAGCTACTTCCTCACCGGCGAGCACCGCGGCTACGATCGACGCATGGGGATGTACGACCGTCCGAAGGTGAAGAACAACGCTTTCATGAGCCGCGGCGAAGATGGATGCAAGCACTGGGGATGGGGAGCCTGGCAGGTCGCCTATCGCTATTCCTACCTCGACCTCAACGATACCCACATCAACGGCGGGCAACTGAGTCAGCACGAAGTCGCCTTGAACTGGTACCTGAACGACAACACCAAACTGCAGTTCGTGTACTTGAACGCACGCCGCAGCGTGATCGAGCCGGCAACCAGCGGCACGGTGAACGGCTTCGGGATTCTGGCTCAGTGGTACTTCTAGGCAACTCGAATTGAGTGTCTCTTCGGAATGTGAAGATTTGGTCTGAAGCCTGCATTGCGGGCCGATCGCTCTTGCGTCTAGCACTATCCGTGCCTATTTCCCCGCCGCACTCTTGCAAGTTCTGGGGGGAACGATGCACATGCCCACGACGTTCGCGCGCCATGGCCTGGGGGCCGTCGCGGCGATCCTGATTCCGTTATTCGCCAGCGCGGCATTCGCTCAACAGCCGATACCCGGCTATCCCGTGGTGCAAGCTGCGGCGATGGTGCCGCAGCCGCCCACCGCGATGCCACCTGAGGTGGCTCCATCGACTCTTCCGACATCGATTCCGACAGCACCGGCGCGCCCGGAGGCACCGAGTCCCGGAGCCATCGCCCTGCCGGAGAATGCAGGCCCGGTGTTGAGCCACGACCACCCGCATCTTTACGATTCGCTCCACCAGAACGACAACTACGGCCTCAAGTCGCTGTTCGACTCGCTCCATCCGAAGCCGGACGGCAAGGCCAAGCACTGGTACGAAAAGCTCTCGATCGGAGGCTACTTCCAGTTCCGCTTCGATCGAACGACCGACACCCAGCCCGGCAGCGCCGATCCGTTCATGACCACCGATCGCGGCGTGAACGGGAACGCGGAGGCCTTCTCGATTCGCCGGGCCCGCTTCGTACTCTCTGGCGACGTCAGCGAGCATCTGTTCTTCTATTGGCAGCAAGAGTGGGCAATCACGTTGCCGGGCACCACGGCCCCCGACTTCGGTCAGATTCGCGATATCTATGCCGACGTCTACATCGACAAGGAGAAGGTCCACCGACTCCGCGTCGGGCAATCGAAACTCCCGTACGGCTTCGACAACATGCAGTCGAGCCAGAACCGCGTCACGCTCGATCGCAGCGACGCACTCAACGGTGCGACCAACTTCGTGGAACGCGACCTCGGCGTCTTCTACTACTGGACGCCGGAAGAGAAACAGAAGCTCCTCAAGGACCTGACGGCAGGCGGTTTGAAGGGCACCGGGAACTACGGTATCTTCGCGTTAGGAGTCTACAACGGTCAGGGACTTTCCCAACTCGAACAGAACTTGAACCTCTACACCGTATCCCGGCTCACCTACCCGTGGCTGTTGCCGAGCGGGCAGGTCGTCGAAGCGAGCATTCAAGCTTATACCGGCGAATACGTCGTGACCGGTGCAGCCATTCGCCCGCTCGGCGTCGGAGCCTCAACGACTCCCAGGGGAACCGGCGGGAACCAGGGATTCCGCGATCAGCGGATCGCAGGTACGTTCGTCTGGTATCCGCAGCCCTTCGGAATTCAGACGGAGTGGAACTTCGGCGAGGGCCCGGGGTTGAACGACGCCCAGACCGCGATCAACGTACGGCCCCTCAACGGCGGCTACACCACGCTCACGTACAAAATCGACACCGAGTCCTACGGGATCTTCATTCCGTACACGCGCTACCAGTACTTCAAAGGCGGATACAAGAACTTCGCCAACACGCCCTACGGCACCCGCAGCCAGTACGACGTGGGTGTTGAATGGCAGATTCGCAAGGAAATGGAACTGACCGTGGAATACAGCTTCGTAAACGGTGTGAACCTGAACGCCATCAATACGGCGGGAGCGACCTCCTACCGCAACTTCGATGGCGGCGTGCTACGGGCGCAGTTTCAGGTCAACTACTAAATTGCAACCACTTGCGGCTTCGCAACCTTGCGAAGACGCATGCGTCGGCACTACTCGAACGACCACAGAATCAGCGAATTCTCGTCCCTCACGTGGACGGCTCCGCGCCGGCTTCGCGCCTTTTCTCCAGGCAGAACTTCGCTCGTATACTATTCGCTCGCACCGCCGCCCGGAGTTCGCCATGCCCGCCGCTACGTACGACGCAATCCCTTACCGCAGCGTGCCGTTCCCTCAGACGCGTCCGGAGCGATTGGCAGGCATCGCGCGCATCTTCGGCCTCGAGTCGCCCCCGATCGAGACGGCCCGCGTACTCGAACTCGGCTGCGGCTCCGGCGGCAACCTCATCGCGCTCGCCAACGACTACCCGAAGGCCCGGTTCCTCGGCATCGACTCCTCCGCGGTTCAGATCGCCGACGGCTGGACCACCATCGAAGCGCTCGGATTCAAAAACATCCAATTGAAGCACCGCGACATTCTGGCCCTCGGCGCGGACCTCGGCGAGTTCGATTACATCATTTGTCACGGCGTGTTCTCGTGGGTGCCGCAGCCGGTGCAAGAACGGATCCTCGAAATCTGCCGGCAGAACCTGGCTCCGAACGGCGTGGCCTACGTGAGCTACAACACGTACCCCGGATGGCACATTCGCGGCATCGTTCGCGACATGATGTGCTACCACGGCATGCAGTTCCACGATCTGAGCACGCGACTCGTACAGGCCAAGGCACTCGTCCAGTTCGTCGCCGACACCGGCAAGCTTCAAGACGGACCTTACAAGCGGCTGTTGCGAGACGAGTTCGAAATCATCGCGGGTGCGGATGCGTCGTACTTGCACCACGAGCACCTGGAGGAAAACAATCGGCCGATTTACTTCCACGAGTTCGCGAGAATGCTCGCCGTGAACGGCCTGCAGTATTTGGGCGAAGCCGAATTCTCGACGATGATTTCGACCAACTTCGCACCCGAGACTGCCGAGACGCTGAACAAACTCGGGGCGCACGACATCTTGCAAATGGAACAGTACATGGACTACGTGCGGTGCCGCTACTTTCGGCAAACGCTCGTCTGCCGTCGGGCCGTTACGCTTCAGCGACAACTGAGTGCGGAGGTCGTCGGGGATTGGTTCTTGTCGTCGCGCGCCAAGCCGACCGTGGCGGAACCGGCGTTCGATCCGAGCGAAGTGGTCGAGTTCAAAGCTCCGGGAGCCGGGTTGAATTGCCGATCGCCTCTGACCAAAGCCGCACTGGTGGAACTGGCGCGCGAGTGGCCGCTTCCCATTCGCTTCGACGAACTCTTCGATCGGGCGATGGCGTCGGCCGCCGCGAGAAACTTCCCCATGGAAGTCGCGGGGGCTCGTGCCTTCTTCGCGGGCGAAATGCTCTCGGGGATGGCGGCCGGTATCGTCGAGTGGCAGCTATCGCCCGTGAACTTCACCACGACGATTGGCGAGCGGCCCCTCGCTTCCCGACTCGCTCGACATCAAGCCGTGGCGAGCGGAAGCGTCGCCAACCTGCGCGGCGAGCCCGTCAACCTCGACGAGATTCATCGGCACATCCTCCGCAAGTTGGATGGCGAAACGGATCGCGGCCAAATCGTGGAGTACCTGCTGAGCCAACTGCAATCGGGGGCGCTCGTTCTCCGCCGCGAAGGCGACGACGCACCGGTAACCGACGAAGTCGAGCAACGCGAGTTGTTGATAACCGCTTTGGAGAAAGCGCTCGAGAATTTGGCCCGACTGGCGCTGCTGGCTCCAGCCTAAGGCGAGAGGCAGATCGCGTTCAATTTTATGGCGGCGTTTGTTACTGACTGACAGTCAGAAAAGTAGCGGCACTGTCTGTCGCCGCGGATGCGGCGTCCGATGGTAGCCAGGGGTGACGCGAGGCTTTGCGAGCGGAACCCCTGGAAAATGGTCGTCCCCACCGATTCTTGAGCCGCCTGAATTCGCAAACGCCCCACGTTCTGTCGCCGCATCCGCGGCTTCGTGGATGGATCTATCGATGCCTCGCCAGGGGTTCCGCTTCGCTCCACCCCTGGCTACCATCGGACGCCGCATCCGCGGCGACAGACAGTGCCGCTACTTTCCTGACACTCCGTAGCCCGACGCGCCAGCGAGGGAAACCAGAACCTCGCTGGCGCGTCGGGCTAACAATCTGGCCATCAGAATGAATTCGCAACTTTCCCAGCCGCTCCACGCTACCGGTTGATGTTGAACTGAGCCGGGGAGTTGCCCGAGCGATCGGGACCGCCGACATCCACAATTCCCAGCCCGTTCTTCCCGGTCAGAAACTGCCAGTAGAGGTTGAGCCGCAGGGTCGTCTGGCTCGTGTAGCGGGCGAGTGCCTGGCCGGGCATTTCTTGGAGAATCAGCATGTCGCCGCCTCGAACGAGCAAGCGCTCGCTCGGATGGCGAAGTGCCGACCGCAAGTCCACGGTGATCGCAACCTGACCGCCTCCCGGCGTCTTTCGCAGCACCGTGACCTGTGCCGGCGAAGGGTTGCCGACGCCGGATTGAATCAGCGTACCCGAGAGGTTGCTCACCGCGAACGCACCGTTCACGAGCGGACCGCGGACCAGCGAGATCGCTTCGATCACATCGAGGTCGCGGTCGCGCGGCACGACGTGGATGCCGGCGGGAAGCAAGCCTCCCGTGAAGAAGACTTCTTGTTCGCGGGCCGCGAGGTAAACGACGTCGCCGTTGCCGAGTACGATGTCTTCGGGCCGCACGCTGGGAGCACAGTGCGCCGCCGTGCGAAGTGGGATTCGCGTGACGCAACTTCCAATGCCCGCGGGGATCGCCTTCCCGGGAATGGCCGGGCCGACCCGACCCATCACGGCCGCGCGGCCCGCCGCATCCTGGAAGCAATTGCGGTACACGATCACTTCATCGTAAGCATCCAAGCCGGGAAGCCCGCCGGTGCGCGAGAGGGCGTGCAACACGTCGTTCTGATAGGCCGGCAAGTCGAGGTCGAAGCCCGTGCCGCGCTTGCTCGTCGCGATCGCGGTATCGGGCGAGCCGCTGAAGCTCGACGACTCTTGACGGAAGACGACCACGGAATACTGCCGCTTCTCGAGCAGGTTCACGATGATCCGCGCGAGGTCGGGCTTGAGCAGGTTCTTGCGAACGTACAGGTCGCGAATTGCATCGCGAGCTTGTGCAATCGTGAGCCCGTTCACGGAGACGGAACCGGCAGCGGGCAAGTCGACGGTGCCATCATCTTGAATGGGAACTGGGTAGCCGCTGGAAGCGCTGGTTCGGCGTTGATCGCGCGGTTGAAGCAAAGGCGAGACGAAGGTGGGAACTTGAACGGCCTTGTCGCCGAGGTAACCTTCGACGTAGACGCCGAGCACGTCGCCGACCGCGAGCCGATACTGATCGGGCTGAGGCTGACCGAGCAAGTTGAAGGGCAGCGGTTGATCGCCCGCTTTCGATGGGGCCAGCAACTCCTGCGGAACGAGTCGCACCGGCACGCCATCCGACACCGGGTTGGTCAGCGCGGCGCAGCCCGTTCCGGACAGTCCGAGGGCGAACGCGAAGAGGAGGGCGGCCCCGATTCTCATCGCTCTTCTCCAAGCTCGGGGCCGCTCGCGGTGAACCTTGGAGGTTCGTCCCTCTCCAGCACGATCGTGGCCCAGAGCGCGGATGTCGGCGTCGGCTGAGTCGCGCTCGCGCGCCTCCACTCGACCACGGCCGGCTCTCGAGCCTTCGCGATCCACCACGGCTTCTCGCCGCGAACGAGGGAGAGTGCAGGCGAAACGGAAAGAACGAGCGGTTGCGAAAGCGGCTTCCGTTCGATTCGTGACTCGTGCGAAGCGAGCACGATGCTGGGAGCTCGACGCGGAGTACGGGCCAGCAACCCGGTCGCGGGTCCGGTGAAGCGACCCGAACAATACTCGGGCAGCGCGAAACGCCCTTCGAGTGCTCTTTGGGATATGGGCAGCGGTCGAGACACCTCAACCGGCTCCATTGCTGCCTTGATTTCACTCCGCGGAGGATCGGCCGGCAGGGGAGTCGGTATCGAAGGCGTAGGCGGCAACGCGGGCGATGGCCTCACGATCGGCGGAGCGGGGCTCGGCACCGGCGGGTCGCTGGAACGAGGATTCGGCAAACGCTCCGAAGGCGGAAGTATCGGAGCCGTGAGAACAGGTTTCGCGACAACTGCCTGCTGGACCGAAGCGACTCCGGATGAACCGTGAATCGACGACGGGCCGGTGACCAGTTCGCGAAGCCCGCTGGCCTGCGCCTCGTCGATTCCCAGGCGGAAACCCTCGAGCCACTCTTCCGCCGCGCGGAAGCCCGCGGAAGTCTGGTAGCGGATTTCGCGGTAGCGCTTCGGCGGCAACGGCGGCGGTTGGCTCGTCGCTCGGTACAAGTGATCCGCGAAGCCGTCCTTAAAACCCTCCGCGAAATCCTCGGAGGCATTCGGGTTCGCCGCACGCGATTCTTCCCACGCGGAGGCGGCGAGTTTGCGGTTCCGGTGGCGCTCCTGCATGTCCTTGATCGATTGATTCGTCCAATAGCTCGTCGCGTGAGCGGAGTCGGTCACGACGGCGCAACCCGAGCCCGAAAGGCTCAGCAGCAGGACACACGCTGTCGTTCGCCATCCCATCCGCGGCCCCTCGCCCCTTGCTTCGCCAGTCCAAAAGCGAATCGCGTGTCGCATCCGGGAATCGCGGTTGTAACGATTCCACAACATTCGCAACTCCTGCGGCGCCTGATATTGCACCGGATGCTGCCGAATCTGCGGGTAATGCCAGGGTTATCGGCTATTTCTCCACGATTCCCCCAATCATTCCTCACGGGCATCCAGTTTGCTCTGTCGCGCAATCTCCGAAATTGTTCCGCCGGATGAAGTTTCGGCCTCGCATGAAACCCAGCCCGGTCCAGCCTTTACACCCGAGCCCCGGATACCGTGCAGACTCCCACCTCGCCCTCGTTCGTGGAGAAGTTCGGTTCGCCTGTGGCCGTGGGCCGCGCCGTGTTTCGGCACAAGTTTGCCGTCGCCGGGTTCTTCCTCGGCGTGCTGGCGCTCGTCGCGACCGCAACCGTGCTGATGCCGCGGACCTACCGATCGCAGACGAAATTATTCCTCCGCCTGGGCCGCGAGAACGCCACGCTCGATCCCACGGCCACGCTCGGCCAAAATCCCGTCGTCGCGCTTCCCGCCACCCGCGAGAACGAGATCAACTCCATTCTCGAAATCCTCAAGAGCCGCGTGCTGCTGGAACGGGTCGTCGATCGCGTCGGTCCCGAGGTGATTCTGGGCAAGGCTCCTTACGAAGAATCCGCATCCATCGCCGAGGTGCCGGTTGCCCCATCCCGCGTCGTGGACGACCGCTATCGTGCCGTGGTCGCACTCGCACAAAAGCTCGAAGTGGAGGCCGTCAAGAGGTCGAACGTGATTCAAATCGCGTACGAAGGCCCGAGCCCGGATGCGTCGCAGGCCGTCGTTCGCAACCTCGTCGAGTTTTACTTGGAGGAACACGCGAGGATCAACCGGACGCCCGGCGCTCATAAGTTCCTGACCGAGCAAACGGAACGAGTGCGCGCGGACTTGTCCACGGCCGAGAACGCACTCCGCGCGTTGAAGGACGAGACCGGACTCATTGCCCCGGATGGCCAGCGAACGATTCTCGTGGACCGCATCGGGCGTTTGGAGGCCGAACTCTCGGGGCTGACCGCGACGACGCTCGCCACCGAAGCCGAGGCCAAGTCCTTTCGCGAAAAGTTCGCCGCGCTTTCACCGACGGTGGTGATCGGCACGACGCGCGGTTTGCCGAACCAGGCTGCCGACACGATGCGAGCACAGCTTTACGCACTCCAGATTCGCGAGCTCGAGTTGAAAGCCAAGTATCCGGAAAACCACCCCGAGCTCGTCCTCACGCGACAGCAGACGTCGGCCGCCGCATCGCTCCTGGCGAAGGAAGAAATCGCCCGGGAGCAAGTGACGACCGGCCCCAACAAGGCGCGTGAGGAAGCCGAACTCGCCATCGTTCGGCACGAAGCGGCACTGGCCTCGCTTCGCGTGCGGCGCACCGAAATCGAGAAGCAACTCGGCGACGAGCGAGAACGGCTCAAAACCTTCGCAGCCAATGCGTTCCGAGTCGCGAAGTTACAGCGCGAAGTGGAACTGCACGACGCGCAGTACCGTCGCTTCGCAGACAACCTCGAACGTTCTCAGATCGATCGTGCGCTCGAGAGCGAGAAGATCTCCAACGTGAGCATCGTTCAACCCGCGACTCTCGATGTGAAACCGGTGCGACCCAACTTGTTGATGAATGCCGCGATCGGGTTCCTCCTCGCCAGTGTAGGGTCGGTGGGGCTCGCGATTTTGTTGGAATCGCGCGCCGCCCGCCGAACCGATGCTACGGTTGTGGCTCAAGCGGTCTTCAGCAACGGAACGATCCACGAAGCGGTGTCGTCTCGCAACGGTGTGCCGCTGTTGGGTTCTTGAATGCTTTTCGCCAACCTCACTGCCGTTTTGCAGCGTCTCACCCGCCGTCGGGACGAGCCGGCGCACGATCTGCTGAGTCCGCTGCAAGTGCGGCGATTACTCGATGTCGAACGGGTGCGCTCCGACCGCACGGGCGAGTCCCTCTCGCTCGTGGTGTTCACCCCGCGCACGGACGACGCGATCGACGCCACGACTGCCCTACTCGCCCAATCGCTACGCACGCGCCTGCGCATCACCGACCACGCTGGCTTACTCGACGACGGCATCGTTTGCGCCGTCCTCCCATTTACCGCAGCCGCCGGTGCCTGGAAAGTGGCGGACGATCTGTGCCTGCTCTTCCCCGAAAACGTGCCGCCGCCGATTTGTACCGTCTACTCGTACCCTTCTGGCAACTTGCCGATCCCGAACGTGGGCGCGCTGGGCGAGGGTTCGGGCCGCTTCAAAACGACGCCATCCGGACGCACTCCGCGTCCGAGCCTGACCGACACGCCGGTTCCCACGGCGGCGGGAAAATCGCTCGCGGCTCGGCCCGCGACCGCCCCGCTCGGGCCGATGTTCCTCCGACCCGCATCCGCCTGGAAGCGACTGGCCGACATCGTGGGAGCCACATTCGGCCTCCTCGTGTTGCTGCCGATGTTGCCCTTCATCGCATTGGCGATCAAGTTCTCGTCGCGCGGCCCCATCTTCTTCAAACAGCAGCGCGCCGGTTGGGGCGGGCGGCCGTTCTCGATGTGGAAGTTCCGAACGATGGTCGCCGACGCCGAGGCGCGCAAAGCAGATCTGATGGCGAGGAACGAACAGGACGGTCCGGCGTTCAAGATCAAGCACGATCCGCGCGTCACTCGCGTGGGTCGCTTCCTTCGCAGCACTAGCATCGACGAACTTCCGCAACTGTGGAACGTCCTGATCGGTGACATGAGCCTCGTCGGCCCGCGACCGCTCCCGTGCCGGGAAGCCGAGGGATGCGAACCGTGGCAGCGCCGGCGACTCGACGTGATGCCGGGGCTCACCTGCATCTGGCAAGTGCGCGGTCGCTCCGCCGTCTCCTTCGCGGATTGGGTCCGCATGGATGTCGAGTACATCGAGAGCCAATCGCTCGGCGCGGATTTCAAGTTGATCCTGCAAACAGTGCCCGCCATGGTGATGCGCAGAGGTGCCCATTGAACTCGGATCGAACTTCGATCGACGACCTCGAGAAGCCCCGCCGCCCGCGACTGCTGTTGCTTGCCTACGCTTGCAGTCCGGCTCGCGGTTCCGAAGGCGGCGTCGGGTGGAATCGCGCGCTGCAAGCCGCCCGCTTCTGCGACACGACCGTGATCTGCCAAGACGGCCCGATGGGCGACGAGATTCGCCGCCACCTCGACGAGCACGGAGCCGTCCCCGGTCTGAGTTTCGAGTTCATCCCGAAGACCGCGTTCGTCGAATTCCTGATGCGCTTTCCGGGCTTCTACTACGGTGGCCTGAACCTTTGGCATCGACGAGTTTATACCCTCGCGGCCAAGCTCCATGCGGAAAAACCGTTCGATCTTGCCCACCTCGTCAACCTCTGCACCTTCCGCGAGCCGGGCTATTTGTGGAAGCTCGGCATCCCGCACGTGTGGGGATCGTGGGGCGGCACGAACGAGTTCCCCTGGCGGTTCCTCAGCGTCGCGGGAATCACCGGGGCCACGGTCGAGGTCGCGCGGACCGTCGTGAACCGCTTCCAGTTTCGATTCGGTTCGCGCATTCGCCGCGGTGCCGTCTCCGGGACGGTGCTCGTCACCAACACGCTCGCACAAGAAGACTTCACCCGCGTCCACGGACTGCCTTCGCTCCTGACTCCTTGCAATGGAATCACCTCGGTCGCGGAGCAGCCCCGCGAGTGGGACGGTGCGAATCGCCCTTTGCGCATCCTCTGGTCGGGCGAACTTCGCCCCATCAAAGGGTTGCCGCTTCTGTTGAAGGCGTTGACTCAATTGCCGAAGGATCTGCCCTGTGAAGTTCGGATTCTCGGGCAGGGTCGATCGCAGGCTGGCTGGAAGCGGCTGGCGAAGCGTCTCGGGGTGGACGATCGCATCACCTGGACGGGCTGGTTGCCGCACGCCGACGCGCTCAAGCACTATGCGTGGGCCGACGTCTTCGCGTTCACCTCACTCCGCGACACCTTCCCCACCGTACTCTTGGAGGCACTCGCGGCCGGCACTCCCGTGATCTGCCTGGATCATCAGGGCATGAAGGACATCGTGAACGAGCAGTGCGGCGTGAAGATCCCGGTCACGACGCCGAAGCAGGTGATCGCGGAGTTGGCGGACGCGCTGGTGCGAATGGCCCGCGATCCCGCCCGCTGGGAACGGCTGAGTTGCGGTGCCCTGGAACGCGCCCGCGAGTTCCGCTGGTCGCGACTCGGCGACGACATGGCGACCATCTATCGCCGAACGTTAGGCGAAGCGGAATCGCTCGAAGGCACACGCGCTGAAACTCGGACCGCGCCAGTTCTCGAATCGACGATTCCCTCTTGAGCGAGCCGATGCCACCCGCGGATACACACCGTCGCTTCCCCTTCGCTCGCGCCGCCGCCCGGTTCTCAATCCTGGCCGCGGCCTTCGCGGTCGGATACGCCCTCGCGTTTGTCGTGCGCTCGGACTTCGCGCTGTCCGCGGCGGATCGAAGCACTCTGATCGAAACGGTCGTCTGGGTCGTCGCACTGAAACTGGCTCTTGCGGCGTTGCTGCGAGGCTTCGTCGGCTGGATGCGCTACGTTTCCTTCTTCGACTTGTTGCAAGTGGCGCGGACCACGGGCGTCGCGGCCCTACTGCTCGTGCTCGTGAACCTTCTCGTTCTCGATCGCATCATCCCCCCCGGCGTTCTCGTTCTCGATGCCATCTTCACGCTCCTACTCGTGGGCGGATTGCGCTCCACCGGGCGGTTCGTGCGCGAAGTGATTCGGCCGTGCTTCCGCAATCGGTTCGGCCTCGAGACCTGCCGCAGGGCGATACTCGTCGGCGCGAATCGCAACGGCGTGGCAATGGCCAACCAACTCAACGCTCTACCGAGGATGCGGGTTCGCGTTGTCGGTTTCCTCGACGACGACGTGCCGGCACTCCACGGTTCCCAACTGGCCGGCATCGACGTCTTCGGCGGGCTCGATCGAGCCGCCATCATTGCGGAACGAACCTCGGCCAAGGAAGTACTCGTGCTCGCCGGCAGTTTGCAAGGCGACGCATTGAGGAAGTTGATCGCAACCTGCAACCCCGCCGGGCTGCCCGTGAAGGTCATCGCCAACGTGTACGACCTTCTCGTGGGGCGCACGGGCGGCGAGCAAGGCCTTCGATTGCGGGACGTGGACATCAACGACTTGCTCCGTCGCGAACCGGTGGCCCTCGATGGTGCGGCTCTGAATGCCTTCTTGGAAGGCCGCGCGATCGCCGTCACGGGAGCCGGCGGCAGCATCGGCTCGGAGATCTGCCGGCAACTCCTCCACTTCAAACCCAGCGATCTCATCCTCATCGAACATGCGGAGAATAGCCTCTTCCACATCGAACGCGAGTTGCGAGCGCTCGACGGCGGCGTGAAACTCCATGCGTTCATCGCGGACGTGACCGACGAGCCGCGGATGCGGCACATCTTCGCGGCCCGCGGCCCGGAAGTCTTGTTTCACGCAGCGGCGCACAAGCACGTGCCGTTGATGGAGCAGAACCCCGGCGAGGCGATTAAGAACAACGTCTGCGGCACCCGACTCGTCGCGGACCTCGCACACGAGTACGGCTTGAAAGCCTTCGTGCTCATCTCCACGGACAAGGCCGTTCACCCCTCCAGCGTGATGGGCCTGACTAAGCAAGTGGCCGAGCGCTACGTTCACGCGATGTCGCAAATCTCGCCGACGCGGTTCGTCGCCGTGCGCTTTGGGAACGTGTTGGGCTCGGCCGGCAGCGTGGTCCCGATCTTCCAGGAACAGATTCGCGCCGGCGGCCCGATCACGGTCACGCATCCCGAAATGCGTCGCTACTTCATGACGATTCCCGAAGCTTCGCAACTCGTGCTGCAAGCCGGAGCGATGGGCCAGGGCGGCGAGATCTTCGTGCTCGAAATGGGCGAACCGGTCCGGATCGTGGACCTGGCACGCGATCTCATTCGCCTGTCGGGCCTCGGATCGGATGAAATCGAGATCGTCTTCACCGGGCCGCGCAAGGGCGAGAAGTTGAGCGAAGAACTCTACTTCAACGAAGAGCAAACCCTCCCCACGCCACACCCCAAGGTTCGGGTCGCGCGGCACCGCACGTTCCCAATCGACGCGGTCCGTCAACTCCTCGACGAACTCCTCGAACTCTCCGGCGACCCCGATCCCGCCGCGATCGAGCGCGGACTCCACGAACGCATCCCGGAATTCGGCCTCGACGTCCTTTCGACTTCGCCCCGCTTCGAAAGTTTCGATCGGTCGAACCTCACGCGGCAAGTCGGGCTGCAACCGGTGACCGCACCATGAACGTTCCTTTCTTTCGACCCTCGATCACCGAAGCGGAAATCGCCGAGGTGGTGAACTGCCTCCGTTCCGGCTGGTTGACGAGCGGGCCGCTCGCGGCTCGCTTCGAACGCGAATTCGCGGCCGCGGTCGGCGCGAAGCACGCCATTGCGTTGAACTCGTGTACCGCCGCGCTTCACCTCGCCGTCGAAGCGCTCGGCTTGCGCGCGGGTCAGGCCGTGCTCGTTCCGACGATGACGTTCGCGGCCACGGCCGAGATCGTGCGGTATCAGGGTGCCGTGCCCATTCTCGTGGACTGCGATCAGATTACTGGGAACATGAATCTCGCCGACGCAGCGAAGAAGTTGAACGACCTGAAGGCCGGCCGACTGCCAACTTCCATTTCGCGCGAACTCGTGCCGGTCGGCATCATTCCGGTTCACGTGGCCGGGCTCATGATGGAAGTCGCGGCAATCCACGCCTTCGCCCGGCAGCACGGATTGTGGATCGTCGAAGATGCGGCTCACGCTACGCCTGCGGCCTGGCGGAGCGGACCGGATCGACCCTGGCAAAGGTGCGGCGAGGGAACCGCTGCCGTCACGTGCTACTCCTTTTACGCGAACAAGACGATCACCACCGGCGAAGGCGGCATGGCCGCGACCGATGATCCGGTTCTCGCCGAACGCATTCGATTGATGGCGCTCCACGGCCTCTCGCGCGACGCCTGGACTCGCTACTCCGGCGGTGCCTGGGACTATCGAATCGTGGCCCCCGGCTACAAGTACAACATGACCGACGTGGCCGCGGCCATCGGCGTCCACCAACTCCGACGGGCCGAGGAACTTCGCCTCGCGCGAGCCGAACTGGCCGCCCGATACCGAGAGGCGCTCGCCGAGGTGTGCGAACTCGAATTGCCGCCCGACCCCGCGGACCGCATCCACAGTTGGCACCTCTTCACCATCGCACTGCGGTTGGATCGCCTGCGCATCGATCGCGACGAGTTCGTGCGGCGACTCGGGGCCGCGGGCGTGGGCTTCTCCGTTCACTGGCGGCCGCTGCACCTTCACCCGTACTACCAGGATCACTTCGGTTGGAAGCCCGAGATGCTGCCGGTGGCTTCGCGCGAATGGGTCCGTCGCATCTCGCTCCCGCTCTTCCCGGAGATGAGCGCCGAGGAACAATCGCACGTGATCGCGACGGTGAAGGACCTCTGCCGCCGGTCGCGCGTTTCGCAAACTCCGATTCGCGAGGAGCGGTACGCCACGGCAAGATTGGAGGCAACGGCATCATGAGTGCAAGCCTCTCCCCGAGCCGCCGCATCCGGCGAGTGCCCTCCGTCTCGGATGCGGGCAAGCGCGCCGCGGGCATCCTGGCCACGGGCCTTCATCGCGCCCTGGGATCGCGCGCGAACCAACCCGGCATCTTCGTTTACCACCGGATCATCGATGCCGTTCGCGGCGTGCCGACTCCGACGATGAACGTGCCGCCGGCGCGGTTTCGCGCCCAGTTGAGCGGTTTGCTTGCGAAGGGATTCCGCGCCGTTTCACTCACCGAACTCCTCGCTCATCACGAGGCCGGCACTTCGGCTGAACCGCGGAGTTTCGCGGTGACGTTCGACGATTGCTTCGAGAACGTCTACACGCAAGCCTGGCCCGTGCTGCGAGATTTGAAGGTCCCGGCGACGCTGTTCGCGAACACCGCGTTCCTCGGCCAACAGCGCCCCTTCCCCTTCGACTCCTGGGGGAACGCACACGCGGATGCCGTGCCAGCCGATGCGTATCGTCCGCTTACGGTCGCTCAGTGCCGCGAGATGGCGCGGAGCGGTCTGGTGGAAATCGCGGCTCACACGCACACCCACGCGGACTTTCGTGGGCGTCCGGATGCGCTGCGCGACGATCTGCGAACGTGCGTCGAAGCGATTCGATCGCAGTTCGGCATCGAACGCGTGACGTTCGCATTCCCGTTCGGTCGCAAGGCGCTCGGCTACGTGGACGAAGAACTGATGCAAGCGGCGCGGGATACCGGCGTGGTCTGCGCCTTGACCACCGAAGCAGAACTCGTCGATGTCAAAAGCGATCCCTTCGGCTGGGGCCGGTTCAACGCGTATTCCTGGGACACGGCTTCGACACTCGCGGCCAAGCTCGGCGGATGGTACGGCTGGGCTCCGCGCCTGCAAGAACGCTTGGCCGGCGCGATCCGCGGGAGGAGGTCATGAGTACCTGCTCCGTGCCGACCGAGGACGCGTTGAAGCAAGTCGTTCCGGGCGTTCCTCCCTCGCGATCCACGTGGTTCGCCGTGGTTCGCGGCGGTGCGCTTGCGGTCCTCGATCAGGCCGTCGTGAGCGGGACGAACTTCCTCACGGTCGTGCTCGTGGGCCGGGCCTGCGGGCTGGAAGAACTCGGTTACTACTCCCTCGGCGTCACAATCCTCGTTCTGCTCGCCAGCCTTCAAGAATCGCTCGTCACGGCTCCGTACACCGTCTTTCGGGAACGACTTCGCGGCTGGCGGCGAGATCAGTACGCGGGCCGCGTGCTCGTGCAGCAGGCTGTGCTTGCACTCCTGGCTGCGGCAGGGCTGGCACTCGTTGCCGGAGCATTCGGCGGGGTACACGATGAAATGGCCTGGGTCGTCGCGGCAGTCGTTCCGATGGTTCTGCTCCGCGATTTCTGCCGAAAGTTGGGCTTCGTCCACGGACGAATCGGCGGGGCTCTCGCGCTCGATCTCGCAATCGCCGCCATTCAACTCTCCACGTTAGCTTGGCTCGCTTCGATCGGCCAACTCACGGCTTCGCTCGCCTTCGCGGTTGTGGGAATCGTCTGCGGCGGGGTGGCACTGGCGTGCATGCTGCTCACGCGGAGCGAGTTCGCTCTGCATCGAAGGCGCGTCGGGCGGGAAGTGGGACGGCACTGGGAATTCGGCCGATGGGTCGCCGCGGGCCAGATGGTCGGCGTCGCCCACGGTTACGCCGTTCACTGGCTGCTCGTGTTGATGATTGGCCCCACCGCGACCGGCGCGTTCGCGGCGTGTCTTGCGATCGCGTTGCTCTCGAATCCGTTTTACCTCGGCATGGGCAACTTGCTCGGACCCTGGACCGCACGCGCGAAAGCCGTGGGAGGTCGGACTCAAGTGCGGCGCGTCGTGACGACCGCGGCACTCTTCCTCGTCGCCGTCATGGGTTTGTTCTGCGCGGCCGTCGCGGTCGTCGGCAGTTCGATGATGGGCTTGCTCTACGGCGACGGCTACGCCGGCCACGGGTTCACACTCACCGCACTGACCGCGGCCTTCGCCGTCACCTCGGCAGGCATGGCCGCGGACCACGGATTGCGGGCGCTCGGCCGGCCCCGCGTCGCCTTCACCGGTAGTCTCATCGGCCTCGCCGTCACGATCGCGAGCGGTGTCGTCCTCGTTCCGCATTGGGGCATCGGCGGTGCCGCGTTCGGCTACCTTTTGGGAACCACGGCCAGCGCCGCGGTCCGGCTCGGAGCGTTCTTCAAGCTCTCGTCGATCGACGGGATCGGAGGGCGCGGATGCTGAATGCGAAGCGGTTGCCGGAGGACGACTCCCCGAGGCCCGTACCGTCCGCGCTGGGCCTGCCACTGCTCTGCTGCTGGCTTTTGATGATGGTGACGTTCTCGGTTCCCGGCCGCGAAAGCCCTCGCGATTCCGGTGGCCTCGACGTGATCGGCCTTTTGAAACTCGGCGTGCGCGTCTTCGTAATCCTCGCGCTGGGCCGCGCCATTCTTCAACACTGGAGCGATCGCCGGCGGCCCGTGGTGGCGTGGTGCTTCACCCCTTTTGCTGCGTTCGTGGGCTGGTCGCTGTGTACCGCGCTGTGGTCGCCGCTCAGAGTCATCTCGCTCGGGCAGTGGGGCGGATTGCTCGGGCAGTCCATGCTCGCGGCCCTGATCGCACTCCGCTGGTCCGGACCGCGCGACACTTCCACCCTGCTCCGCCATCTGTGCTTCGCGCTGGCCGGGGTCAGCGCCATTCTCACGGCAGTCGATTTCCTCTCGCACGATCTCAGCGGGTTGAATCGCGAAGATTTTCAGACGGACGCCTCGAATGGCCTGGTTCACCCCACGAGTGCCGGCGCGACCGGATCGCTCGGGATCGTGATACTCATCTCGGCCCGGCTGCTCTGGGATTGGGCCTGGGTGCGAGCCTTTCTCCTCCCCGGCTTGCTGGCTTGCACCTGCTTGCTCTTCCTCTCGCACAGCCGCATGGCACTGGCCATGACGGGGGCGGCACTCGGGCTCGCGTTCCTCCGCTACACCGGTACACAACTTCTCGCGGGAGCCGTCGTCTCAACATCGCTCCTCGCGGCGGGGTACCTCGCCTACGACCCCGGTTTGATCGAAGTGGATCGCGGCCGGAAGGAACTCAAAGATTACTGGCGACGAGGAGAAACGGACGAACAGATGTCGTCTTTGAATGGCCGCGGAGACTTGTGGGAAGCGATTTGGTCGGAGTACGAGAAGTCGCCGGTGCTCGGCCACGGATACTTCCTGACCTCCCGTACGGGCATCCTCGATGTATGGTCCGGCCCGGCGATTCGAACGGCGCACAACTTCATTTTGCAGGTGCTCGCTTCGACGGGAGCGATCGGGCTTGCGCTCTTCATCTGGGCCTTCGTGCGGCCGCTGCGCGCCGCCGCGCGCGAGTTCGGACGCGATGTCGAGTCCCGCAAACTCGGAGCGCTGCTCCTCTTACTCGGCGTCTGGTACCTCGGTTGGGGCCAGTTGTGCGAATCCTTCATGGGACCGGTGCAACCCGAGTCCGTCGTGTTCTACTGTTTGTTCGGACTGGCTGTGAGCCAGGTGCGTCGCATCCCGAATGAGCACTCGCCGGAGGCCGAGCGATGAAGGTATTGCTCTGCCACAATTACTACCAGCAGCGCGGCGGCGAGGACGAATCGTTCGAAGCCGAGGCACGCACCTTGGAAGAGTTCGGCCACGAAGTCGTGACCTACACGCGGCACAACGATGCGATCCAGGAGATGGGCCGGCTCGATGTTGCTTCGCAGACGCTCTGGAGCCGAAAGACTTATACCGAGCTTCGCCGCCTCATTCGCCGCGAACGACCCGAGGTGATGCACTGCACCAATACCTTCCCGCTCATCTCGCCGTCCGCGTACACGGCAGCGCGGGCCGAGGGCGTGGCGGTCGTGCAATCGCTGCGAAATTATCGGCTCCTCTGCCCTGGTGCTCTGTTCCTCCGCGATGGCAAAGTCTGCGAAGATTGCCTCGGGAAGTCGGTCCCTTGGCCGAGCGTGCGCCACTCGTGCTACCGCGATAGCCGGTCCGCGAGCACCGTGGTGGCGTCGCTCAACGTACTCCATCGTTCCATCGGCACGTGGCGGCGCGACGTCGACCTTTACTTCACCCTCACGCAATTCGCACGGCGCAAGTTCGTGGAAGGTGGGCTTCCTTCCAACCGCATCGTCGTGAAGCCGAACTGCGTGAACCCCGATCCGGGTACGGGCAGTGGAAGCGGCGGCTACGCGATTTTCGCCGGACGCCTCTCGGCCGAAAAGGGGATCGACACACTCCTGGAGGCGTGGAAGCGACTCGCTCGCCCCTTCCCGTTGAAGATCGTCGGCGACGGACCACTGGCCGACCGCGTGAAGGAGGCTGCCGCGGCGTCTCCGCTCATCGAGTACCTCGGCCGCCGCCCACTACCGGAGTTACTCGACCTGATCGGAGAAGCATCGTTCCTGGTCATGCCTTCCGTGTGGTACGAGACGTTCGGTCGGACCATCATCGAGGCTTATGCGAAGGGCACGCCGGTGATCGCTTCGCGGCTCGGCGCGATGGAGGAACTCGTGGAGGAAGGGCGGACTGGAGCCTTGTTTGAAGCGGGCGATGCCGCCGATCTCGCGGCGACGGTCGATCGCTTCACTGCGAGCCCGACGGCCCTGGGGCACATGCGTTTGGAAGCGCGGCGCGAGTTTGAGGACAAGTACACGGCCGAGGCCAACCACCGCCAACTGCTTGCGATCTACGAACGAGCCCGCGCGAAGCGCGGCACACTTCAGGAGGCCGGACGATGAACGTCTTGCGTCTCCTCCCGCGGAGCGGTCGGCCCCTGCATCGCTGGGTTTTCTCCGAAATGGCCCCGTCGTGGGGCACGCAATCCGCGGAACTTTCGCAAGCCCCTTAAGGCCTCGACATCGGGAGTATTTCGTTCATGAGCGTTGCCATCATCACGGGTTCGGCCGGCTTAATCGGCTCGGAGGCTTCCCGCCACTTCGCGGGTTTGGGCCTCGATGTCGTCGGCATCGACAACGACATGCGGAGCCGCTTCTTCGGACCGGAGGCATCCACGCGCCGACAGCGGGAGAAACTCCGCGAAGAACTCAGCCCGTGGTATCGACACATCGACGCGGACATCCGCGATGCCGACGGCATGGCCGCGATATTCGAGGAGTACGGCAAGCACATCTCGCTGGTCGTTCACACGGCCGCGCAGCCTTCGCACGATTGGGCCGCGCGCGAGCCGCACACCGATTTTTCGGTCAACGCCGTCGGCACGTTGAACCTGCTCGAAGCGACTCGCCTGCACGCTCCAGACGCGGTGTTCTTGTTCACTTCCACGAACAAGGTGTACGGCGACACGCCGAACCGGTTGCCGCTCGTGGAACGCGAAACGCGCTGGGAGATCGACCCCTCACACACGTACTCCGGCGGCATCCGCGAAGACATGTCGATCGACCAAACGATGCACAGCCTCTTCGGTGCCTCGAAGGTCGCGGCCGACGTTCTCGTGCAAGAGTACGGCCGCTACTTCGGGCTCAAGAGCGCGTGCTTCCGCGGCGGCTGCCTTACCGGGCCCAACCACTCCGGCACGCAACTGCACGGCTTTCTCGCGTACCTCGTCAAGTGTGCCGCCACCGGCACCCCGTACACCGTCTTCGGCTACGGCGGCAAGCAAGTTCGCGACAACATTCACTCCGCCGATCTCATCCAAGCCTTCGACCGCTTCTGGCGAGCGCCTCGAAGTGGAGAGGTCTACAACATCGGCGGCGGACGCTTCAGCAATTGCTCCATGCTCGAAGCCATCGCCGTTTGCGAAGAGATCACAGGCACGCCTATGGACTGGACTTATTCCGAGGCCAACCGCGCCGGCGACCACATCTGGTGGGTCAGCGACGTCTCGAAGTTCGCCTCGCATTATCCCGGTTGGAAACTCTCCTACGACGTGCCGCGCATCTGCCGGGAGATCCACGAAGCGAACGCGGAACGGTGGCTCGAAACCGAGGCGGTGACCGTATGATCGACCGAGGCAAGCACAACGTGCTCGGAGTGCGGATCGACGCCGTCGATTACGAGGGCGCTGTCTCGCGCGTGATCGAGGCCGCACGCGATCGACGACCGCTCACCGTCTCCGCGCTCGCGGTACACGGTGTCATGACCGGCGTTCTCGACCGCGTTCACCGCCACCGTTTGAATCAGTTCGATCTGCTCGTCCCCGATGGCCAGCCCGTTCGCTGGGCCTTGAATTCTCTCCACCGCACCGGACTCAAGCAGCGCGTCTACGGCCCCAACTTGATGCTGCACGTCTGCGAGCGCGCGGCTGCGGACGGCTTGCCGATCTACCTTTACGGCAGCACGAACGAAGTGCTTTCCGCCTTGAGCAAGAATTTGGTCGAGCGATACCCGAGCCTGAAAATCGCCGGCACGCGGCCTTCGCTCTTCCGCCAGATGACAGCGAGCGAAAGCGATGAAGTGGCAACCGAGATCCGCTCTAGCGGCGCGGCGATCACCTTCGTCGCGCTCGGTTGCCCGCGTCAGGAAGTGTTCGCTTATGAAATGCGGAACCGAATCGGGATGCCGTTGCTTGCGGTCGGGGCCGCGTTCCCGTTCCACGCCGGCATGCTTTCCCAGGCTCCTCGATTCTTCCAAGACCGCGGCCTCGAATGGCTCTACCGGCTCGCCAGCGAGCCTCGACGACTCTGGCGTCGCTACGTGTTCTTGAACCCGATGTACCTCACCCTGCTCTTCTGCCAGTTGATCCGCGTGAGAACGCTGGACCCGAGCGGGAAGCCTCCGGCCGGTGAACTGCTTTTCGGTTGAAATGAGTACGCCCGGTGGGACTCGAACCCACACGCTTCCGCTTAGAAGGCGGATGCTCTATCCAGTTGAGCTACGGGCGCAAGATTCGTTTTTCGCGGTCTTTTCCGCTCTCCGGCTTCTCGGGTGTATCTTATCACTACACCCTACGACAAGCTTGTCGACGGAGAGCGCGAACGCTCTTCAAGTTCGCCGGAGATCCGCGACCGATCAAAATAACCGGTGTATTTTTGGCGAGGCGAGGAAAGAGCCGAAGACCTCAATCGAGGGACCGGCAGCGGTCGGAGGGGCAGGAGATTCGCCTTCTCGGCGCAATTCCGTTCAGGCGAACTTTCTGCTTTTGGGGCGGACGTTCACACGGCAAAGTGAAAGTCGCGTAAGATGAGTGTCGCGAAGGCCGAGCCCGAAGCGAAAAGCAGGTGGAGATGTGATGCGTCCAAGGATCAAGATGCCCGACCTGGAACCTCGGCACACCTACACTCGCGAAGAGGTCGAAGAATACATCGCACTTCAGGGCGAGCAGCAGGAAGACGATTACACCGTTGCCGTGGACGGATTTCCTCACCGAGATCATAAGCGGGGACCGCGAGATCGGAAACTCTGGGAGTTGGGCGGCGGTCGGGCCATCGTGATGGAGTACCACCTGTACGAAACGAAGAGGTTCGCGAGTTGGCTGCTCACCGGTCGCAAGTCGGTGCTTCAAGGCTTTGGCTTCCGGCGGGTCGACGCGGTCAGCGAGAAACTGACCAGTGGCGAACCGGCCTTCCCCGTCTGGATCGAGAAGCACCTCGCCGATCGCGACCCCATTCAAGTCTCCGAAGGGAATCATCGACTCGTTGCGTTCGCCGATCTCGGCATCCCGTACATCCCCGTGTTCTTGTTGAAGTACGCCGAGCCGAAATAATCTCAGAGTCGCTACCGTTCGGATTGCGAACGCCGTACGATATCGCCGTCCCCTCAACCTCAAGGAATCTGCAATGACGTTAAACGTGCCATTGGCCCGCAACGGTGAAGCCCTTCCACAGCAGAACCGAAGTATTTTTCGCGATCCGACGGAGTTGTCGCGAATGAGCCAGATGCTCGCCGCGTTCATCGGGGGCAATTTGCCCTCGCTTGCGCCTGTGGAGGCAGATGAAGAAGAGGAAGAGGAAGAGGACGATGAAGACGACGATGATGATGATGAAGAAGACGATGAAGACGAGGACGATGATGAAGACGATGAAGACGACGAGGAGGAAGAGCATACATCGGAGCCGGGCTGATGCCGAGTTGGATCGACGATGCCAAGCAACATCAATCACCTCGGGCAACCGGTCGGCATTCCGGCCCCGAACTGGACACCACCTGCCATCCCGCCTCGCGAGCCGATGGTCGGTCGTTATTGTCGGCTCGAGCCTCTGGATGCCGATCGCCATGCGGCATCGCTGTTCGAGGCGAGTTGCTCCGGCCCGGCCGAGGCGAACTGGACCTACCTCCCGTACGGGCCGTTCGACAGCTTCGAAAGCTACCTCGCGTGGCTGAGCGAATCGGCCCAAAAATGCGACCCACAGTTTTTCGCGATCGTCGAGGCTTCCACGGGTCGGGCCCTGGGGATCGCGAGCTATCTCCGCATCGACCCCCGGAATGGATCCATCGAGGTTGGCCACATCAACTTCTCTCCGCTCCTTCAGCGAACGGCCGCCGCGACCGAGGCCATGTACCTGATGATGGAGCGGGCGTTCCGCCTCGGCTACCGCAGGTACGAGTGGAAGTGCAATGCCTTGAACGCGTCTTCCCGTCGAGCCGCGCTGCGGTTGGGTCTGTCGTTCGAAGGCGTCTTTCGTCAAGCGACCGTCCACAAAGGCCGCAACCGCGACACGGCTTGGTTCGCCGCCATCGACCGGGAGTGGCCCCTGCTCGAAAGCGCATTCTTGCGTTGGCTCGACCCAAACAACTTCGACGAACACGGCAAGCAGAGGTTGGCACTCTCGACGCTCACCGCTCCAATTCTCACACAGAGCGGGTAGTCCTTCCGGCGTTCCAAGACGTACAATATCGTCTTCGGAAAGGTCTCGAAGAATCGCCTGGGGCGCGACGTCCGCTCAGGCCGAAGCCGTGCGAACGGGCAGGCCATCGCGAACGAGCGAAAGGTGAATCATGAACGACGAGCAGCGAGCCGAAACATCCGTTGGCTCACTCGGGCACGGACATCGACTCGGAATCTCGCGGCGCGAAGCGTTGCAGGTCGGTTACTCGGGCTTGCTGGGCCTGGGCCTGCCCTCGCTGCTCCAGGGCCGGGCCAACGCCGTCGCGAAACTCGGTCGGAGCGAGGCGAAGCCTCCCCGTAGCGTGATCCTGATCTTCTTGACCGGTGCCCCCAGCCACCTCGACATGTTCGATCTCAAACCCGACGCACCGGCCGAAGTCCGCGGCGACTTCAAGCCGATTGCGAGCCGAACGGTGGGTTTGCAGATTTGCGAACACTTGCCTCGACTGGCGGCGCGGTCCGACAAATATGCCATCGTCCGTTCCATGACGCACGGCTTACCGAGTCACGAACACGCGACGCACATGGTCCTCACGGGCATCGACAAGATGCCCGCCGGATCCTCGCACATGGCCTCGCGACAAGACTGGCCCTGCTTTGCCTCGGGGTTGGATTTCGTCCGGCCTCGACGCGACGGCATCCCGAACGGCGTCATGCTTCCGACCTACCTCAACAATGGCTACGGTTTCTCGGGACAGAGCGCGGGGTTTCTCGGACCCAAGCACGACCCGTGGCAAGTCAAGCAGGATCCGAACGCGGCCGACTTCAGCGTCGAGAACCTGAGCCGGCCGATCGGACTCTCCGTCTCGGACCTCGACAACCGCATGCAACTCCTCGCACAAGTCGACCGTCAGCGAACGACGCTGGCCGGCGCACAGACATCCGTCGAGTTCCGAAGTCTCCAGGATCGGGCCATTTCCATGCTGAGCGCGAGCCGAATTGGCCAGGCATTCTCGTTGGATCGAGAGCCGGCGCGCCTTCGCGATGCCTATGGTCGGCACCTCTTCGGCCAGTCGCTGCTGCTGGCGCGCCGCCTCGTCGAGGCCGGCGTTCCGATCGTCCAGGCGAACATGGGCACGATGAACAACTGGGATACGCACAACAGCAATTGCCAGCAACTCAAGGACCGCCTCCTGCCCCCGTTGGATCGCGGTGTATCGGCACTGCTCGACGATTTGGACGAACGGGGACTTCTCGACGAAACTCTGGTCGTGATGGTCGGTGAGTTCGGCCGCACGCCCAAGTTGGGGGGCAACCTCGGTACGCCCAGCTACGTGCCGGATGGCCGCGACCACTGGGCGGGGGTCTTCTTCGCACTTTTTGCCGGAGCCGGAGTGAGGGGTGGGCAGGTGATCGGCCGATCGGACAAGATCGCCGCTTACCCGACGATGAATCCGTACTACCCCTCGAACCTCGGGGCGACCATCTACTCGACGCTCGGAATCGATCCTCAGTCGATGATCGAGGATCGGCTGAATCGGCCCATGCGATTGAACGAAGGCGAGCGAATCGAAGCCTTGTACACGGGCTGAAGCGGTTCCTGAGCGCGTGTGCCCCCCGCTATTTGTCCGGCTTGTCGTTCGGCGTGCTCTCGATGAACCCGAGCCAATAAGGTTTGTTCGCGGCGGAGACCCGGTTCCCACGCGGAGCGTTGAACACTTCCTTGCCGTCGTACTCCAGGTGCAACTCCGCATGAGCCAGTCGCCCGACTGCGTACTGCCACACGGACTTCGTTTTGTCCGTCGGGTCCACCCGGGCTTCGACGAAGAGCACGATCTCCGGGTTGGTCCCGTTGGCCAGGGTGTATAACGCGCCTTCCAACAAGCCGTCGCCTTCGTCCCGGTAAGTGTGCAGGGGACGTTCGAGCCGGCGCAGTTCGAATCGCGAGTTGTCGGGATCCCAGAACTGGTGGCCGGTGAACTTTTGGGCCAGGAGTTTCAGTTGCCGTTGCCGCTGGGTGGCGTCGTTCAATGGGATTGGAGCATCGGGGATGTCCTTCAACTCGGATGCCGAATCGTTCTCGCGCCACCAGGGAGTACCGCCGCGACTGGCCCGTAGCTTCCCTCCGGACGTATTGCAGACGGTGTAGGCCCATTTGGTCCGGTCGTCGACGCGCTGCCAGAGTTCGAGCAAGGCGACGGGTCGGCCCTTCTCTCCCCACCCCCAGACGCTGCCCCGGTCGTTCTCGCGGGTGGCGTCGCCGTAATAAAGCAGAGGCTTCTCAATCCGC
>JAYTGN010000259.1:0-26146 GCA_043733485.1 Gemmataceae bacterium
GCCGGTGCAGACTCAACACCGGCTGGAAGCACGGTGCCACCCGCGGGATCCCGGAGGTGCGTTTCCCAATAAGCCTCGATTCGCCTCACGTCGTGTTTCCACTGGCCGCTTTGCATCAGCTTCCAGTTGGCGACAGCGGCAGCGCAGGCCAGCGGATTCGCGGTAAACGAGTGCCCGTGAAAGAAGGTCTTGGCGCGATCCGCAGTATCGAATGCCTCGACGATATGGGGCGAAGCCAGAGTCGCCGCGAGCGGCAGCACACCGCCGGTGATGCCCTTGGACGCGCAGACGAGATCGGGCGCGATCGCGGCTTGCTCGAACGCCCACAGCGAACCCGTGCGGCCGAAGCCGGTCATCACTTCATCCGCGATCAGGAGCACGTCGTGCTTTCGGCAGACGTCGGCGATCGCGGCCAGTTCCTCCGGCGAGTGCATCTGCATTCCGCCGGCACCTTGCACCAGTGGTTCGAGGATCACGGCGGCGACTTCACCCACATGCTTTCCGAGTGCCTCATTCAACTGGTTCGCATCGACCGGTACCTGCAGGCAGCGAAAGAGCAACGGCTCGAAGCGACCAAAGAAGAGCGGGTCGCGACCGACGCTCATCGCGCCGAACGTGTCGCCGTGGTAGCCGCGTTCGAAGCCGATGAAGAGCGTGCGTTGCGGTTGGCCGCGATGGCACCAGAACTGGTACGCCATCTTGAGCGCGACCTCGACCGCCGTGCTGCCGTTGTCCGAATAGAAGACCCGGCCACCGTTTGGCCAGGGTATCGAGCCGAGCAAGTGGCCCGCCAACTCGATGGCATCGGGATGCGTCGCTCCCGCGAAGAGGACGTGATCGAGGCGACGAGTGGCGTCGCGAATGGCCTGCATGATCGCGGGTTGACGGTGGCCGTGGAGGATGGTCCACCAAGATGAGATGCCGTCGATGATGCGGCGGCCATCGGCGAGGTGCAAGAACTCGTTTTCCGCGGCGACCACCGTTAGCGGTTCCTCGGATCGGAGCGGCGTATAGGGGTGCCACACGAGGTTGCGATCCGCGGCGGAACTCTCCTGCGGATACCGTTTAGCCGCGACGCGGAGTCCTCGGAGCGGAGCGCGAGCCGCTTCGCGAATCGAATCGGGCGTCCAGGTTCCCGTCGGCATCGTCAGCGATAGCACGGGTACATTGGGAACGTGCCGCGTCAGTTGTTCGCACGCGAATTCATCCTTCACCCCGATCAGTGCGATGGCCGCGAGTTCGACTCCATCCAACGCTCGCACTGTGGCCAGCGTTCGCCCGATCGCACCAACCGAGGTCGATGAGACGAGCACGACCGGAAGTGCGAAGGCCCGGATGAGTTCGATCTGAAGTACGTCTTCCGTGAGCGGCGAGAGTGGCCCACCGAAAGTCTCGATGAGTAGCGGCAGTTCGGCGGTCGGAATCGCCGCGAGGATCTCGGCGACTCCTGGCATCGCACGGCCTTCGAGGCGAGCGGCGAGCGCTGGTGCGACGGGTTTGCTGAAGCGAGCGAGCGGCTCGAAGATGGTCGCGCCGGGAACGAGCGACCGAACCTTCTCGGTGTCCGAGTCGCCCGTTTCGACCGGCTTCCAATAAGCGAATTGGCCTGGGAATGCTGCCAGATACAGCAGCGAGAACGCGGTCTTGCCCGCGTCGGTATCGGTGCCAACGACGACGAAGCCGTTCACGATTGCACCGCGGAAGCAATGCAATCGGCGAGTTCAATGAGCACGAGGGGGTCGTGGTCGGCATGAACCGAAATGCGTAGGCGGCACGTACCCTGCGGCACGCTCGGCGGGCGAATCGCGCGAACATCGTAGCCCCATTCCTGGAGCAGCCGGGCCGCGCGAACCGCCGGTTCATCCTGGCCCACGATCACCGGCACGACGAAGTGCGACCCCGGCGGTGCGATGCCGTGCTCCGCCAGCCGACTGCGGAAGATTGCCGCGTTGAGGTGAAGCAGACTTCGCGAAGCATCGTCGGCTTGAAGAAGAGGAATGCGTTCGTGCCACCACGCACCGATGGCTGCCGGCAGCGCCGTGGTGAAGATCAGATGCCGGCAGCGGTTGATGAGGTACTCCTTGAGCAACTTCGACCCGCAGATGTACGCGCCGTGCAGGCCCAGCGCCTTGCCGCCGGTGTGGATGCTCGCCAGCACGCGGTCGCGCAATCGCGAACCCGCAAGCGGCTGATCGACGAGGCCCGAACCACGCGGACCGAAGCACCCGGTCGAGTGCGCCTCGTCGACGATCACGTGGGCTCCGTAACGCTCGGCCAGCGTCACGATCTCAGCGAGCGGTGCGGTGTCGCCATCCATGCTGAAGAGCGACTCGGTAATGACGAACATCTCGCGGCCCGCGGGCCGCTTCGCGGCTTCGGCCTTCAAGCCGTCTTCGAGGTGGTTCAGGTCGTTGTGTCGAAACAGAAACTTGCGCGGCCGGGCGAGTCGGAGGCCATCGACGATACACGCATGGCTCAGTTCGTCGGCAGCGACCCAGTCGCCGGGCTCGGCGATGGTGGCGATCAGCCCTTCGTTCGCGTTGTATCCGGAGGTCATCATCAGCACGGCTTCGGCACCGTGCCACTCCGCGAGCATCGATTCGACTTCGTCCCAGATGGCGTGGTGCCCGCGGAGCAACCTGGAGGAAGTGCCAGACCAATTCGCCCCCGCGCTCCGCTCCGAGGACTCCGCGTCGCGGCTAATCGTGGAGTAACCGAGGTAATCGTTCGAAGTGAAGTCGAGGCCGACGGGCAAGCGAAAGGAACGGTATCGCCCCTGCCCGCGCAGTTCATCCAGAGTTGCCGACCAGCGATTGAGAAGTGTTGACACGAGACACCGTCTGAAGATTGACCACCACGGAAAACACGGAACGCACGGAACTAAAAAGGAGTCTGATTTCTTTCCGTGTTTTCCGTGCGTTCCGTGGTGAACTCAGAATCATGATGCGAGCACGCCCATGGCGCGGAACAGTTCTTCATCCTGGCACTCGTGCGGATTCGGAGCGGTGAGCAATTTCTCACCAAAGAAGACCGAATCGGCACCGGCCAGGAAACACAGCACCTGCAGTTCGCGGCTCATGCGGTCGCGGCCGGCACTGAGGCGAACCCGCGATTTCGGGAACGCAATCCGCGCCGTGGCGATGAGCCTCACGATTTCGAGGGAATCGACCTTGGGAGCCATGGCGAGCGGCGTACCGCTTTGCGGCATGAGGCAGTTGATCGGCACGCTCTCCGGAGGCGTCTCGAGTTGCGCCAATTCGCACAGCATCATGAGGCGGTCGTCTTCGGTTTCGCCCATGCCGAGGATGCCGCCACTGCACACCGAGATGCCCGCCTTCGAGACGGCCCGCAACGTGTTCAACCGATCGTCGTAGGTGCGGGTCGTGATGACTTCCGGATAGTGCCGGCGCGAGGTGTCGAGGTTGTGATTGTAGGCAGTGAGGCCGGCTTCTTTGAGTCGCTCGGCCTGCGAATCCGAGAGCATTCCGAGCGTGACGCAGGCTTCCATCCCGAGGTTGCGCACGACCTTGACCATGTCGAGCACGCGATCGAACTCGGGTCCGTCTTTGGGGGAACGCCAGGCCGCACCCATGCAGAAGCGGCTCGCGCCGCGTTCCTTCGCGGCCTCGGCGCGTTCCCGCACTTCTTCCACGCTAAGCAGCGGTTGGCGATCGACGGGCGAATCGTAGTGGGCGCTCTGGCTGCAATACTTGCAATCTTCGGGGCAGCCGCCGGTCTTGATGCTGAGCAGTTCGCAGCGCTGGATGTCCGCGTAGTTGCGGTGCAGTTTGTGAACCTCCGCCGCCCGTGAGATGAGTTCGGGCAGCGGCAAGCCGTACACGGCGCGGAATTCGTCGAGCGTCTTCATGCGGAAAGGTTAGGAATGAAAACGAAAAAGCCCACCCTTGGCGATGGGTGGGCTCTTGCGAATCACTTTCCGAGCGTCTCTATGAAGAGATCCTTCATCCGCTTCCAGGAGTCTTCGTCGGCTTTCTTGTCGTACTTCATGCCGGGGTTGCCGACCTTGTCCGCGTCCAGTGAGGTGAAGCTGTGGACGACGCCTTCGTAGGCAACGAAGTCCAGCGACACACTCGCGGCTTTGAGCGAGGCTTTCAAATCGGCGATGGATTTCTCGGGAATGAACTTGTCCGCCGCACCGTGGCAGACGAGAATCTTTCCTTTGATTCCTTTGGCTTCCTCGGCCGTGGGCGAGGCGAGCCCGGCGTGAAACGTCACAACCGATTGCAGGTCGGCACCGGAGTAAGCGAGTTGCAGGGCGGTTGAGCCACCAAGGCAGTAGCCGATGGCCGCAACTTTCTTGGCGTCGACATTCGGCTGGCTCGTCAGTTCTTTAAGTGCCGCCGCCGCCCGACCGCGCCACGTCTTCTGGTTCATGCGAAGAGCGCCGGCCATCTTGCCCGCGTCTTCCGGATGGGCGATCTCGATGACCTTGCCCTCGCCGTAGAGGTCGGCCGCGAAGGCGACGTAGCCGAGTTCGGCGAGTTGCTTGGCGCGGGTCTTGGCGTAGTCGTTGAGGCCCCACCACTCGGGGAACACGAGCACGCCGGGCTGCTTCTCCTTGCTCGCATCGTCGTAGGCGAGGAAGCCCTTGAGCTTCGTGCCGTCGAACTCGTACTCGATCGTCTTGGTGACGACTGCGGCGGATGCGACCTGCGAACCGGCGATTGTGAGTGCCATGGCAACGAACCAGCGAACCATGTTGAGCCTCCTGGGAATAGCGACCGCGACTTCGGGCGGCTATTGTACGCTCCCAATCTGCTCGAAATGCTCCCATTCCCAGTTTCGCTCATCCTCCCCAGTGTCAAAATCCGATTGTTGGCTAAAGCCGGATCGCAGGAAGCGTACGCGGTTTTCAAAGTTGGCGTGAGGTGTAGGACATGGGGAACTTCAACGTTGCAACCTGGATTCTCGGGCTCGGGTTCCTGAGTCTGCCGACTCTCGCGGCGCAATCGCAGACGCCGCCCGAGGCGGTCCCCGCGCCGATGTCCGGCGAGAGCGAACGCGGGTACGTGCCGCGCGACTTCCAAAGCGATGGCACGACCCCTGCCATTAGCAAGGGTCGCGAGGTGAAGTTGGAGGTGAAGCGCGAGGTGCAACCGGCGTCGCTGGATTCGCCGACCGCCCAGACCGCCAGCTTAGCGCTGCCCCGGATGCCGCACGGTTATCTGGACCCGACGCATCCCGCCGGCCCGGCCGAAGCCGGTTCCGCAGCACCATTGCACATGCCGAAGCGGAAGCCGGGGCCGTACACCTCGGGCTTCACGATCGTCGAGATTCGGCGAACCACCCGCTGAGCCCGCGAGGGTCAGCAGTTCATCGCGAACTCGGCGATCGTTTCCGAGAGGCTCTTCCCGATCCCCGGCACCCGCTCCAGCACCTGGGGGCCGCCGGTGGAAACGAGTTGCTCGATCTCTTCTTCCAGCCCCATCACCGCGAACGCGGCTTGACGGAACGCCCGAATCCGGTACAGATTGTCGCCGCCGCGGGCCAGTTCCGCGGCCCGTTGCCGGAGCTTCCGGGCAATATCTCCATTCGTCATGTTTCGCCCTCCTGTCGGTCCCGACAGTATTGAGTGAAGCAGACGGGCGGGAGATTCACAATCTCAGTGGCGGGAATTCGATGGCGGGGTTTCGCACGCACATTACGGTTTCGGGAGCGTTGGGAATCGGCGTGGGTGCGGCCGCCGTGCAACCCCTCGGCTTCCAGACCGATACCGCGATCCTGGCGGCCGGGCTCACCGCCGTCGGCGGCATGCTCCCCGATCTCGATAGCGACTCGGGCATCCCCATTCGCGAGATGTTCGGCCTGGCCGCGGTCGTGCTGCCGCTCACGCTCATCCCCCGGCTCGCACACATGCACGTGACGCAAGAAGGAATTCTCGCGGCGATACTCTTCGGCTACCTCGCCATCCGCTATTTGGGTTCGCGCGTCTTCAAACACTTCACGGTCCATCGCGGCATGTTCCACAGCATTCCCGGAATGCTCATTGCCGGGCTCGTCATCTACCTCGGGTACCACAGTCCGGATCGCCGCCTGCGCGTCCTCCTCGGAACCGGAGTCGTACTCGGCTTCCTGTCGCACTTAGTTTTGGACGAGCTCTATTCGGTGGATTTGCGCGGGATGAAAGTGAAGTTAAACAAGTTCGCCGGCACGGCCGTGAAGTTCGTTTCGCCTTCGCTCCTTGCAACCGTGACGTGCTATTCTCTGCTCGGAGCTTTGGTCTACCTCGCGTACCTGGACTACTATCAACCGCTGTGAGTTCACTCGGTGAATTCATCGTCGTGCGAGGCGTCGGGAACGGTCGAGCCAGTTGGATTGAGCCCCACGAGAAGATGCCCAGCGCGGGTGCTGCGGTAAAAGGCATAGCTCGAACCGTAGATCGACCGACCGACCGAGTGCAGGAACACGCCCGTGCAGCCCCACTTCCCTTCGACGATCACGGGTTGGCCCTCGGCGATGTACCGAACCACTCCGGTGTGGACGATCGCGCTTTCCGACCGATAAACGACGAGATCGCCCGGCTTCGGATCGCCGACTGGCTGATAGTGATTCCCCGCCAGAATGCGCTCGACCTCGCTGCTACCGATCCAATAGCGGCCACCGGTGAAGACCCACCCGTGGCAATTGGAACGATCCGTGGCCGGCTCCGAACGGATGAGGCTGTTGCGAATGACGGTGTTCTGCATGATCGCGGCTTCGATGCCATCGAGGTCGCTTTCGGATCGTGGGGCAATCGCTTCCCGAATCTCGATCGGATCGCCGCGATCCGTGGCAGCGGCGGCAGCGGAAATCGCGGTCGGTGGGGGTGCGGTCAACCCTTCCAGTTCGGCCATTTGCCGATCGAGTTCCTGGCTCTCTTCGACTTCGGAGTAAACCGCCGACCCCGACGCGATCGCGATCCCCGCGCCCGCTACCAGGCTCCAGCGAACGGCGGGTCGTTGAAGCGTCGCGGCAACCGATGCCGTCAGATCGGAGCCTGCCAACATCCCCACCCCCAGCACCGCGGCAAGCAGCAGCCCGGCCTTCTCCGTACTCACCGCGGACTCCGTGACGGCCCAGACGCCCACGAGCATGAGGGCCGTGACGAGAACGGTAAGAGGCAATCGAAGAGCGAGCGACTTCTGCCGGAGTAAAAGATTCGCGCTCCCGGCGAGGAGTAGGCCGAGCCCAACGAAGAAGGCAACCACGAGTTGAGGGAACTGTTCGGGAGTCATGATAATCGAACCCCAATATCGCCTGGAAGTTCTTCGTGTGGCGGCTTGCGTTGAAAAGATAGCACTTCGAAGGTGAGTGCCCGGTGAATGAAGTCTGAGAAAGCGATGAGCGGGCAGACTCGTCGCACTCCACCATAGTCAGACGACTGTCGAGCCCAAACAGTTCTTCAAATCCACAGTTTCATGCGGCTTTTTAACTGAGGCGGTAAGCGAGCTTCCAGTAACCGGATCACCTCGTTCGGGTGGTACCGCGTGCTGAAGTGCCCGGCCACGATCAACTCGTTCTGAAACCGATCGGCCCGTTCCAAAAAATCGTCCAGGTGCATGTGCCCGAACTTGTGAATCTTCTCGCGGCGGTGCTTCTCGCGAATGAAACTCATCTCCGTGATGAGGACCTTAGCCTCGAAGCATGGCGGGTAGTTGTCGAGGCCCGCGGGTGCCGTGTCTCCCGTATAGGCCACGAGCGGCACCCGCACCTCGCGCGTGATTTCGACTCCGGACAGTTTCAAATCGCGAATCTGCGGGCCGGCGAGCCCCACGTATTCTTCCTTCAACTTATGCCGACGATCCCAGACCAAAAAGCCGCACGAGGGCACCGTGTGAACCGTGTTGAACACCGTGACCACGTGCTCGCGGCTCATCTCGATTTCGTCGCCGGGCACGACTCCGCGAATGTCGGCGAGTTGCCGACCGCGATCGAGCCGTTGGAAGATCAGGAGCAGTTTCTTCACGTCGTCCACCATCTCGGCGGGCACGTAAATCGTGGGCGGTTCCATCTTCATCATGCGGCGGCGAGCCACGTAAACCGGCAGCGACGCGATGTGGTCCAGGTGCGTGTGCGAGATGAACCAGGTGCCCGTGCCCATGAAATCCCACGGGTGGGCCCCGAGGTCGAACCCGAGCTTGAGTTCTGGAATCCGCCAGTAACTTTGCACCGCGGCGCGAGACCACCCCTCGATCGTCAGCCCGTTGTGGACGTGCGAAAAATAGGGCGCATTATCGACCGGCCGCTCGGCGTTCATCGCTGCTCCTTCAACCGAACCCATCCTTCGGACACGTTACACTACGAGCCCGGTTCGCCTCCGTCCGATTGTTTTCGCAGCTTCGTTTTTTTCTGCCCCTCGCGAATTCGCCGTGATTCCCAGCGTTTGCTGCGTTTTGGAGCGGGGGAGGCGGGATCGTTCGCTTCCGTAATTCGTCGCAAGCGCATCGCGAGCTTCGCCTTGCACCGAGGCCCGAACGATCCCGGTATCGGTTGCGTTCGCCCCTCGTGGTGAGTTTTGGCCGAGAAGTGACCGGGAGACTGTACGATCCTTTTGGGATCATGCAACCCAAGCCGAGTCGGAATCCGTTTGACGCCGAAACTCGATGCGTTACGATGCAAGTGATGCAAGTGCGACGGGCAGCGGATGTAGGAAAGAACGACCTGATTTGGTCGGTTCTGGTCGAGACCCTCCGCCCAGAGGAATGGGGCAAGGTGTCCTTGTCGGTCGGTGCAAGTCCGAAAGAGATCAAGGCGACTTAGGCTTGCGTGCTGTGGCACCGGTACTGGCCGAGTCCCCGGACGCCGAACCGCTCTCATGGACTCCGGACTTGAGACAATAGTTCCCGGGTCGGCAATTCGGGCGCGCAGCACTGGTCAGGATAAATACCAGTTCGGCGGCGGAAGCTCCAATCTTGTCGTCGCTGCGACGAACAATTCGAGAGGGGCGGGTTACAGGGGTCGAACCGAAAGTGGTGGGTCCGATGCAGACGGCAATTATCATCGCGTTAATCGGGGCGGCGGCCACCGTCGTCGCGTCGGTCCTCTCCGCCTTGGTGCATCGCGCACGGGTCGCGCCGGCCTCCAGCTCGGCAGCGGCCGTCGCAGGTCCGGACAGGGGTCGACGGCTGGGCACGTTCCGCGTCCGGCTCGCCGTCGGTCTGTCGGCTCTCGCCCTCGTGGTCGGGTTCTCGTTGGCGTGTCTCGCTCAGGGCGGGTGGTTCAACCAGCGGCACCACCCCGGCGACTCGTACTTAATCACCCCACTGACGGACCTGTCGGAGGCACTGAGCATGTGGCCCGTATCCCTCGTCCCCCTGACCGGGTTGGGGCTGGCGCTCGTCGGGGCCGTTGGGCTCATCGTCGGGTGGGCCGCCGCCGCCCCTCCGGAGTCGCGTCGCGTCGAACCGCTCTCATGACCTCCCAACTTGAGACAATAGTTCCTCACTCCGGCAGTGCGTGTTCACGAACGTCGGAGTTGCTCTTCGGAGGCCTCACCTTCGCAGCCACTCAAACATCGGCACCGGGAAGCTCGACGAGCGGATGGGCGAGAGCGTCCGGTTTGCAGTCGATGGAGGGGAACGAATGGTCGTGGGTGTTTCGCGAATAAACGCAGGCAACGGACTTCAATCGGCTCAGGTCGATGGGGAGAATGGTGCCGGCGTGAGTGGCATGCCTTCGCGAAAGATGTGAAGGGCGACTCCTTCGCCTTAACACCACGGCAAGCATGAATTGTTTCGGCAAAGTGAAGGTCAACGCAAATGATTCCTTACCTCAGCACAATCGTCTCGCTCTACTGCATCGCAAGACTGCTCGGGCTCGCCGAGGATGTTCGACGCCGTAACCGCATCGACAAGGAAGACAGTGGCACTTGGATTATTTACCTTCTTGCCGCTGTCGCCATTGCAGTCCTCTGTTTCTTCATCTGGCAGGCGGGCAGCGCTGTCGGTCGAGATCTCGACACTCTCAGAACCCTCAATCGATAGGCTCAAGGCTCGACACCAAAGCACCGCGATGCTAAGCTGGAATCGGCTGTGATTCAGAAAGGGTTTGCGATGACCAACATTGTCGATCAGTTGCCGCCGGAGATCGCGAACCAGATTCATCCCGATCGGCGAAAGAACGAAACTGACTATTGGAAAGCTCGCGATCAGCTCGTTCAACGATACTACGGGCAATGGATCGGCTTCGCGGGAAATCAGGTGATTGCAACCGGGACCAGCCCCGTGTCGGTGTTTCACAGTGCGGAATCCTCCGGCCAGCACCCTTTCGTGATTTGCGTCGGGAAAGAGGATTCGCCGTGCCGCATCCGACGCGTCGCTTTCCCTTACGATTCGACTTATCCGGGCGAAGCACTACCCATCATGACGGTGCAGTTCCGATTACAGCCAGGGGTTGCAGGCATCGTTCTGGATCGAACCATTCTCGACACGGGAGCCGATGCAACGGTCTTGCCCTGGGCCGACTGTCTGCAACTTCAACTCTCGCCGGCAATGGGCATGCAAAGCTTGGTCAGTGGGATTGCAGGCAGTTCACTGGCAACTTTAGCGTTCCAAATTTGGGCTCATATTGATGGGCAAGATCATGCCTGTCGCCTGCAAGCGGATTTTACGGGTACTGAACGCATTCTCGGTCGCGATGTGCTGAACCGCTTGGAGGTTCTCTTTCGAGGCCCAACTGGCGAAGTCGTTGTCAGCCCCTAGCCTAGAGTCAAGACGCCTAACCGCTCTCATGGCCTCCCCGTTCCGGCAGTTCGAACACTTCACGAACCTCGGAGTCACCTTCAAAGCGACACGTCAGGCTCCGGGGCCATCGGCCTTGTCCAGGAAGTGGCCTAGCTTTTCGCGCTTGGTTTCCAAATAGCTTCGGTTGTGGGTGCCCGGCGGAATTTGGATCGGCACGCGCTCCACGATGCGGAGGCCGTAGCCCTCGAGGCCGATCACCTTCCGCGGATTGTTCGTGAGCAGGCGGATGTCGCGGATGCCGAGGTCGAAGAGGATTTGGGCGCCGATTCCGAAGTGGCGGAGATCGGGGGCGAAGCCGAGCCGGCGGTTCGCTTCCACGGTGTCCAGGCCTTCTTCCCACTGCAATTTGTAGGCGCGGAGTTTGTTCAAGAGGCCGATGCCGCGGCCTTCTTGCCGCATGTACACGATCGCGCCCTTGCCGGCCTCGGCGACTTGCTTCATGGCAAAAGCGAGTTGCGGGCCGCAATCGCACTTCGCGGAATGCAAGGCGTCGCCGGTGAGGCACTCGCTGTGCATGCGAACCAGAATCGGGTCGGTTTGCTCGGGCATCGCGCCAGTTGCCGATTCCACGCCGACGCCGCCGAGCGTGAGGGCGAGGTGCGGTTCATGGTCTACGATGGAGGTGTAGGCGAAGAGGTCGAATTCGCCGAAGTCGGTTGGGAGCTTCAGGGCGATTTCGCGCTTGATGAGCTTCTCGCGACGGCGGCGATGCTCGATGAGGTCCGAGATGGTACACATCTTGAGTTGGTGCTTGTCGCAGAAGCCGCAGAGGTCGGGGAGTCGGGCCATGGAGCCGTCTTCGTTGAGCACTTCGCAGAGGACGCCAGCTTCGCGGAAGCCGGCGAGTCGGCACAAGTCGACGACGCCTTCGGTGTGGCCGGCGCGGACGAGGACGCCGCCGGAACGGGCGATGAGGCCGTCCATGTGGCCCTTGTCGCGGACGAGATCTTGGTGGCCGCTCTTGGGGTCGGCGCAGACTTGAATGGTGCGGCAGCGGTCGAATGCGGAGATGCCGGTGGTGACGCCGAAGCGGGCGTCGAAGTTGCGCGTAAAAGGCGTGGCGCTGGGGTCGAGTTCGAGGCCGGGCAGAAGTTCGAGACCGAGTTGATCGGCGACGGCTTTAGACATCGGCACGCAGAGCCGACCGCACGCATGGCGAATGATGAAGTTCACCGCCTGCGGCGTGATCTTCTCCGCCGGCATCACCACGTCGCCTTCGTTCTCGCGATGCTCGTCGTCCACGAGTACGATCATGCGACCGGCGCGAAGTTCATCCAGAGCTTCTTCGATCGAGCAGAACCCGGCAGTCGTGCATTGGGGCATGGTCGGAACCCGCGAAAAAGTCGAGCGTTACTCCGACTCCATGATACCACAATCACTGGCCCATGGGCGGCGGTCCTCCGGGTCCGCCGGGGCCTCCCGGTCCCTTTTGCTCCTGCCGCACGGGCTTCATGTCGCTCTCGATTCGCAGGACGCGCCACGGGATTTGCTTGAGGCTCATTCCGTCCACGGGGCGCGTCGTGCCCTGGCTGGGATCGGCGGATTCGCGCAGTTTCTTGACCTCGGCCACGATCGAGGGATCGTCGCAAATCAAAATGAGACGACCGCGGGCCGCGACGCTGTCGCCCTTCGTGGCCAGCATCGGAATCTCGATGGGCGAACGAAATTCGATCGCATTCGGGAGGAACGAGACCTGATCGTTGGTATCGGCGGAGTCGCGGAGGCGTTCGCCCGCGCGAACGACGCCAACCGAATTCCAGGCGCTGCGAAACGTTTTGAGCCTCTCGGCGTCGGGCTTCGCGCCGCCCGGCAGTGTGAAGAGTTTATCGGCGGTGTAGTTGAGGAACTCGGGGCCGGGAATCCACGCGTTCGCCGCCACGATGCCGACGACCGCGGCACGCGCCTGGGCCGCAGCCGTGAACATCGGGTTCAAGAAGGTCAGATCTTCGGGCTTCGACGGGCCGAAATCGAGGAAGACTCCGGTGCGTGCCTCGCGCGTCGTCGAGCTTCCCGCAAGAAATTGCCGGGAGACATCGCCACCCGTGATCGTGAGGTTGAGGACGTACCAGCCGTACGGCGTGAGCGTGCCGTGTTCTTTGTCGATGTAACCGGCCGACGAGAACTCGATCTGCCATTGCCGCCCTCCCTCGGACCCGGCGGTACTGTCGACGCCTTTAAGGGGAATGTGGATCGGGAACGTGCCTTCGGGGCACGTGAGAGTCGCCGAGTAGACCACGTCCACGGTGGTGCGGAATTGCCAGGCGCGAAGCCCGCCGATTTCGATCTTGCTTCCGGGGTTTCGCGAGATAATGCGAACGAGATCGCACTGTTTGAAGGAGGTGATTTCCCTGCCCCAGCGTCCTTCGAGTTGGGCCGTATCGTCCGCGCGGATGCCTTTGCGTTGGTTGGGGTCTTGCGTGCGGTGGAAGGCGCGGGTGAGGCTCTCGGGGTCGCCCTTGAGGATCAGAGCAGACCAAGCTTGCACCTCGTTCTTGGCGTCGCTGCGGATCGAGTATTCGATGGCGAGCAGGTAGGATCCGTAGCCGAGGCCGGCAACGAGCCCGACCCACCAGGCGGCATTCGGAAGGTCGATTCCGAAAAGCGTACCGGTGCGAGTGCCTTCGGAATTGCGGACGACGCGACGGGCCGCGAAACTCAGGACGATTGCCAAGACGGCGAAGATCAGCAACTCTTCTTCGAGCAGCGGTCGGTGGGCGCGGAAGGCGATGATGCCCATGACGACCAGCAGGAACACGAAGAAGCCCGCCACGGCGGCCGCGGCGACGGCCAGCCACGAGACGGGCACGTAAGGCGCCTGGTCGGCCGTGGATTGCAGGATCGGACCCGAGACGGCGGGTGTCGCGGTCGGTTCGGCCATGGCGTGGACCCGGAGTCGGTGGGTGTGGGCTCCCGAGGCGGCATCGCTCGAGGCGCTGTTGATTCTACGCGGAAGCCCACCGAGTTGTTCGCTCTTTACGGGTCCAACCTTTTTCGTTGACACGCGCCGGGAAAATCTTAGGATGCGGCAGCGAGGTCTCGCGACTCCGAGGAGACCCCCATCGCAATCGGTCGCAACCCTATGGACCCCACGACCGTCCGGTGCATGATCTGAATCGCTTCCCTTCACGGAGTATCGCCATGCTGCTCGAAAGCGCCCGCGAATTGAAAAAACTCGTCTCCGAGACGATCCTCGCTCCCATGACCGGCGGTGCCCTCCACGCTTTCGCACTCGGCGCGACCGCGATGGGCACTCTCGCCGATCCGATTCCTTCGATGGCCATCGGGCTCGTTCGGAAGCGAGCCAATCAGTTCCATCTGGCGGTTCGCTGCCAGCGGCGCGAACTGATGGATGGCAAGGACGTGCAAGCGATCAGGAAGCGGGCCAAGAGCGAGGTGGACGTCCGCTTTATCGGCCGTCTGAGGAAGCGCGCAACGCCGTGGTATCAGGGGAAGGTTCGGCCCCTCCAGATCGGGGCGTCGTGCGGGCACTTCTCAATCACGGCAGGAACCCTCGGCTGCTTCGTCGCGCTGCGCGGCGACGCCACCGGGAAGCTGCACATTCTCTCCAACAACCACGTACTCTCGGCCGAAAACAAAGGGAAGACGGGCGACGCGATTCTGCAACCGGGTCGACACGATGGCGGAGTCGATCCGGCCGATGTCGTGGCTGCACTCGCGAAGCAGATCAAATTGAAGAAGCGAGGCGCGAACCTCGTCGACGCAGCCATTGCCGGTCTGAACGCGGGAATCGAAAAGGACGGTAAGACAATCAGAGGCCTCGGCAAGTTGATGGGCCTGGGAGCCGAGTTCATCGACGAGGGAACGATGGTCGCGAAGCTCGGCCGAACCACCGGGTTGACGCGCGGCCGCGTGACGGCGTTCGAACTCGATAACGTCGTCGTCGCTTACGATCTCGGCAATCTACGCTTCGACCAGCAGATCGAAATCGAAGGAGCCGACCAAGACGCCTTTAGTGAAGGCGGCGACAGTGGATCGCTCATCGTTGAAGAGTCCACGCGGCTCGCGATCGCGCTGCTTTTCGCCGGCGGCGACACCGGCGGGCACAACGATATGGGGCTTACCTTCGCCAATCCCATCCATGCCGTCCTTGACTTGCTCAAGGTCGACCTCGCATAATGGAGCCATGAAAACGAAAGTCTACACCCTGGACGAAGTTCGTGCCGTGAAGCCGCAAGCACACGCGCTTCTGGCGGAATTCCCCGTCGTCGGCGTCGGCATCACCCGCATCGGCGAAGGCTACGGTCTGAAAGTGAACCTCAGCGAGAAGGTGACCACGGGGCAACTACCCGAGACCGTTGCGGGCGTGCCCATCCAGATTGAAGTCGTCGGAACCATCGCGAAGCGGCTCTGAGCATTCAGTCGTCGGTTGCTTGACGAGCCAGGCCGGGCTCCGGAGCCGCCATGCCCTTCATGCCGGGGTAGGAGCCGGGGATGTTCGCCATCATGGTGGCGTTCCCGACTTGCACGTTGCCGGCGGTATCCAGGAAGATCATGTCTTCGAGAATCTCGCGGATCACGATCTGCATCTTGTCGGTGATGCCGCGGGCGTCGATGAGCGGCCTCGCCCCCGTGTTGAGTGCGACCATGCGCTTCTGAATCAGCGTGGAGAGCTTGAATCGCCCGCCCACCTTGTTCACGATCCATTCTTCCTTCAGGTCGTCGAGCATAGCGGAAACCCCCTTCGTGTGAAATCGTCGCGGATGAGTCGTTCCAGCGCGTCGGTCGCGCTATCGAAATCGCCGTTCTCCAGCGAGCAGTCGAACTCGTCTTTTCGAGCCAGTTCCTGGTGTGCCGTGTGGACGCGTCGCTTGATCGACTCCTCGGCTTCTCCCCGCCCCCGCAATCGCCGCTCCAGGTCTTCGAACGTCGGCGGATAGACGAACACCGACAGTTGATCGTGCGGATACGCGGCCCGAATCTGCCCGGCTCCCTGCACGTCGATCACGAGAATCACGCCGACGCCGCGTTCGCGGTAAAGGTCCACTTCGCTTCGCGGCGTGCCGTAGAAATCGCGGCCGTGGACCTCCGCGAATTCGAGCATCTCGCCTTTCGCGATCGCTTCGCGAAACCGGTCGTGCGTCCAGAAGTGGTAGGACACTTCGGAGAGTTCGCCGGGCCGCGCGGGTCGGGTCGTGGCCGTGATGGCCCTTCGCAGCGGAAGGGCCTTTCGCGCGAGCAGGGCATCGACCAGGGTCGTCTTGCCGACGCCGCTCGGACCCGAAACCACGATCAGCGGAGCGAGCCTGTCTGCCATCGAGTTCCCGCTCCAGTACGGCACAGATTCAGTCGTTCAGCAGGTCGTCCCAGGTGTTCACGTCGAGCAGTTTCTCGCACAGAACTTCGAGTTGAGCGAGATCGAAGAATTCGTTGATTGCCGATTCCTGAGCCAACTTGGGCGGGCCGAATTTCTTGTTGCCTTGACGCAGTAAAAGCGATCGTGCTTCCTTCATTTGTCCCTCGCTACGCCCGCGATCCAGGAACATCTTGAATCCGGGATAGTCCTCGGCATCGGGGATCGAGTTGATAAATTCGAGAGTCGTCATCGCGTTGTACCTCAGCTTCATGAGCACAGCAATCATTGTGACAATTTGATCGCCATTCGCAAAGTCCCCTTCATTATGCAGCCTGCGCCCGATCTCGTTCGCCACGGCCGTCAGGCCAATTCCCGTGTGATCCGCCAAGGGTGCCAACGGTAGTATCGCGAGTGGCCCTTCCAGGAACGGGCCAACCGGCATCTCCCACAACCGCACCACCGTGTACCGAAAGTTCCACCCGGGACCGAAGGGCGGGGCAACCGCATGAACTCCCGTGAAAGTAGGAGAATCCGCCTTGGGTGCCAGCACCACCAAAACCGAAGCGACCGCCATCTTGTGCCGTCGCTGCAACAACCCGCTGTACATCAACATCTGCAACGGCGAACCGGAATCGCACCACGAGAGAAACTCCACGTTCGCGATCCAGTTCGGATCATCCTTAATCAGCAGCACCTTGTCGGCCGCCGCCGACACCGTGGATAAATCCGAGTCCACGAGTTTGACCCGATCCGCAGGTCGAACGATCCCGAGGAACGCGGCCCAGGCGACTGGGTCGGATTGAAGCAGTTCCTTACCGGTCGCGTCGTAGGGTTTGCTCACGGCTATTCCACGTTCAACACCAGTTCCCGAATCTTCTCCAGCGTGGCCTTGATCTCGATGGCATGGCGCGAGATCGTGACGTCGCCGGCCTTGGAACCGAGCGTGTTCGTCTCGCGGCCCATCTCCTGAACCACGAACTCCAACTTCCGGCCCGCACCCTCCTCGCCCTTCTTCACGATCTCCGCGAACTGCACCAGATGGCTCGTCAGCCGCGTCACTTCCTCCGCCACGTCGGTCCGATCCGCGAACAGGGCCAGTTCCCGCACCAAGTGTTGCGGCTCGACCGAAACGCCCGCGTCGGCCACGGCCTGGCGAACCCGTTCCAACAACCGCTGCCGATAGTCGCCCATCACGACCGGCAGGTGAATCCGGATCGCTTCGAGTTGCTCCCCGATGAACCGGTGCAGGGCGAGCAATTCGCCTCCCATTGCCCGGCCTTCGTCGCTCCGCATCTCATCGAGTTTGGCCAGTGCCGCTTCCAGCGTTTGCACCACGATCGGCCACTCTTCTTCCGGCGGTGCCCCCGATCGCGTCGACTCCGGAGCCACGCCCGGCAAGGACAAGACACCCGCCAACAGGGGTGCCATCAAATCGGGAGTCGCTTCGCAGGCCTCGCGAATTTGTCTCAGGTAGGCTTGAAGGGCGGACGCATTCAGCGTGAGTTCCGAAGTCTGAACTTTCCGCTGAACGCGAACCTGAACGAGCAGCGTACCGCGGCGAACGTGCTTGCGGATGACCTTTTCTAGGTCCGCTTCGAGCATCGGGTAGGGGTCGCTGCCGCGAACCGTCACCTTCAAGTGGCGATTGTTGACCGCTCGCACCTCAATGGTTGCGGAGAATGCATCGGTCTGGATTCGGGCTTCTCCGAAGCCGGTCATGCTCAGCAACACGCGGCTCACCCCCCGCCGGTGGTGGTCACCGAGGTGTTCGCTTGCTGGGTCGTGTCGTACTTCACGACCTTCACGTGGATCATGATGAACAGGACCCACACGGCCGCGAGGTAGAGCGTGATCTTGACGAAGGCGTCGGCGGTTCGCGACCCGAAGGCGCTGGAGCCGCCCGCGCCGCCGAAAGCTCCGGCGAGGCCGCCGCCCTTGCCGCGCTGGATCAGCACGATCAGCATCAACATGAGGCCGAGAACGATGATGATCGCGTTCAGCAGATGCGAGTACCAAGCGACGGCAATGAGCGACACGGCGGGAGCCTCCGCAATCCTACGGTTGAGCCGAATGAACGGTTAATCTACGAACGACAACGACTTCCGGAAAGGAGCGGAGCGCGACAACTCGGGCAAGGTCGCGCTCCGGGTGGCACCGTAAATGGCTTAACCCGCTGCCGCGATGATCTTGAGGAAGGAATCCGCCTTCAAGCTCGAGCCGCCGACCAGGCCACCGTCCACGTCTGGCTGCGAGAACAAGCCCGCCGCAGTTTCGGGGGTCACGGAACCGCCGTAGAGGATGGGAGTGCTGCCGGCGATTTTCTCGCCGTAAAGCTGCAACAATTTCGAGCGGATGAACTGGTGAGCCTCCTGAGCTTGCTCCGGAGTCGCGGTGCGGCCGGTGCCGATCGCCCAGACCGGCTCGTAGGCAATCGCAAGCCGGTGGAACTGCTCGTCGGTGAGGCCGGACAGTGCCGCAAACACCTGACGCTGGAACACGCGCTCCTGCAAGTTGCGGTCGCGTTCGGCCAGGGTCTCGCCCATGCACAAGATCACGTGCAACCCGGACTCGAGTGCGGTATGAACCTTGGAGTTGATGGAGGCATCGCTTTCGCCCAGAATGTGGCGGCGTTCGCTGTGCCCGATCAAGGCGTACTTGCAGCCCGTTTCGAGGAGCATCGCCGGGCTCACCTCGCCGGTGAAGGCTCCCTTCGATTCGTGGAACACATTCTGGGCACCGAGTGCGACTGCCGAGCCTTGCAAAGCCTGGGCCACGGGCAGCAGCCAGGGGAAGGGCGGGAACACTGCGACATCCGCCTTTGGAGTGGAACTTACGCCTTGGGCCAGCGCGAGGGCGAGTGCCCTTGCCTCGGCCAGCGTCGTGTTCATCTTCCAGTTGCCGGCGACGAGCTTGCGACGAGCCATGATTTCTCCGAAAGCAGAACCGATCAGGGGAGCATCTTATTCAGGGCGCACCACGAAGTCACTTCCGGATAGAACGTCGCCGTTGCGAGCAGGTTGAGGCCCAGGGTACAGGCGCGAGCCTGAGTCCACTGTCGAGCGTCGATCGCGGCAACGATTAACCCGGCGGCGAGTACGGCGGTATGGTGGCCGGAGAGCATCGGATAGTTCAGATACACGAACGTCCAGTTCCAGAGCGTGTACCCGACGATCCATGTGCGGCTCGTGCCCGAGAGAAGATCGCGAGAACGGCCAGCCGAATCGATGCGGGAAGTGTCCGAACCGTACGGCAACGTCGCGATCAGAATCAGTCCTGCGCTCGCGTTCAAGGTGTGAGCGAGTCCCGTTTCGAGGATGTCAACTGCGGTCGCTTCGAGGATGTTCCCCGCGAGAAGCAGGTGAATCGTGGTGCGTGCCCAGGGCCGTTCGCCGAGCGAGGTGAACCTCAACGCGGTGCCCCACACGATGCAGAAGAAGACGGAATAGCTCTTGATCCACAGGAAGAAATCGAAGTCGTTCACGGCGAACCAGTACGGCGTGAGGGTGAGTGGCACCGCGAAGAAGAGCCCCCACGAAATCCACTTCCCGGCGCGACGGAGAACCTCGTAGGCGAGCAGCAACAGCATCGTGACGGCGACGATTTGGACGAGGGATTGCATCGGAGTTCTCGGCGCGCACCGCCTCCTGCGGCAGTTACGAACCACCTGACGGGCGACGGTTGAAGTTGGGGATTCGAGCCGCGAAGAAGTGCTGTTCGTTCGCGTCTATCGGCTCAGCGGAGAAGTGCGTCGAATCTTACGCGGATCGCAGAATTATTTCGCGGAGTTGCGCGACTGACGGTGAACGGCCATGAGATGGAAACCGACCCAGACTTGGAACGCGCAGACGGCCAGCCCGAAGAGACCGGGCCAAAGCTGCTGAGGAATCCACGGCATGATCGCCGCCGTGGACATGATCAAAAATCCTGCGAGATACAGCCGGCCCCAATACGCCGCTCCGTGTACGTAGACGCCGAGCCCGACGACCGCGGCGAGCGCCTGAAAGACCGATGCGATGTTTGCACCGAGGAGCCAGTACGGAAGGGTGACGAGCGACGCGGCCACGATCATGCCGAACTGCGTGGCCATGCTCCCGGATTCGACCGGATTCATGTCGTGGCGACGAGTGACGAGAAAATACCAGACGATGCCGAACCACGCCGAAAGGTAGTAGACGAGCGCCGCCGCCGGGATCCAGGAGGGAGCGTCGCAGAGGATCGCGACTTGCAATCCGAGCAGGGCGAGAAGAGAGGACGCCGCACCCCAGAGCGGCGTCGCCCAGGTTGCCATTTCGAGAGTCTCGCGTCGGCGGACGAATGCCCGCTGGACACTCGTGAAGATTCCCCGCCGAGAATGCCCCGCCAGTGCCTCGCCTTCAAGGTATCGGGTCAGGTCTTCGGCCAAGGCTTCCGCGGAGGAGTAGCGGTCGCCCGGTTCCTTCTCCAGGCACTTCCGGCAGATCGCTTCCAGATCCGCGGGAACGTCTGGGCGGAGGTCGCGGATCGAGGGAGCGGGTTCCTCCAGAATGCGCTTCAGCGTGCGATGCACTTCGTCCGTGCCGAACGGCGGTCGACCGATGAGCAGTTCGTAGAGGACCGCGCCGAGGGCGTGAACGTCCACCGCGACGGTGAGCCTCTTGTCGCCGCGAGCCTGTTCGGGTGCCATGTAGGCGGGTGTTCCCGCGAACCCGCCGGAGACCGTCGCTGTGGTTTCGAGTGAACGGGCCAGACCGAAGTCGGCGACGTGCGGCCGCTCCTCAGAATCGAGCAGAATGTTCCCCGGCTTCAGATCGCGGTGGATCACCCCGTGTAGGTGGGCATGATGAACGCCCCGCGCCACGTCGCGAATCAGTTCCGCGGCCGCGCGAGGGCGGTACACGCCGTCGATTTTCAACTTGTTCGCGAGGCTGCCGCCTTCCATAAAAGGCATCACGAGGTAGGGAATGCCGTCGGTCTCGCCGGACGCGAAGATCCGCACGACATGGGGATGGTCGAGGTTCGCCACGATCTCGGCTTCAAAGCGGAATCGCGCGAGCCGATCGTCGGTGAAAGTATCGAGGTTTCGGACCAGTTTCAGCGCGACATCGCGTTTCAGCACGGGATCGTGAGCGAGGAACACGACGCCCATTCCGCCGCGGCCAATTTCCTTGCGCAGACCGAACCCGCCGATCACGGTGCCGGCTTCGATGCCGGATCCGAGTTTTACCGGGGCGATGGCGCGTTCGACATCGCGCTGTCCGCCGAGAAACCGGGCCAGGCTGCCGGCGTGTTCGACGTTGCGGCCCAACCACTCGGCAACCGCCTTCCAGTCGCCGGATTCGTCCGCGCGCAGGGCCAGGGCGATCCCCTCCTCGAGTCGCGTGGAATCGGTGTGATCGCGGGTCGGTTCGAGGCTCACGGGCGACTCCGGTTCAATCCTGGGGCTCCACCAGTTCCATACGCAAGGCGCTGACGGCTCGGTGCAGAAGCACGGCGACGGCCCCTTCCGACCGCGCCAGCATTTGTGCGATCTGGCTCACCTTCAGCCCGCGGAGGTAGCGCAACTCGACGGCAATCCGCTGGGCCTCCGGCAGTTGCGCGAGGCTATCAGCCAGTTTCTCGAAGCGTTCGTTCCGCACGGCTCTCTCGCTGGGGGAGGTATCGGGGGCAGCCAGCCAGTCTGCCAATCCGCTGGACGATTCCGCGAAGGCCTCGGGCGACACCTCGGCCCGGATGCCGCCGTACTTCCGGGTCGCGTCGATCAGGTTGTTGCTCAACGCCCGGCGCAGGTAGGCGAGCACTTCGTGTTCGGGCCGAGATTCCAGGCGCTCTCGACTGCGAACGGTTTCGAGGAGTGTCTGTTGAACGAGGTCTGCCGGGTCGAGTTTGGAACGGAGCCACATCGGTGCCTGCGATTCGGCGAAGGCCAGCAGCGCCGGACGGATGCGGTCGAGAAGTGCATTCCATTTCGCGTCGTCGTTCATGGCAAACCCCTCTCCCTGGCTCAGCGAGCCAAGCTGCCCGATCTTACAGCAGATTCTCGGGAAATTCCTGAATTAACGGACAGCGGCCTAGCGTGAGGCCATCGGCGCGACCGGTCAACCCTGATGGCGCAGAAAATGGTAAACGGAGATGAACTGGCAGTTCTTTCGCGTCCGACCGGAGACTTCGAATTGCGGTTCGGAGGACATCTTATTCAGGGCTCAGAAGTTCATCGTAGATCTGCTTCAATTTCTGGATGCGGGCCGGGAAGCTGTAGCGACCTTCCACGGTCTTGCGGCCCGCGGCGCGGAAGAGTTCCTGCAAGCCCTCATGGCGAACGAGGCCGAGTAGTGCCGTCGTGAGTGCCTCGACATTGCCCGGTTCGACGAGGAAGCCATTGCGGCCGTCCTGAACCAACCGCGGCACGCCGTTCACGCGCGTCGCCACCACGGGTACTTCCAACGCCATCGCTTCGAGCAGCACGTTCGGCAAACCTTCGCGGTGGCTCGAAAGCGCGAACGCATCCATCGCTTCGAAGTACCCGCGAACGTCCGTCTGCCAGCCGGGAAGGCTCACGCGATCCTGGAGGCCGAGTTGGGCCACGAGCTTTTCGAGGTTTGCCCGTTCGCCGCCTTCACCGAGGATGACGAGTTGAACGTCCTCGCCCTTTTTCGCGAGTTCGCCGAGCGAACGGATGAGCAGGTCGAAGCCTTTCTCGTCCGAGAGCCGGCCGACGGCCCCGATTAAGAATCGCGATTGCGGGAAGCCGAGCGCGGTCTTCGCTTCCAGAACGGAACGCGTGCGCCGGTAGTCCTCGGCATCGATTGCGTTCTCGACCAGCACGAGATTCTTCACCGGCACGCCGCATTCGAGGCACGTTTCGAAGAGGTCGTGCGACACGCAGATCACGCGCTCGTAGTGGGGCAGGCAGCGCTGGTCGATCTTGTAGTACAGCGGCGTGCGGGCCGTGTGCTGCACCCAACCGTGTACCGTGGTGACGAGCCGCATCTTGTAGAACCGCTTGAGCAGCAGACCCAGTGCGTTCGTCTTGTAGTCGTGGCCATGCCACACGGCGACCTTCTCCCGACGGCACACGGCGAGCAGTTCCGTGATCACGCGCCAATCCCACGGGCCGCGGTCGGGGATCGAAATGAGCGGTGCGTTGTAGCGGGCGGCATTTGCGCGAATGACTTCGAAGCCGGGGTCGTCGGGTGGGTGAAGGTACGCGCAGATCATGCGGTAGCCGAGCGGTTCGAAGAACCGCGGCGAGTTGAGCAGCGTCTTGTCCGGCCCGCCTCCGGAGCCGGTGACGACCCGCGCATCGAGAACGACAGGAATATTCGAGGTGATCATATCCCCATTTAGCCCGCCGTTTACGGCGGGTACTCGCGGTCGCACCCGCCGTAAACGGCGGGCTAAATGTCCCGGTCAGAAGATCTTCGCCATCAGCGGTTCGAGGCACGTTTCCCAATGGTGGTGGGCGTCGACGAATTCGCGTGCGGCCGCGCCGAGTTCGCGGCAGCGGTCCGGATTCGCGAAGAGCCCGCACACGGCTTCGACCCACTCTTGCGGGGTCGTCGCAGCCAGCAGGTGGACGCCCGGTTCGGCCTTCAGGGCCGCGAGGGCCGGCGGCGCGACGATCACCGCCTTGCCCATCGCCATCGCTTCGAGCACCTTGTTCTGAATGCCGCGGCCGAGTCGCATCGGCGCAACCACGACACTCGCATCGGTCACGAATGGCCGCACGTCCGGGACGCCGCCCAGCACCTTCACGCCCGGCAACTCGGCGAGGCACTGAACTTCGGGAGAAGGCTTGCGGCCGACGATGCGGAACTCCGCCTCGGGCCACTTCGCGCGGATCGTTGGCCACATCTCGCGCGCGAACCACACCACGGCATCCACGTTCGGCCGATAGTCCATCGCACCGACAAAAATAGCGACCGGTTTACCGGCCGTTTTGTCGACTGCCGGTAAACCGGCAGCTAAATGAAAATACTCCAGGTCCACGCCGTTCGCGGCGACCGTCGCCGTGCCCGCACCCGCGAACGAATCGAACACCTCCGCCTCGGCCCGGCTCACCATCGCCACCGCCCGCGTCCACCTCGGCAACTCCCGTTCGAGCTTCCGCACCCGCGACGCTTCCAACCGATACAGCCATCGCCTCAGCCCGTGCGAGGCGTCCGCGTAGTCGTGCCACTTCTGACTATCGACATCCACGAGGTCCACGATCTTGGGAACGTCCGCGAGTTCTGGCACCTTCAAATACGGAGCCAGACTCGACGCGGAGACCACCGCGGCACCGAACTTCGTCTCTTTCGACCAATTGCGAATCGCGGTGCGAAGGCCGCGTTCGGCGAAGGCACCTTCCGAGATGCTGCGTCCGGAAAGCAAGCTCAGGCCGGCTCGCAACCAGCGGCCGCGGCTCACGGGCACGATCGCGACCCGTTCGCAGAGCTGGCCGAGTTCCGCCTCGATCGCGGGCGTCGTGGGTTCGTCGGCGAGGCACGCGAGCCACACGCGGCCCCGGCGAGCGAGTTGCCTCAAGACGTGATAGTTCCGGATGCGGTCGCCTTTATCGGGCGGATAAGGCACGCGGTGCGTGAGGTAGAGCACGCGCATCGTCATGCCGGCTGCAGTTCGGGGAGCGGTTCCGCTTCCGCGGCGAGGTTGCGCTGGAAGACATCGGACAGCTTGCGGCGAGGCGGCAAGAAGAACGCTCGACGAATGAAGCTCGGCTTCACCCCGACCGCTTTCGCCACCGTGGCCACGATGAGCCGCAGATCGAGGAACAAGCCCTGATGCTGCGCGTAGTACAGGTCGTAGACGACCTTGTAGCGCACGCTGGTGATGTCGCTATCGGCGGGGAGTTGAACCTGGGCCAGGCCCGTGACGCCGGGCTTCACCAGGAGGCGGTGCGCATAGCCGGGGACGAGTTGTTCGAGCCCCTTCGCCTTGATGACTTCGGGCCGTTCGGGCCGCGGGCCGACGAGGCTCATCTGCCCCATCAGCACGTTGAACAGTTGGGGCAGTTCGTCGAGGTGCGTCTTGCGGAGGAGTTGGCCCACGGGCGTGGCGCGGTCGTCGAATTTGCCGGCCCATTTTATGCCCGAGTGCCGTTCGCAATCGTGCCGCATGGTGCGGAGCTTGATGATGCGGAAGCCCCGACCGCCGAGCCCGACGCGGGTTTGTAGGTAGAAGGCCGGACCGGACGAAGTGAGCCTCACAGCAGCGGCCGCGAGCGCGATCAGCGGCAGGGCCAGCGGCAGCAGCAGCAGCGCGATCGTGTAATCGAGCAGCACCTTGCCGGCGGCATACCACGTCGGGCACAGCGACAGATCCACCTCCGTCTCGGATTGGAGGCGGTCGATCTCCGGCCACGGCTCGTGCGGAGGCGTGGGCGTCGGCTTCGGTTTTTTCGGCATCAAACTCATGGCGATCCGTGCGGAGTGAGAACCTTCTTAACTTCCGGCAAGAACTCTTTCAAAAATTCCTGCGTCGCATCCGGTTCGATCGCGGTAAGGCTCGAGCGTTCGGACTGCGACAAGCCGCGGGTCGCGTACAGCTTGTAGAGGGCATCGTGCCCGAGGAACTCGACTCGCGGGTTCTCGGCCGCGACCCAGTTGCCATCCACTCCCCAGGCCCACGACACCATCAGAGCGTCGCCGTTGGGCTTCTCGAACTTGCCCGTCCAGTAGCTCGAATCGCCAATCGGCTTGCGGAGTTCGCGGCCCTGCATCTTGAACCCGAGCCCGGCGTAACAGATGTCCGGCGTGTGGGCACCGATCGGGCCGGACCGACCGCACAGGAGTAAGACGCCGACCTTGCTCCGATCGTTTTTATTCTCGTAAACCCGGGACATCGATCCCACGGCTTCGGCCTTCTTCAAAATCTCGGGCTCGACCGGGTTCTCGGTACTCGTCCAAGCTCCGAACGCGGGCGGAACATTCTGCAATTTCGCTGCCGAAGCCTTCAAATCTTCCGAGGCACCCCAGCGATTAGAACGCACGCCTTCCACGATCGCAGCTGCGACCAGGAGAGCCAACGCGCCGAAGATCAACAGCGAACGCAGCATGCGAGTTCCAATTACTGACAATCAGCAACCAAATACATCGACAGCGAACCGGCGACGTGA
>JAYTGN010000260.1:0-4243 GCA_043733485.1 Gemmataceae bacterium
GCCGTCGCGGAGTACATCCGCTACTACCGGTTCGACCGCAAACACTCCGCGATCGGTTACCTGACACCCGTCCAATTCGCCACCCACACGATGGCCCGAAGCTAAGCACTCGCCCTGTCCGTGAAACCGTCAGCACCTCACCCTTCCTTCAAAGCGGTACAATGACCGGAATGGAGATACGTGAGCATGCAGACCGTGAATGGCAAGCGCGCCGAACAAGCCTTGCGCGATAGCGAGACCCGCGCGGAAGCCATCCTGGCCACCACCGTCGATGCCCTCGTCGTCATCGACGAGCGGGGCATCGTCGAGACGCTCAATCCGGCCGCCGAGCGGATGTTCGGTTACACCCGGGACGAGGTGATCGGCCAGAACGTGAAGCTCTTGATGCCCGATCCCTACAGGCTCGAGCACGATGGCTACCTGGAGAATTACGTTCGGACGGGTCGGAAGACGATCATCGGCCTCGGCCGCGAGGTCGTCGGCCGGCGTAAAGACGGAACGGTCTTTCCCGCCGACCTGGCCGTGAGCGAGGCCCGAATCGGCGATCGCCGAGCGTTCGTCGGCAGCCTGCGCGACATCACCGAGCGAAAGCACGCCGAGGAGGCTCTGCGTGAAAGCCACCGTCAGTTAGAGGAAGCGGTGGCCGCATTGCAGACGAAAGGAGAAGAGGTCAAGGTCATGTCCCGGCAACTCTGGCAGGCGGCGAAACTGGCCGCGGTGGGCGAGTTGGCGGCGAGCATCGCCCACGAACTGAACAACCCGCTGGCGACCGTTGCCCTGCGGGTGGAGTCCCTCCTGAGCCAGACCGACACCGCCGATCCTCGGCACCGGCAGTTGGAGGTCGTCGAGCAGGAGTTGGACCGGATGGCCCATCTGGTGGCCAACCTCCTCCAGTTCAGTCGGCGCGGTTCGCAGCAAGCGTCCTCGGTGGATGTCGGAGTAGATCTCGTCAAGACGCTCGAATTGGTGCAGCACTACTTCCGGAGCCGTCACGTCTCGGTCGTGCAGGAACTCGCCCCGAACGTACCGGTGATCCAGGCCGACCGCCAGATCTTGCGGCAAGTCTTCCTCAACCTGCTCACGAACGCGGGCGACGCCATGCCCGACGGCGGTACGCTGACCTTGCGTGTAGCCCCCGGCTTCCAGGATGACGTTCGGCCGGCGGTGACGATCGAATTTGCCGACACCGGCCTGGGCATTTCGCCGGAACACTTGTCGAAGGTGATGGAGCCATTCTTCACCACGAAAGAGGAGGGCAAGGGCACCGGGCTGGGTTTGGCCATCTGCCGCCGCGCCGTCCAGGAACACGGCGGGGCGATCCACATTTCCAGCGAACTCGGCAAAGGGACCACGATCCGCATCGTGCTACCGGTCGGCAGTGGGGCGAACGCGGACCACTCCGCGAGCCCGGAAAACCGCGGCGGCTACCCTCGGGAGTAACGGTCATGGCGAAGCCCGTCTCGGGTCGAATACTCGTTGTGGACGACGAGATGGAACTGTCCAAGGCCCTGTGCGAGACGCTCACCGCGCAGAACTTCGCGGTCACCGGCGTCAACTCGGGCAAGGACGCGTTGAAGGCGATTGAATCGGATCGCTTCGACGTGCTGCTGAGCGATCTGATGATGCCGGGGATGGACGGCATCCACATGCTTCGCGAAGCACTGGCCATCGACCCACAACTGGTCGGCATCATTATGACGGGCCAGGGTACGGTACAAACCGCCGTCGAAGCCATGAAACTCGGCGCGTTCGACTACGTACTCAAGCCCTTCAAACTTCAGGCGATGCTTCCCATTCTCAACCGGGCCATGCAGGTCCGCAAGCTGCGCATGGAGAACGTGCGGCTGCGGCAGTGGGCCGAGCGGCTCAGTTTCGAGTCGCCCCGCTTCACGCTGATCGGGTCCAGCCCCGGCATGCGTCGGGTGGTTCATCTCATTGAGAAGGTCGCCCCGACCGATGCCACCGTGCTGGTCCGCGGCCCGAGCGGCACCGGCAAGGAACTCGTCGCCCGCGCCATCCACCGCAACAGCCCCCGACGCGAGCGCGCTCTGGTGACGGTCAACTGCGCGGCTTTGCAAGAGTCCCTGTTGGAGAGCGAGTTGTTCGGCCACGAGAAGGGGTCCTTCACCGGGGCGGTGCAGGCGAAGCGCGGCCTGATCGAGGTAGCCGAGGGCGGCACGCTCTTCATCGACGAGATTGCCGAGATGTCGCCGGCCTTACAGGCCAAGCTCCTGCGCGTGCTGGAAGACGGCCACTACCGGCGGGTCGGCGGCACGCAGGAGTTCAACGCCGACGTGCGGGTGGTTGCGGCCACCAATAAGCCCTTGGAAGAAGAACAGAAAGCGGGCCGATTTCGCTCGGACCTCTTCTATCGCCTCAACGTGGTCGCGGTCGCGATGCCTGCACTTCGCGAACGGCCCGACGACCTCGCGGAACTCGTGGAACACTTTCTGACGACCCGCCAGATCGGGGCGGTGCGATCTCGCGTCAGCCCGGAGGCGATGGCGGTGCTGCTCCGGTACGACTGGCCCGGCAACGTCCGCGAGTTGGCCAACGTCATCGAACGCGCTCAGATCTTGGCCGAGAACCACCTGATTACGGTGGACGATCTGCCGGAGAACTTGGTTGCTATGCCGTCCACGTCTGAGTTGAGCGATGGCAGCCCACCGAGTGAGCCGTTCCAAGTGTGTCCCCCTCCGGACGAGCCCGCGCCAAATTCATCCAGTCGGCTTCCCCTCAGTCTCAACGAGGTCGAACGGCTTCATGTTGTGGAAGCTCTCCGGCAACTGAACGGCAACAAGCTCCAGTCTGCCAAGGCCCTTGGAATCAGCCGGCGAGCCTTGTACCGGCTCATCGCCAAACATCGCCTCGAAGACGTCTCAGAACAGAGTTCGGTGGAAGCACCCTAGGTCGGGCAGTCATGGCTCTCCCCGCGAGCGGCACTCGCTTTGCAGCGGCCACCTCGGACGGCTTGCCCTGGATGAAGAGTTTCTCGAAGAGCTTTCGCGGGCTGCGATCGATGGGGATCGGAGCGCCGCTGCGGGTGTAGCTGAGCGTCTGGCCTTCGTTGCCGACGCCGAGTACCAGAGACGGGTAGCGGGTGCGGCTGCTTGTGACAAATCTGTTATCAACTGGCTCGGCCCTTGCTGCTAAGATAACAAAGCCGTTCACACAGGAGACATTCCCCATGCAACGTCTGATTTTGCTCGCGGTACCCGCGTTCGTTCTCGTGCTGGTGCCGAGTGCGCCGGGCAAACGCGCCGCCGCGCCTAACCCGATCCAACGGGCATTCCAGGCCGAAGTGGTCGTTGTGGGCAAGGTGAGTGCCATCGAGAAGGAAACGGTCGAAGCCGCGGAATCGCCGGGTGCCGCCAAGATCGCACACACGATTGCCGTCGTGAAAGTGGACGAGTCGATCTCCGGTGCCGCGAATCTGACGCACGTGAAGGTGGGCTTCGTGCCTGCGGACCCGAACGCCCCGCGTCGGAGTGGAGCCGCGCCCGCCGCACTCGCGGTGAACCAGGAAGCGCTCTTCTTCCTCAGCAAGCATCCATCCGGACAGTTCTACGTGTTCAACGGGATGTCGAGCCCGGTGGACGCGACGGCCGAGAACTACAAGGCCACGATCGTCAGCGTCAAGAAGGCCTTTGAAGTGGTGTCCGATCCGGCCAAGGCCTTGAAGGCGGAGAAGCCCGATGCTCGTGCTTTCGCCGCGTCCGTTCTCGTGATCAAGAACCGCACCGTGCCCAACGGCGGCGAAGTCGGCATTGAGAAAATGAGCGTGGTGGAGAGCCACCGGATTCTCGCGGCCTTCGCCGAATCCGACTGGGCGAAGTACGACCCAATCCTGCCGCCACCCGCCAGCGTGTTCTACATGCTGGGTCTGACCGGGGAGGATGGCTGGGCCGCGCCCAAGCCGCAACCCGGAAGCGATTTCAACGCGGAACTTCACAAGGCCTTCGCCAAGTGGGTCGAAGGTGCCGGGAAAGAGTACCGGATGAACAAGATGGTGTTGAAGGGGAAGTAGATGGCCCGAGTGGAGCGCGACATCCAACGAGTTGTCGCGTTTCGTTCCCCCTTGAATTCCTCACGCGGTTGGTCAGAATCACTTCGACGGAACCATTCGGTCTTCTCGTTCGTCCAAGCCTGCACTGGGCCCTGCGGAATCTGGAGCCGTTACACCATGTCCCGACTTTCTCTCTGGTCGGCTGCTTCACTCGTCGCGCTCGCCTTGGCAGTGGTT
>JAYTGN010000261.1:0-26083 GCA_043733485.1 Gemmataceae bacterium
CCTCCTAAAGCCCGCCGGGCCGTGCGTGAGGCACGGCACCGGCAGTTGATTCATTCACTGCACGACAACGCTTTGGAATCCCGAGCTGACGGTGTTGAAGTTGGTGCCGGATTTCAACGGCAGGATGGCGATGACGTTGTAGGTGCCCGGAATGCTGGGCAGGTTCGCGGTATAGGTCCCCGCGGCACCCCCGGGCGCAGACATGACGGTGAGCTGAGTACCGATAGTTGACGCGACCGCACCCCCGGCGGGTGCCGCCGGGAGGGAGTATAGGGTGATAGTCCCGTTGAACTCCCAACCGCCCGGGTTGGCCACGCTTTTCACGTTGGTGATCGTGTATGCGCCCGCGCCACCGATTTTTCCAGTCTGGTTGGGTACGGCAGTGAAACTGATCGTACCTTGCGACGTATGCATCCCGGCTCCCATCGTGACGGTTGCCGTTTCCACCGACGGGCAGACGTACACGAGGGTCGAGTTGTTCGTCAACGTGACGATCGCCCACACCGAGTAGGTGTCGTTGGGGATCTTGGCCATCAGCGGCAGGGATACCGTCGCCGTGAAGGTGGCGTCGGTCCCACCATCCACCGTCAACACGGTGGCAGGACCCATGTAAACCACACCACCCTTCGAAGAAGTGGCGAACACGGTGACCTCCGGAGTGAACCCTGTCGCGTAGTTCGCCTTACCCTCGCAGTAAATGACTCCCTACCGGACTCCGCCGGTGAGCTTTTCTCCCGGCTTGACTGTCCAGCTGACGGTTTGCGCCGAAGCGCTTTGGGCGAGGATGAGAGAACCGATGAGACAGACGATGCGGGCGGTCCACGACATGATGCGTCTCCTTCGAGGTGCGGGCCGGTGGGCGACGCGCTCCATTCGCGGCAGATCAACTGCCGGGGTCGGAGTTCTCGTGCGAATCATCTCGCGAAATGGTTCGACATCCTGTCAGCGAGAAAAGCCACAGTCCTGTGGGGCGAAATGGGGGCGAAGTGGAAGTAGCCTAGTTAAAGAGCGGCGATCGAGTCAATACGAGTTTCATAAATAATCGGGAGTGCAAGACACGGTTTGCAAATCACCGATGGCGACCGATACCAACCAGGTCGCGCACCTTTCTGCCTCACGGACCGTTTTCATAGAGCAGCTCGCACAGCTTACCGAGCATCTTGCCCTCGCGGCTCGACGTCGCGCCCTTCGGCAACGGAACGTTGTTCACCATCATCGCGAGGTACAGAGTCGTGCCGTTCTTCGTGGTCATGGTGCCCGCCAGCGCCTTGCTCTTGAGCAGGAATCGGTCGTTGGCGGCGTCGTACCACACCAGCGTGCCGGTCTTGGCGAAGACCTTGCCGCGCGCGGGGCTGTCGGGCTTCACCGTTTCCGAAAGCGTGCCATCGACGCCGAGAATGGGCAGCGCGGCTTTGTAAACGTCCCATTCGTCGCGCTTCGCCAGGCCTTGCAAGAGTTGCACGGCGGCGCGGGCCGAGACGTGATCGGCGGACGCGCCGCCGGCCCCGCCCCCGAACGAGACGGCACCCACCTCCACGCCGAGTTCCTTCAAGATTTTTCGTTCGGTGCGCAGCCCCTGCTCCGCGGTCGTGCCGCCGGTGGAAGCCGCCACGAGGCACGGCAAGGTACTCGCGTACAAGTTGTGGCTGACCTTCAGCGTGACGGCCAGCGTTTCCTGGAACGGCGGCGAGGTGAAAGTGGCGACCTTCGGAAGCCGATCGTAGGCGTTCTTTTCCGGGAGTGCCGCGTTCCCCGGTCGCAGGATTGCGGCATTCGCCTTCACGCCGTTGCGCCGGAGTGCTTCGACGAACAAGGCCCGCGCGAAGAGAGCCGGATCCTCGACCGGATAGATTCGCACGATGGGCTTCGCCCCCTTCGCGATCCGCCCCCGGACCGCGAAATGATTCGCACCCACGTTCAGAATTTGCAAGTCGGGCGAGGCTTTCTCGGCGGCCGTGTTCACGAGCGCATCGACCTGAAAGAAGGCGGTCTCGGGTCGCGTCGTGATCTTGGCCGGGTCGCCGACGTTCGCTCCGGGTTCGATCGTGATGTCGATGACGTTGTCGTTCACGACGATGGGCGTGACGGCATCGGGCCCGCTGCCGCTGCCTCGGGTCCGCGCGAAGAGCCGATCGTCCACGAGTACGTCGCCGTCGATCTGTTTGATGCCGGAGGCCTTCACCTGTTTGGCGAGTTCGTCGAGCCCGGCGAGCGGGTTGGTGTCGGTGAGTTCGGCGTCCATGAGGCCGCTATTGGCGTAGGTGTGGTCCTTGTCTCGGTAGGTGATCTTGCCCTGCTTGTCGGTGCGTCCGCCAAGCGTCAGATCGCCGGACGCGATGAGAATGAGGTCGCCGCGAAGTGTGCCGTTGAGGGGCAAGCCTCGCGAATAAACCGAGGTCTCAAACCGGTAATCGGGCCCGAGCGCGATCAGTGCCGCGGCACAGGTGAAGAGCTTGGTCACGGAGGCCGGCGCGAGCATCGCATCCGGGTTGCGGCTGTAAACCGTCTCGCCCGTCTTCGCGTCGACGACCAGGATGCCCCACGAGGCGTGCTTGTAGTCTGGGGCATCGATGGCTTCATCCAGACGCTTCGCGAGTCCGTCGTCGGCGGCAGGAGTGGGCGAAGGAATCGAGACGACAAGCAAGATCGCCAGCAACGGAATCGAACGCAGCAGGAGTCGCACGGCGGCCGCCTTTCGAGGGTGTGTTCGGTTTACTTTTTGCGGGGCGCGATGTCGTCGCCGAAGTACGCCAGCGCCGAGCCGAGCGGGCCGGGAACCACCGTTCCCAAGCCGCAGATCGAAGTCGACTTCAACACTTCGCTGAACAGTTTCAGATCCGCGTTCGCACATGCGAGGTCGTCCTTCCCAGTACCGAAGACTTCCTCGTGCGTCAGGTTGCCGGCACCGCGCTTGGCGAGGAGGTCGGTGCCGATCTGGTAAAGCTTCTGGGAACCGATGCGGCAGGGGACGCACTTGCCGCACGATTCGTTGCGGAAGAACCGCGTGAAATTGACGGCGAGGCTGAGGATGTCCGCGCCTTCCGCGAAGATCGTGATCCCCGCGCCCAGCATCGCCTCGGCTTGCGGCGGGAGCCGGAACAGCCCGTTCATGTTGCGAAAGAACAAGAGGTCGAGCGGAAGCAAGCGGATGTCGAGGGTCGTGGTGCCGGGCGGCAAGTAGCGGGCGGCGAAGCCCTTGACCGCGTTCTTCTCGTCGTCCGAACGCAGCCGGCCAATCGTATCGGCGAGCCACTTCTCGTATTTGTCCGCGGCGGGAATCGTGATGGGAAGTATCGCGGGCATGAGGCCGCTCGACGGCCCTGATGGCGCGATGGCCTTGAGCGCTTTGCCGCGGACGATCCCGCCGCAGTACTTCACGTTGTCGATGAGTTCGCCGAACGGCAGGCCGATGGGCACCTCGTAAACGCCGGGGCGATTCACGTTCCCACTCACGGAGAGGAGCCGCCGCCCCTTGAAGCGAAACGGTGCCGGCTCGCCTTCGGGCGATTGCCAGCCGCTCTCGGCAAACTTCTTCGCACCGTTGATCACGACGAATGGAGCCCAGGCGAGCGTCTCGACGTTGTTCACGGCGGTGGGCTTGTCGCGCAGCCCGTTCGTGCCGAGTTCGGGCGGCCGATTTCGCGGCTGGGCCCGGCGATCCTCCATGGCTTCGATCAGGGCCGATTGCTCGCCGCAGATGTAGCCGCCGGGGCTCTCCATCACGCGGAGCGGAAAGTTCACTCCGGTGCCGAGCACGTCGTCGCCGCAGGCGTTCAGGCTTTCGGCGCGGTGGATCTCTTCTTCCAGCGCGTGAATCTGCTCGAAGTATTCGTGTCGAACGTAAATGTACCCCGCGGTGGCTCCGGTGAGCAGGCCGGCGACGATCGCGCCTTCAACGACGAGATGCGGCGTGCGCAGCATCAATTCGCGGTCTTTGAAGGTGCCGGGTTCGCTCTCGTCGCCGTTGGCCACGACGTATTTTTCGCGGCCCGGTTGCTGCCAGACGTCGAGCCATTTCGTGAAGGCGAGCACGCCAGCACCGCCGAGCCCCTGCAAGCCTGCCGTCTTGAACTGCGCCAGAATCGGGTGGAGTTCCTCGGGCTTCTTGCCGGCTTCCCATCGCGGCAGGCCGCCGCGCTCCTTCAGGAATGCCGAGATCTTGCGAACCGCCGCGTAGTTCCTCGCCTGGCCGTGATAGGGGTCGATCTTCCACCCGGCCGAGGCGAGTGGGGGATGCTCTTCGCCCTTTGCGACGAGGGGAAGCGCGTAGCGAACGCCGCCGTTCGTGTGCGGTTCGTGCCGCGTATCCGAATCCGCGACGATGGCCTGACCCGAGGCGATGGTGCGGATGTTTTCTTCGAGCCGCGCGCGGTACTGTTCGATGGTCTCGCCGGGCCGGCGCGCGAAGACCCAGGCATGTTCGCCCACGGGCATGGGGCTCCGTTCGACCCACACGGCGGGAGCCCGATCGCAGCGGCCCAGGCACGAAACGCCCTCCACGTGGACGCGGCAGAGTTCGCTCGGCGGCGCTTGCCGACCTGCCTCCTGCGACCATTTCGGTGCATTGTCTTTGAGGAGCGTTTGAAGTGCCGCGTCGTTGCCGAGTGCCCTGAGGGCGTCGGCCGCGAGGAGCTTGGGAGCCCCGCGATGGTGGCAGGTCATGTCGCGGCAAACCCGGACTTCGATCGCCGCGGGCCGATCGCGCTCCTGGCGGAAGCCGGGAAAGAAGCTGGCGACTTCCTCGATCCGCGCCGCCGCAACGCCCGTTTCCTTCGACGCGCGGAGAAGTTCTGCGTCGGGCAGGAACCCGAACCGATTCTGGATCGCGCGCAGGTGTTGAACGATCACGTTACTTCTTCCCCTTGAGCCAGTCGCTGAGGTTGAGCGGTTCGATCGGGTCGCGGCGGGGGGCACCGAGCCCTTGCAAAGGCCGATCGCCGTTGTGGTAGCGGTGGCAATCGGTGCAGGAATGCCGCACTCCCGCAGCACTCGCCGTCATCCCGTTTGGTAGTTCCACCTTGGTTCCGGCCTCTGCGTGGCACGCCTGGCACGTCTTGATTCCGACGATCAATGCCGGCTCGCGCTCGTTGACGTTCCCACCCGGGGCGAATTGCCCTTCCGTACCCGGATGGCAACTGGCGCAGGTGAGCCCGCGGTGCGAGACGTGGTTGAACTTCGCGTGTTGGAACCAAATCGACTTGTTCGGCAGCGGAGCAATCTCGGTCTTCTCCGCTCCCTTGGAGTAGTGGCACTTTCCGCATGCGAAGCCACCGGTGGGCACGCGAAAGCCATCGGCCTTCGCGCTCGCGTTTTCCGATGCCGGCGACAGGTTCAGGGTCAGAGCCTGCAGGGCCGAATCGGTGAGGCGGTCGACTTCCTTGCCGAATGCAGCGATGGCGGGGACATCGTGCGGATCGAGTCGGCCGCCGGGGCCGAAGGGTGCGGCGAGCGCTGGGTGCTTGTCGCTGGCGAGTCGCGCCGCGTATTCCCCGCGCAGAATCGGCTTCAACGACGCGGGTTGCCGGCGGTGCGGCACGAAGAAATCCTTCACGACGATGCCGCCGCTCACCGCCGTCGGCGTGCGAATCGGATGGCACACCTTGCAATGGACGTCGAAGTTCACCGGCAAGTAGTACGCTCCTTCGCTGCGCGTGGGAAGAATCGCCTGCTTCGGTGCCCCGCGAATGGTGTTCGACAAGAAATCGAATCGGCGGCGAGCCTCGACATCGTCCGGGCTCGGGTGTCCCACGTCGAGTTGATGGCACGATGCACAATTCAACTGAACGGGATCGTTCGCATTCCCGGACGAAGGCAGGAATCTCTGCCGGGCGTTGGGCCCAAACTGCTTACCGAGTACTTCGGGAGACCACTTGTGCTGGTCGTTCGCATCGTAAACGAGACCGGGAGTCAAGTGCAGCGCGTGGCTGAACTTCATCCCACGGTCCACTTGCAACGAGCGGAAGTCCGGATGATCCTTCGCGAATCCCGTGACCTTCGCGGCGAACGTCGTTCGGCCCTCGAGGTGAGCCGCCGGTAAGTTCTCGTGGCACTCGGTGCAATGGCGATCCGCGATGCGGGTGAGCGAGTGGTCGCGGCCCTGATGGTCGTGATGGCAACTCGAACACTGCTCGTGCGAGTGCGAGTCCTTCACACTCGCATGGTGGGGGGGGCCGGCGTGGCACTTGGTGCAGGTGAGGTCGTGCCAGCGCGCATTGGCGTTGAAGGCCGACAACGGATTGGAAAAGAATTCACCGGCGGAGTGCGGTCTGTGGCAGACTTCGCAGTTCGCGTCGAAGGCCGCGTGCGGGTTGGCGAGTTCGCCGTGCGAATGGGCGGACTCGGCCCGCGAAGGGAGTGCGAATTCGACGAGCAGCCAGCCGAGGGTGAGCCCCAGTGCCGCGAGCGCGACGCCGTTCTTCCACCGGCGCAGCGGATCCGCCCGATGAAAGTACCCTCGATTCCCGGCGAACCGGTCCACGAGATCGCGACTGGGGGAACGAGGCATACAGTGGTCACCACGAAATACTGAAGAATGATCACCACGGAATACACGGAAAACACGGAATCAGAACATCAACGGATAATTCGTTCGTGTTCGACCAGGGGATGATGTCCGAAATTGACCAACAACCCAACTCGATATCCGGTCGCCTTCAGGTAATTGTGGACCTGTGCTCGATGCTCATCGACGAGCGAAGACACGGCCTTGATCTCCAGAATAATCTTGTCGAAAATCAGAAAATCGGGCCGATAAACCTGAGTGAGTTGTCGCCCTTTGTACGAGAGATTCAGCTTCGCCTGTGGGACGTAAAGTGCGCCCTGAAGCTCGAATTCGATCTCCAGGCATTCCTGGTAAATGGCTTCGAGAAATCCGCAGCCCTTGTCCTTATAGACTTCAAAACACGCTCCTAGAATCTTGTACGATTCGGCCTCGTAGAGAAGAGTCATCAAAGTATCCCCTTCAGGGTTTATTCCGTGTTTTCCGTGCGTTCCGTGGTGATAATTCTTCTCACTCACCAATACTTCAAGGCGCGGACGGCATGGATCAACATCAAACCGGTCATGGCGATGGAGAGCGGCAGGTGGATCACGAGCCATCCGTGCAGCCACCAGTTTAAGCGAGCCTGGAAATCCCACTGGCGGCGGAGGTCGGCCAGTTCCTCCAGGCGCTCGATCACCGGAGTCGCGGGTTCGGGGAGCCGATCCCGCAATTGGTTGAAGCGGCGACCGGCCTCGGTTCGGCTCACCAACGGGGACTTCCTCCGGTAGTGCCCGCGTAAAAATGGTAGCAGGATCGAATCGCCGAACGCCAATAATTCCTCGGCGGGTATGCCCGTGACCGCGGGTTCGCCTTGCGACATCACCAACAAGCTGAGGGCGGATCGACCGGCCGGGCGGACGTCGAATTCGTCGAACTCCGGCGGCGCGGTCGTGAGCATGGCAATGAGTTGAATCGCTTCCGCGGTGTGAACCTCGCCCACGAAGTCGATTTGCGATGCGACCGTCTCGCTCGGTACTTCGGCCAGCATCTTCTCGGGTAGCCACTGCTGCATCACGAGGCCCCAGATGCCGCTCGCCGTGACGAGCAAGAAGAGCATGAGCGTGACCGCGGCCAGAGGCCCGCCGAGACCGAACCCCGCGTGAACGAGGATCACCGGCAGGCAAAGGAGCCCGAGCCAGACGTGGAATCGCATCCAGATTTTCGTCGGAACGAGCCGCAGCCAGCGGAACCACTTTCGCGGCAGCAGGGCCATCTCGAACAGTACGATCGCACCGCCGAGGAGACCGAGGAAGACGCCGTACCAGCTACTGGGTACGGGCCAGCCCCAGACGCCGAGCACCGCGCCGAGCCAGGGCAACCCCGCACCGACCGCGGTGACGGCCGCCGTGCAGCAGAAGATCGCGGCGATTCGACTGCGAATCGATCTGGACTTCCCCAGTAGCACGCGCCGCTCCCGTGTCGGTGAATGCCCGTGATGATACAAAAAAAGTGCAGCGCAGACTTGCCCCATCCGGCCGATCTGGGAAACTTGTTGTGAGGCTTCCGTTTCCAGAAACGAAATCGCACGTGAATCGACTGATCCCATTATGCCTGATGGCGGGTGCGGCCGCGATTGCGTTCTGCGCGGCGGGACTGTTGGGCCGTGCGCCGAGCATTCGCGGCGAAGCGAGACCGAACGAAGTTCTCCCCGTGGATTCCGGTGCTTCGGGACGGAACTTGGGCGTCGCGGGGTGCGCCTCCTCCGCGTGCCACGGTGGCCCGGCAAGCGACTCCCTGAGCGGTATACTCGATTCTCAAACTTGGGCCAGCTCCGCGACTCACTGGCTCGCGGTCGATCCGCACACGAAGGCCTACGCCGCACTCGAAAGCCCGCTCGCCGACGAAATCATGAGCCGGATGCACTCGAAGCTGAAGGCCACGGATGATGCGCGGTGTCTTGCGTGCCATACGAACCCGGCGCTAGCCGAAGGTGAAGCGACTCCGCACGAACAGGTGCTTCGCAAGGAAGGTGTCGGCTGCGAATCGTGCCACGGTTCCGCTTCAAAATGGTTGCATTCCCACACCACCTGGACCGCGGAGAGTCGAAGCATCGGGTACGAACAAAGCGGAATGGCGAAGCTGTACGACCTCGGCGAACGGGCTTTGACCTGTGCGGGTTGCCACGTCGGTGCCCCCGCCGATCCGGCTCGCGGCTACCCGGTCCGCGACATGAACCACGACATGATCGCGGCCGGCCACCCCCGGCTCAACTTCGACTTCGCGGACTATCAACGCCGCCTGACGCCGCACTGGTTCGAGCGCGACCGAACCACGGGCAAGCTCGTCGGTCCCGGTTTCGAGGTGAAGGCCTGGCTGGTGGGTCGTGCTGCCCACGCCGAGTCTTCAACGTTGCTTCGCACTAATCGGGAGGCTCGAGCGAAGCACAACGATCCAGGAACGCCCTGGCCCGAGTTCGCCGATTGGAGTTGCGTCTCGTGCCATCACAAACTGGAGTCCAGTTTCTCCCGTAAAATCGGCACGCCAACCTGGGAGGCGACTTGGCCTTTTGAGGACTCGTCGAAGGCGTATCGGTCAAAGTACTCGGCACTGGACGAGAACGAGGCTCGGAGCGTTGCGGCGGGTTCGATCAAAACCGCGAACGTAAACACCCTCGATCACGATGGTGCGACTCAGCTGTTCCACGGTCTCGCGGCGTGGGAGCGGATGCGGATGAAGCTCGAAGGCCGCACCGAGCCCGATGCTACATTCGCACTACTCGCTAAAAACCTGACAACCCGGCGCGGCAACCTCGACACCACCGTGAAACCCGAAGCTCGGGACCAGTTGAAACTGCTGCTGGGTCGATTGAAGTAAAGCCGCACGATGCGGATCGGAACTCGCGCACGGATGCGTTCCTTCGGCATTGGAACCATCGTGCGCATCGCGGCGTGTCTCGTCGTCGGATTCATTCTCGCGGGACTGGCGCTGGCCGGTCGCCAACAACCCGTCCGCGCCGAACCCCATCTCTACGGCATCGAGCCGACCCCACAATTCGCACATACGGCCGCTTCTTCCTGCTCCGCCTCCGCGTGCCACGGCGGAGGCCAAGTCGGCAAACTCGGCAGCGAACACACCACTTGGGCCCCGGAAGTCTTCGCTTCCGGTAGCCACGATCCCCACTCCAAGGCCTATCGATCGCTGTTCAATCCGGACTCGGTTCGCATCGCGAAACTGATCGGTGGCGGCCCCGCCCACGAGAACGTGCTCTGCCTGAAGTGCCACGCTCCGGCTGGTGTGAACGAGCCCACCGCCCGCGCCGAGGGCGTCGGCTGCACTGCCTGCCACGGCCCGAGCGAGAAGTGGCTGAGCATCCACTACCTTCCCGATTGGAAGGCGAAATCGAACCTCGAGAAGTGGACGGAGACCGGCTTCGTTCCCACGAAGAACCTGACCGCCCGCATCTCGAACTGCGCGACGTGCCACGTGGGAAGTGCCGACCGCGAAGTGAATCACGACCTGATTGCGGCGGGCCATCCGCGACTGGCGTTCGAGTACGCACGCTTCCACTATCAAGGGAGTTATCGCAAGCACTGGGAGGAGCGCGTGCCGCAGCCGGACTTCGAGGTGCGGGCCTGGGTGATCGGCCAAGCCGCGAGTTTGCGGGCCGCGGTAGACGTACTCCATTCGCGCGCCGTGAAGGCGAAGAGCAACGTGGCTCCCTGGCCCGAGTTCGCGGGGCATAGCTGCTATGCTTGCCACCAAAGTATCGGGAACAAGGAACCGAAGGGTTTGAAGAGCCTTCCCGGCTGGGAGGTGTGGTACACTGCGGCAGCGGATCGGGCCGCTTCGCAAACACCGGCACTCTTTCTTGGAACCGAGGTTCCGAAACTGGCCTCGCTCGCCGAGTTGAAAATGCTCATGACCCAACGGAATCCGAACCCGGCTGAAGTGGAGAAGCTCTCCGTGGCGGCTCGCGCCGAACTCGATGCCTGGCTCTCGGACCTGCAAGTGGCCGAGGAGTCGAGCCTTCCTTCGACTCGAACCGTTGCCGCCACACTGATGGGCCAGCTGGCGTCTCGCGGCAACGCCGACCCCGACTGGGATGCTCTGGCCGTACACTATCTCGGTTGTGCGGCGATGTACCACGCGGGCGGCGGCGGCAAAGCCCATCCGAACGCGAAGCAACCGCTGGACGAAATTCGTCAGCCGCTCGGATTCCCGAAGGGCTTCAACAATCCCGAAGGGTTCGACCTCAAGAAACTGAACGGCGTCCGCGAACGGTTCCAGACGATCGAACGGGAGTTTCGCCGATGAGCTTCGAAGGGCGGATGAGTCGCGGCATCGGGCTGGCTAGCCTCTTCGGCGGCATCGTGCTGGCATTGCTGGCGTCGAGCGGCACATCGCACTCCGCCTCGACACTTCAACCCAAACCCCCCGAGGGCCAGAAACTCGAGTGGGTCGGTGCCTCGGTTTGCCAGCGGTGTCATCAAGAGAAGGAACCGCGCGAGTTGAAAGAGTATCAGCAAACGCAGGCGTACGATTTCGTTCGCCTCTGGGAAAATCGGGTTTGGGAAAACCACGATCTTCACTCCCTGGCTTACAAGCACCTCACGACCAACGCGACGAAGGAAGCGACTGGAGGCGAGGTGAACAAGACCGCTCAAAGGATGGAAGACAATCTCAAAGCACAACGGGGCAAAGAGTACACGGTGGCCCTGGATGTGAATTGCCTCGTTTGCCACGCGAGCAGCCAAAGCCCGCTCGATCGTGAAACCTTTGCGGCATCGAAGCCCGATTTCTACAAGACGGACGATGGCGTTGGTTGCGAGATGTGCCACGGCCACGGGTCGCGCTATCGAGACGAACATCAGAAGTCGAACCCGATCAAAGGTAAAGCGGCGGCGGGTGAAGCCTCACGAGAAGTGCCCTGGCGGAACTGGGCTCCCAACGTGAAGGCCGATTGGGGTCTCGTGAACCTGCGCGATCCCATCGTGGCTGCGACCAAGTGCGCATCGTGCCACATCGGCAACAAAGACGAGGGTCGGTTCGTGACGCACGAGATGTTCGCGGTCGGCCATCCGCCGCTGCCGCCGCTCGACCTCATGGCCTATGCGCGCGAACAGCCGCGCCACTGGGGGCTCGCATCGGACATGCCTTACATCACGAGCTTTGCGAAGAAAGACCCGAAGAAAGCCTTCGACACCTTCCACTACCTCGCCGAGGAATCGCTCGTGACTCGGCGGTTCGTCGAGTCCACGATCGGTGCGCTCGCGGCTTCCAACATCCTCACCGGTCAACTCGCCGCTGTCGCCAAAGTGAAGAACGACGGCCTCGACTACGCCGCGTTCGACTGCTACTCGTGCCACCACAACTTGAAGTCCCCGAGCGACCGGCAGGCTCGTGGCTACGACGGCCCGCCCGGCCGCCCGCAGTTCCGCCTCGCCCCCTTCGCCCTCGCCCGTCTCGTCATCGATCACGCGGCGGCCATGGAAAAGGGAGCCGACCTCAAGCCGCTCGCGGCGGAACTCGACGCCATTCACAAGCGCCTCGCCCTCTCGTTCGGCAACAAAACCTACGGCGATCCCGATGCCATAACCAAGGCCACGGAGGAAGTCGCGGCTTGGTGCTCGAAGGCGAAAGCGAAACTGCAACCGGTGCGATATACGAAGGAAGAGACCGCCAAACTCCTGGCGAAGGTCGTGGAGGCCGCGAGCCGCGAACCGAGTGCCGAGCCGCGCCGCGTGCCGGCTTCTCAGCGGGCCGTGGCCGATCCGGAACTCGCTCAACTTTACGTTTGGGCCGCCGAGACCCTGATCCTCGATCTGGCCGGGACGCCGGAGGAACCCAAGGGGGGGGCGCCGCCCAAGCCGCCCGCGGTGGTCACCGATTTACGCGAAGCCTTGAAGGGCTTCGTCGTGACGCGGCTGCGGGGTCCGGAGGCGCTCTTCCACTACGAACAAAAGGCGACGGGAGGCTTGCCTTCGCCCACGCTCGTCTCGGTCGACAAGCGTCTGACCGACCGCATGGAGACGTTCAATTCGTACCGCGGCGATGCGTTCCGCGAGGCCTTTAAGAAGCTCGCCCCGCGAATCGGTGAGTTGAAGTAGGCCATTCCTTCATGCAAGAACCGCTGCCGCGATCGACGCTGGGGGAACTCGCGCGACGCGCGTTGGCGGCAAGTGTTGAAGAGCGTGCCGGGCTCTTCGCGCAGTTGGGTCACGGTTCGCGTTCGGTCGAACAGATCGCGGCAGTCTCGGAACGCTTCCTCTCGCTCGGCCCGGCCGGCCAGCTTGCCCTTTTGGAATGGATCGTTCACGTCCGCCCCTCGCTTCCCGAGGGCATCCTCCTTCAGGCACGGACGCTTCTTTCCGATCGAACGATTCCCGCGCCAGTTCGCGTGAATGCCGCGGCACGCCTTTTGAAAGAACTCCCGGACAAGACCGGAGCGTTGTTGAAGATCGCCCGCCCACTCACGGCGGGGCTCTCGCCCTTGCGGAGGTTGGAACGGCTCCGGCAACTTCAGCATCAAGTCGATCAGAGCCGGAGCCTGGACGCGATTCTCGAACGCCGCGAGCAGCGGTTGAAGATGGACTGCCCCCGGTGCGGCCAGCGCTTCCCGCGCGAAACCATGGTCCGCCACCTCTGGCACGAACACGGCCTGTTCCTCGAACGCGGGAAGGTTCGCAGCCCGAGGCGGACCATCGAAGAATTGAAATTGGAACACGCGACCACGCACGACACCACCGTACTCGACCGCACGTCGTTGCTCGCGGGCACGGATGCTCTGCGGGCCTGGGTGGCGAGTTCGGATCCGACGCCGGAAGACATCGCGCCGCTGCTGGCACTTGCCGAATTGAACGGAGCCGGGCTCTGTCCAGAGTGTTTCGCGGAAGTGCTGCCCGCGGTTCCGCCGATGCCCGCTCCGCTTTCGCTCTCCGCGGGCCGACTCGCCGGGGCTGGCTATTTCGCGGCGATCGGCGGCGCGGAGTGGCTGCGGACGCTCACGATCGCGACGCCTCGAGAAGTGCTGCACTCGGGGCCCGACGGCCATCGCGCCTTGGGAACCCGCGGCATCGCCATGCTCACCGCCGCGCTCCTCCTGGTGCTCGCGATTCTCATCGCCGTCCTCGGCCCCAAGGAGTGGGCTTCTCCCACCATGATCTTCCGCCTCGTGGTGGCTTCAGCCCTCGGATACGGGCTCGTGTGGTTCGTGCGAAAGCCGCCTCCGAACCCGACGGATCGTGCGGTCGATGCCGCATGGAATGTCCTGGCTCGCTGGCTGCTCGGCGAAGCGGATACGACGGAGTGGTTGGCGCGTCTTTGTCGGGCGAGTGCCGGGCACGGCGACCCGATCGCGCGAACGGGCATCCTCACCGACCTCATCGCCCGAGCCCGAGCGGGCCGCTCGACTGCCGAGCTGCAACTCCTCGCGGCCGGCGAAGTGCTCCTGGTCGAAGATGGTTCGCGGCAAGGGCGGGATCGCGTGGCCGGGTTGGCGGGCCTCGCGGCCAAAGGCTTTCGCGGGGAGGAATCGATCGAGTATTCGGAGTGCGTGACCGAGTGTTTTTTGAACCGAATCCCGGAACCGAGCGCGGGCGAGCGGGCACGCTTTCGCATCTTGCTGCTCGGCGCGGCGTTCGAAGCGGGCCTCAAGCCGCGCGATCTCATCGATCTCTGGAACGTCGCGCCGAACCTCCGGCAAGCCACGATCGTGGAACCGCTCCACCGCCTCGCACTCTTACAAGGCGTGTGGGCCATGCGGGCGGCCCGGCGTTGGGAACTTATCGCACCCGCCGATTCCGCCTTCGACTTGTGTCGCATCGCGCCGCACGCCAGCGGGCGAATCCTCGCCGAATTTCCGGACTTACTCCTTTTCCACCGCCCCGATCCGGACACGGAATCGCAGCTGGGCCCGGTCCTGATTTGCGCGCGCGGGATCGCCATCGGCGGTCACCTCATCGCGGACCCCGACGCGGAAGTGCGAATCGAGAAATCGGGCCGCTTCGGCGGGGGCTACGAGTTGATCTTCGGCCCGCACCGATTGCCGCTCGAACGGCAACCCGTGGGCAACTTCGCGGAAGTCATCAAGGAATGGCTGCGGTTCCGAGCTTGGGCGTTGTTGCCACTCCTGGACAACTATCTTGCTCCGAGTGCGCTTCAAGTCGTCGAACGGATCATGAGGCCATTCGTCTGCCGCTGTCCAAACTGCGGCACTCGCTCGGCCCTCGCCTTGGGGAAAGTGGGGCGGCTCGTCTAACTCTCTCCGCTTGCAATGTTCGCTCCGCGGTGTATTCTAATAATGGACATCGAGGTCCGCTTTGACTTGGGACGGAGGTGGGACATGGCTCGGACAATGCGATTCGTGCTGGCGATCTTCGCCGCAGTGCCTGCAATTCCCGCGCGGGCCGACGATCTGAATCTACCCCCCATCCAATACGAAAAAGCGACGCCCGAGAACGCACTCTCGCGGCTGCAGCACGACCTCGCGACCCAAAAATTGAAGCTGACTCACCAGGAGGAGGGCGGCTATTTGAAGTCCGCGCTCGCAGCCCTTCGGGTGCCCATCTCTTCGCAGGTGTTGGTGTTCTCGAAGACGAGCCTGCAACGCGGGCGGATCGCTCCCAAGACGCCGCGGGCGATTTACTTCAACGACGATGTCTACGTCGGCTTCTGCCTTCGCGGCGACGTTGTGGAAGTCTCCGTGGCCGATCCCGCACTGGGCACGGTGTTCTACACGCTCGATCAAGAGCCGGTCGAACGGCCGCGCTTCACGCGGCAAACCGAAAGCTGCCTCATCTGCCACGGATCGTCGAGCACGCGCGGCATACCGGGGCACCTGATGCGCTCGGTACACCCCGATCGCACCGGCGAACCGATCCTCGGCTCCGGCACTTCTCGCACCGACGACACGAGCCCACTCGACGAACGCTGGGGCGGATGGTACGTCACGGGCCGCATGGGGAAGATGGAGCACAAGGGGAACCGGACTTACCGCAATCGCCGGGATTACGACGATCCGGAGAATCCCGTCGAAACGCAAAACATCACGGATTTGAAGCCGTTCTTCACGACCGGTGCCTACCTTTCCCCGCACAGCGACCTCGTGGCCCTCATGGTACTCGGGCATCAGGTGACGGTACACAATCGCATCGCCCGCGCTGCGCTCGAGACCCGTTCCGCCATTTACTACCAGGACGAACTCAACGTAGCACTGAAGGAACCGCGGACGACGAAGTACGACTCCGTCAAGAGTCGGATCGGCTCGGTCGGCGACGATCTCGTCAAAGGCTTGCTCTTCAGCGAAGGAGCGGTTTTGACGGACCGCATGGAGGGCACGACGAGTTTCGCCAAGGACTTCGCCGCACGCGGGCCGTTCGACAAATTGGGTCGCTCGCTCCGTCAGTTCGACCTCACCACGCGGCTGTTCAAGTATCCGTGCAGCTACCTCATTTACTCCGAGTCGTTCGACAAGATGCCGGCGGAGGTACGGGATTACGTCCTTCGCCGGCTCTTCGACGTCTTGAAGGGGACGAATTCCGACAAGGCGTTCTCGCACCTGACCGCGTCCGATCGCAAAGCGATATTGGAGATCCTGCGCGACACGAAGCCGAACCTGCCGGCTTACTGGCGGGAGTAGCTACTTCTTGAACCGCGTGCCATCGACGGCCGTCATCGCGCCGTAACCCTCGGGCCAGCGACTCTGCACTTCGACCTGGCCCACGAATTCCTCGGCACCGAGCTTCGCCTTCCAGTTGTCCTTTACCTTCCCCGAGCCGTCCACATAAACTTTCACGAGGTACTTGCCGGAAGAAAGTGCCGGCTTGCCCTTGTCCCAGGCCTTGGCGCGATCGGAGCCTGGTGCCGCCAGCAGCGTCAGCGAGTGCTGCCAGAGTTTGCCTTTGCCGAAGACGATGCGGTCCGACGTGGCGATGGGCTCCTTCTCGAAGGCGTTCGCTCTCGCATCCCAGGCATGCACATCCGCTTGAAGCAACTTGTCGCCCCAGGCATCGGGAGTCTTCTCGATCTTGAGCCAGATGTCGGAGCCGAACTGTTTGAACTTGTCCTTGGCCGGCAGGTCCTCGACCACAATGTAAGTGCCTTTCTTGATGGCGATCACGTCGTCGATCCAGGCCCGCATGGTTTTGTAGCCCTGATCGCCGGGGGCGAACTTGACGCCGCCGCCGTGCTTCACCGTGCCCAGCGGTTTGGTGAGGAGCAGGCTCTTCTCGGGCTCGTCGAGGTTGATGAGCTTGCTGCCGAGCAGGTACTCCATGGTTGCGGAAGCACCGGCTTTCTTGAACCACGCCACCTGGTCGCCGTTCTCCTTGCGGAGCTTATCGTTCTGAGGCGTCCCTTCGGTGTGGCAGTTCATGCAGCGGAAGCGGAGTGCCCAGACGTTCGCTTCGAACGATTCGAGCATCTGATCCTTGCGAGCGTGGCGAACGACTTCCACGGGCTTGGTGCTCAGCGCCGGCGGCTTGTCCGGCTTCGGGGCCGACTTCAACGCCGGGTCCGCGGCACAGGCCTTGATCCACGACGCGAAGGCGTCGTACTCCGCCTGTCGAGCTTTCGCGGGAATCGGATTCGCGCCTTTGTCGTTGGCCCCGCGATTGATCAGCTTCAAGATCTTCGAATTATCGGGCTTCTCGAGGTCGATCAGGCCCTGGTCGCGGAGCGCGAGAAAGGTGTCTTTCGCGGAGGGCAGGATGTAGTCCTTGAGGTTCACAGCCGCGAGGTGGCACTGGGCACAGCTGGATGGGTTCGGCGACTTGAAGATCGGCACGATCCGCTCTTCGAAGACCTTCGCGGGATCGTCTGCCCGTGCCGCGAGTGTGGGAAAGAGCATCGCGGCGGAGGTGAAGAGCAAGCGGAGCATGGAGAAGCCCTGTTCGTGGTGTCGACCCGGTTCACTTTACTCCAGGCCTGCCTTTGAAACTTCTGCAAACTGCGAAAAGGCGTCCTTTTCGGGCCGTGGCTCAACTCGGGACACGTCTTTCTCGCGGTTTCATTTCACCGATCGCCAGTCGTGACGTAGAGTTGCGAAATCTTGACGCGCTCTTTGCCGTCCGTGTTCTATATACCTCCGTCCGGATTCTCCAAGAAGCCGCCCAACTCCGGGAGTCGAGGCAATGGGACTGATGACATTGGAACAGGGTTCGAAGAGCCGGGAACACGCGATGCCGTTGCCCGATGAGAACGTGGAGTACCAGTTTTCGCGGCTCCTGACTCGGAGTTCGGATTCGTGGACGCCCCTGGCGGAGCTGCAGGCGCAGCACTTCCTGGCACCGGAAAAGCTGGAGGCGATCAAGCCGGTGGCGATGGCGGTTCGCGGTCGGGTCGCCGCTGAGCGCGAAGCCCAGACCATGCCCACGCGGGAACAAGCGATTCAGCCGGGGTTCATCGATCTTCCGCAGAAGATGCTCGATGGCTTCCGCCGGAAGCAGGACGCCTCCGAGCTCGGTCGGGTGATCCGCACCGCGAATCGCCTGAAGGAAAACTTCGACCGCGTGGTCGTCCTCGGTATCGGCGGCAGCTACCTCGGTGCTCGCGCCCTTTTCGACTCCCTCTGCCACAGCTTCCACAACGAAATGCCCGCCAAGATGCGGATGGGCAAGCCGCGAATTTACTTCGAAGGCAACTCGCTGGACAACGATTCGCTCCAGGAATTCTTCGAACTGCTGGACAACACTTGCGTCGATCCGGAACTCTTCGAGGAGCGTTGGGGCGTGGTCGTCACCAGTAAATCGGGCGGCACCATCGAGACGGCAGCGGCTTACCGCGCCGTCCGGGCCGAGGCCGCCCGCTACTACGGACCCAAGTCCGAGATGTACCGCCACTCCATCGTGCCGATCACCGGGCCGAAGGGGAAGCTCCGCGACCTTTGCCGCGCCGATGGCTTCGCCGACGAAGACATGCTCACGATCCCGGACGAGGTCGGTGGCCGGTTCAGCGTCTTCACGCCGGTCGGCCTGCTTCCCGCGGCCGTCATGGGGCTGGACGTTCGCGCCTTGTTGCTCGGAGCCGCCGCCATGACCAAGCGCTTCATCGAGGAGCCGTTCGACCACAATCCCGTACTTCAGTTCGCTGCCGTGAATTACCTCATGACCGAGGAACAGAAGAAGACCACCCGCGTGATGGCGGTCTGGACCAAGAAGCTCGAGGCGATCGGCTGGTGGTACGACCAGTTGCTGTCCGAATCGCTGGGCAAAAATAACCGCGGGGCAACCCCGCTGACCGTGATGCACAGCCGCGACCTCCACAGCCGCGGCCAACAGCATCAAGACGGCACGCGCGACAAGATGATCAACAACCTGATCGTGAAGCAGGTGAAGCATCCGCCGGTGATGGTCGGCATGTCCGACCGCAACGAGGACGACTTGAACCAGTTCAGCCGTCGCGGCTTCCCCGACTTAGCGGATGCGGCCCTGAAGGGGACGAACGAGGCCTACGAGAACGCGGCCCGCCCCACGGCGGACATCGTGCTGCCTTCGCTCAACGAGCACGCCATCGGCCAACTGATGCAGATGCTCATGCTGGCGACGGTGGTGGAAGGCCGATTGATGGGGACGAACCCGTACGGCCAACCGGGCGTCGAGGCATACAAGCAGAACATGACGAAGATTTTGAAGGGCCAGCCGAACCTGCCGAAGGGCGAGGTCCGCGACGCGACCAAGGGCATGTGAAGGTTCAAGCCGCACGATCCGAATAACCCGACCGTCAGTTCCCGTGCGACCGGTATTTCTTACCGCGTCGCCTCAAACATCGCATTCGGCCCGACCTAGGCTTCCATGCGGTATCGCCTCAGCGCGATTCCGAGGGAGTCTCGTCATGTTCCAGCCATCGACTCGAGCCCGACGCGCCAGCAAGGTGCGACATTATCCCTTGCTGGCGCGTCGGGCTCGCCACACGACACGTCCGGGGTCCGTGCTTCCCACGTTGGGTGTCTGCCTGATCGCGCTGTTTGGGTTCGTCGCCTTGGCCGTGGACCTCGGCATGCTCGCCGTCTCGCGGACGCAGTGCCAGAACTCGGCGGACGTGGCGGCCCTCGTCGGTGCGCGGAATCTGAACAATCAAGAAAACACGACGGACACGAACCGAACCGCCGCGATCGACGCGGCCCGCTCCGCCGCCAAGGCGAACCCGCACCTGAGCCGTTACGTGATCGATGGCGAGATCGCTTCGGTGACGCCGGGCCAGTTCAAGTACGATTCCAGCACGCAGCGCTTCAAGGTGAGCTATCCCGGTTCGGTGAGTGCGGGCGATTCGTGGTCCGCGATGCGGGTGGAACTCGCGTCGCAGCAGCCGACGTATTTCATGCGGGTGATGGGCGTGACCGCGATGCCGACGGGGGCAGTAGCCACGGCGGTGCATCGCCCCCGCGATATCGCGTTCGTGCTGGACTTCACGGGTTCGATGGCATTCTCTTCGACGTGCAATTGGCCCGATGAAACCGACACCATGACACAAGTAAAGGCCCCGGTAGAAGGACTAATGAATTCCGATCCGGCCTATCCAAAATTCGGGCACTACGCACGATACACATTTTATCAAAACGCGAGCATTACTTCGGCTGGACCTGCATCTTCTGTGGTGAGTGATCGTCCGAATCCCCTACAGATAACAGACGCATACAAGAACGCGTCGGGCAGTTACTACCCAAACAATCACACGATAACGACGAGCGGTGGGCCACCCGTGATTGAAGACTTCCTCACGGCACCCGGCGATCCGTCCTCGGTCGGCCAATCCACGCCGGTGAAGAACGCCTTCAAGATGTGGGATCCCACTTCCGGAGCCTACAACGCCTCAACGGGCGCGTGCCCGGCCCCGGACAACTTCGACGTGCAAACGGATAGTCCAATTCCTTACGTGGGAGACAAGTGGCCCCGAATCGACGGCAGCCGCGGCGGTCAGGCGAGCGCTTGGAGCACGCTCGGAGGCAGCACCTTCGTCGATCAAGGTGCCCACACGCTGAAGCAATTTCTCGGCTCCACACTCTCGGCCCGCGACCTCAAGTTCTACACACTCCTCCCTTCCGGCGCAATGGCGAACACTCTTCTCGCCAATGGCAACACCAAGGACGGCGGCGACTCGGACACCAATCTTTACGACGCCATTTGGGAGAAGTTTGGCTACGACCTCGATGTGAGCTTCCTCCGCGATCCCGGACAGACCAACAACAAGAGCGTGAAGGTGAATACCGGTACGTTCCAGGGTTATTCGATGGGGCCGGGCTACTGGGGGAAGACGTTCTTTATTTGGCCACCCGATCCCCGCTTCGACACCACGGCGAACCTCGCGAACCCAAACCCGGCGAACCCCGCGTTCGATGTTGCCGGTAAGCCGATGTGCGACTGGCGGCGGCGATTCTTCCTCAAGGGAAACGGTGCTGCCTTCGACCCACAGACGGACGACATCAATGCGATCCTGTTCCGCGTTTCGAACGGCCACACACTGAACTCGGTCGTCACCAGCGTAACCACCGCATACACCGCGAACAACTGCCCCGGTTATTACCGGCTCAACTACCCGGCCATCATTGCCTGGCTCAAGTCCGGCCCGCAAACGCTACCTTCCAATCTGCGTTCTGGCCGCATCCTTTACTACTCGTCGATCCCCAAGGACCTCACGACCAACGCGGCGGGCGATGCGAACGACCGCACCTTCTGGCGCGAATACGTTCATTTCCTCTTCGGCGTAGATTCATTCGACAACGCTAACGCTCCATTGAGTACGAATGCTATGAGGACCGGGTACTCGCCGCACAGAATGTTGGCCGGGGTGGAATCGCGGTTCCCGTTCGACAACCCAATTGTCGGAGTGACGAGTTCTTCGATACTTGCTGGCAATACTGTGCCGAACTCGAAACCTTATATGAACTACTCCGACAACGCGAATCGCCCACGTTTGCACTTCTGGTTTGGCCCTCAGTCCATGCTGCAGTTCCTGAAGTTGTCCGGCGAGGATCGCCCGTGGTGGTCGGGAACCACGCACGAAAGCCAGTGCTGGCAACTCAAGGCCGCGGTCAATTCCGTGGTCGACGACATTCGCAAAAACCACCCCAACGATTACTGCGGCATCGCGGGGTTCGCCACTCGCGGCAACTTCAGCAGCCCGCTCGCACCCATGGGGCAAGACTGGTACTCGCTCAAGAATGTGCTCTTCTTCCGTAAGGATGCCGTCGCGGATATGAAGTCGAAAATCTCCTCGGGGTCGAACACGGCCTCGACGATCGAGCACCGCCCGTACACGGTGACCTTCGGAGACGACATCGACGCGATTCCGAACTCGAAGGGCGGCACCGACGCCAACTCGGGACTCGCGCTCGGGTTCAACATGCTCTCGAATTCCCCGACGCTACTTTCGACGGGAAGTTACGGAAGCGGCGGTCGACGCGGGGCTTCGAAGATCGTGATCTTCGAGACGGATGGCAAGCCGAACGCGAAGGGCCGTTGGGCAATCAGTGGGACCGGATCGGACACGCGATATGCAACGAGTTCAACGGTTGAATCGTGGACGCTCGACCCAAATCTGGTGAGAGGCGGGGCTCAAGGCTTCAACGGCCAATATGCCGTCAAGGTTGTCGAGCGCATTGTCGCGCCGGTCTCATCGACCACTACGAGCGGCTTCAGTTTGCCAAACGCGCCGGCCCGCGTATACGCCATCGCCTTCGGCGACGTCTTCAGCGGCTACGACACCGGTGCTATCAGTCAGGAAGGGCAAGACGCGCTGCGCTTCCTGCTTCGCGTCCAACAAGTGGGCAACACCTCGGCGGGAACGGTCGGCACCGCGGACCCGCCGAGCGCGAGCATACCCACCGAACAGATCATCACCGGCGCTTACGACGTCCGCATCTCGAAGATGAAGAGCGCCCTCGAACGCATCGCTCAGAGCGGCGTCCAGGTCACGCTGATCGAGTGAAACCTGACTGCTGTAATGCGACTTATTGACTCGGGGGATGGCGGCGAAAGTGCTCGCCGATTCGACTCGTAATGTCCTGCGCGGAAAATCGGTTGTCCTTGTTGCCCGCCAACCACGCCCACTTGCGACCGGGATGGAGCGTATCCCACGGCGACCTCGAATTGCCCCTTGTCGTTGCAGCATCTCCATGCTTGCTGAAGCCGTAGCATACTCTCATCTCCGTGTTCCAAACTGGCTTCAACTTACCGATTAAGTAGTCCTCCGCCGTCTTCTGCCAACGGCTCTTCACGACGAGGTATCGACATTCAAAATCATCTAATTCGAGATTCTCGACGTGGGAAATTGATTTGGCGTGATCCTTGACCAATCGCTGCCAGAGCCGATCTCCTTGTTGCTCCGGCGTCGTTGCTTCAGCATCGTCGGGGTCGGCCTTGCCGATGTAGATTGGGTGGTCCGTCAACTTGATCGGCGAATACGGTTGGAACGACCCGTTGTAGTAAATCGCATAGACGCCCGCTCCGTAAAACCGTGGAAGCGATTCGAGTGCGTGTCGCGGTTGATCGAGAAGCGTCTCGGCAATCAATCGGCCAATTGTGAATGGGTCGGTCGGATCGAACACCACCGGCGGATTGACAATCGGATCGAGCTGAGCGGCAAGGCCGTGCAGTCTTTCGATGACCTATTAGGCTCGAATTGTGGATGGACTAATTCCAAGTGCGACGATGAGACTCGCAAACTCCCGCCCATTGATTAAGGTAATGGGCGACTTCCCCGGTTCCGTCGCTTCAGCAACGGCAGCCTTGGAAAAGTAGCTTGTAGCGATAAGACATCCAAGTCCGTGCGATTTCAGGCTGCCACGAAGTTCGGCAACTTCTTTACGACCAACAGTATGCAGCCACCGTTTAGCCTGAACCTGGACTTGCCAATTGCGGACCGGCCAGCCAGCTTGACCGAACGACGCAAGAATGTCGATGCCGCCATCCTGCGTATAGCGTGTCACAGCGACATCTCTGTAACCTGCCGCTTCAAAGGCGCGTTGTACGATCAGTTCAAAATCCCTCGGATGTTGTGCCAGCAACCAACATCTGACTTTCTCTAAAACGGCATCTGAAATAACGTCGCCCTCAACATCGGCAACAACTTGCTCTTCTGGGTCGTTGCTCAGACTTTCGGCAACTCTGGTAAACGCGGCTTTTGCAAGGGCCGTATCCTCCTCGATGCCGATGCTTCTCGACTCACTGGAGATGTCGAATTCAAACAACCAGACAGATCGAAACTTGCCGTCAGCATCGAGCTGTTGTTCGTTGTGAAAACGTATGAGCGTTAGAAGGCCAAGGAATTTCCAACGGTCCTTGCCTGCCTTCTTGTCGCGTCGACTGAATCCTTGCTGAAAACACCACACTGGGAAATGCTCGTTCAGCTGCTCGACCAGTCGGCGATTCAATCCGCCTGGCTCTTGGTTTCCGCGAAGTCCTTTGCCAGTATAAATGAGAATATCACTCTCAACTCGGTCGTGATATGGGTTTTCGGCCGCAACTTTCGCAAGCGGTAGTGCTGTCAGTAATACTAGTCGACGAATCGACCCATCGGCCCTCAAGGAAGGTCTGATGCCGCCTGCATTGCCGACGGATAGTAAATTGCTTATCAGGTCATTCGAGTAGAATTGCTCGACTCGAAATTCGGAAGCAATCCCAGCCATTGTCTGCGCTCGAAGATGGTCACCTTGAATCTTCACTAAGGATACACTCCTCCATCCGCACGCGGCTCATTCGCTCGCTGCGCTGCGACTCGTTCAGGGTATCCAAGCCAAGCTCCATTCGGGTCGAACGGCTTCCACCCAGTCTTAACCGAGACCGTTCGAGCGACAAGTCCCGTTCGCAACTTCCACGAGAAACGACTCCGGCATTCCAGCTCGATGCTCCTCCGCTTCAGCCCACCTTACCGCTTCAACCCCGCCAACCTATTTCGCGGGAACAACCGATTCGGCCTCATTCTTCCTCAAGACCCGGGCTTTCGTTGGCCGAAGTATCTTCCAGCTAACCGCTGTATTGCCTTCCCTGCGCAGCCGATGTCGGCGGGTCGGGAAAAGGTAGGGCGCTCTGCTTCGCCCCAGCACATTCCGTCTTCAGAAAAAGGAGTCCGATCGTGAGCCTGAAGCGATACGCTCTCGGTCTGGCCGCTGTCGGCCTATCGTCCATCGCCGTGGCCCAGCCGCCGATTGCCCTGGCTCCGCTGCCCGGCCCCGGCCCCACGGGCATTGCTCCGCGTCCGGCGATGCCAACGCAGAATACGCTGGGAAGCTTTCTGGGCGTCTCGGCAGATCAGCGCGAATACCGCCAGCGGGCCAACGCGGATTCGCCGCTCGCTCAACTGCGCCAGCGCATCCTGCCGAACTCGCGCCTCAAATCGCCGAGCTTGGCCGAACTGCAAGCGCCCGGTGCCGTGGGCGCGGCTTCGCAAGTGAAGCTCGACCGGGCCAACGCCGAGAAGCGGATGGCGGCCGTCGAGTACCTCGGAACCGTCGATTGCCACTACTGGCCGGAAGCCGAGGAAGCGCTGATCGGTGCCCTCCGCGGCGACCGCAACGAGTGCGTGCGGCTGCAAGCGGCCAACGTGCTGCTCAACGGCTGCTGCTGCACCAAGAAGGTGATCAAGGCGCTCGCCGAAGCCGCTTCGGGCACGGACTGCGACGGGTTCCCCGCCGAGAAGTCGGCCCGCGTTCGCGCTGCGGCCCAAGCGGCCCTGGAGCACTGCCTCACTTGCTTCTGCGACATGGAATCGAAGTGCCCGGACAAGAACTGCGACAAGAAACCCGCACCGCTGCCGAAGCTCGAACCGGCCCCGCTGCCCAAGCCCATCGAGAAGGGCGAAGACCTGAAGAAGGGCAAGGAAGGCTCGATGGCGGAGGGGTACTACAACCGCGTCGCGAAGATGCCGTCCGCCGAGATCATCGCGGACGCCCGCAAGGCACTGCTGATCGCGATCCCGATGGAAGTCGCCGGGCCGACGGTCAACCAACACGATCTGATGGCGGCCGGCGAGCCCGGCCCGGAACTCGCCAGCCTGCGATCCCCGCGACCTTCCACGCTGTTGAACGCCTTCTCGTCGAAGCCTACGACACCGGGCGTAATGCCGATCGCTTCGCGGCCGATGGGTTCGACGAACGCGGTCGTTCACCACACCGTTCCCACCGTTCCCGAAGCGGCTCCGATGACGTTCGTTCAACCGGCTATGTCGAAAGGTCCGGTGGTGCCTCCCGTCGTCGCGGCCAAGCTTCCGACTTACGCGGCACCGACTCCCATGGTACAGGCCGTGAAGACGATGCCCGTGAGCCACGTGACCCCGCAGGTCAATCGCGGCGAACAGGTGACGAAAATGATGAAGGGGCTCGTGCCCGTGTCGGAACTGGCGGCGGGGATCGACCAACTCACTGCCGAGGATTTGCGAACGAACCCCGGACTGACGACTGAACTGATCGCCGCCGGAGCGAAGTCGTCCAGCGTGCCGGTTCGATCCGCGACGATCAAGGCTTTGGTTCGCTGCAAGGTCGCGACGCCGGAAGCGATGACGACGCTGAAGACCGCGGCGCAGACCGACCCGGAAGCGACGATCCGGGCCGCAGCCTCCGCGGGCCTCGGCCGATAAGGCAACTTGTTGCTTTCATGGATTGGCTCGGGTGGC